>CAYHGI010000001.1:0-60568 GCA_964356285.1 uncultured Candidatus Saccharibacteria bacterium
GCATCCGCCAGAATAAAAACAGAATGGTCCATCTGGTCCACTAACCCCTTAAGATATTTATGGGGAAAGTGGTCCATCTGGTGGTCCTGCGCATGTTCGTAAAAATATCTGGTAAAACTTTCACTGCGCCGGCGATCTCCCTGTTCCGCGTCAGGCGAATAGTTCGACAATACATGGCCACCAGCGTCAATAATGGCATTACATACGGCAAAATAAAGCCTGCGGGCAGATTCAGAACTGCTGACCTGGACGACATCACCCTTCTTTATGCCTTCTCCGCCGCCCAGAGCGAAACGAACCAAGACTTTAGCATAGCGGTCAAGAATTAGTCTACTCGGTTCATATTTTCTTTTCATGCGTTTCATTATATCTTTTTTTGCCAAAAATGCTAATATATAAGGGTGGAAAAAGAAAAATTTAAGATAAAGACAATGGGTTTCGAAGGGCCGTTTGGACTGCTTTTAGAGCTAGTGGAAAAGCGGAAGCTATTCATCAATGATGTGTCGCTCGCGGCGGTGACCGAAGATTACCTGAATTATATGAACAAACTGGGTGACCTGCACCATTCGGAAATTGCCAGCTTTGTGCTGGTGGCTTCCACGCTTATTTTAATCAAATCAAAATCGCTCCTGCCTAATCTAAACCTTACTTCGGAGGAAGAAGGGGACATACGCAGTCTGGAAGAGAGGTTGCGCCTGTATCAGCTTTTTATAAAACTCGGAGGAAATATAAAAAGCAATTTCGGCAAGAGGATAATTTTTGCGCCCCTGGAAAGAAAAAGCGAAGTTCTGGTATTTTTGCCGGATGAGCAGATAACCAAAGAAAGCATGATGGGTTTTGTCCGCGATGTATTGGGCTCAATGCCTAAAAAAGTATTTCTGCCGGAAGTGGAAGTGCGAAAAGTCATCAGCATAGAAGAAATGATAGAAAAACTCACGGCGAGAATCACAACTGCGTTAAAAACCAGTTTCAATTCCATGTTTAAAAAGGAAGACAAACTAGAAACAATAGTTGGATTTCTGGCTATGCTTGAGCTAGTACGACAAGGCATACTGAATGCGGTACAAAATGAAAATGATATCGAAATTAATAAACTAGAACCTAGCAACTAGAACCTATGAACCTGGAATGCAAGATAGAAGCGATATTGTTTTGGAAAGGGGAGCCGATTTCGCGAAAAAGACTCGGAGAGATTTTGAAAGTTGGTCAGAGTGAAATAAATGAAGGCATAGAAAAACTTAAAGAAAATTTAAAAACGCGGGGTATAGTGTTGTTGGAAAAAGAAAACGATCTTGCGCTCGGCACAGCGCCGGAACTTTCCAAGCTGATTGAAGACTTGCAGAAAGAAGAACTGAACAAAGATCTTTCTAAAGCCAGTCTGGAAGCGTTATCTATTATTCTTTATAAAAACGGAGTAAATCGAGCCGAAATTGATTACATTCGAGGCGTGAATTCCAGTTTTACTTTACGCGCTTTGTCTGTGCGCGGATTGATAGAAAGAAGTGTAGATCCAAAAGACAACAGACGTTACATTTACAAGCCCAGTTTTGAACTTTTATCATATATAGGCGTAAAATCGGTGACAGAATTGCCGGACTACTCGGAGGTGAGTAATTCCATGAACATTGCCGCGGAGAATTTGAAAGAGGAAGAAGAGACCTCTCATACCCCCTCCGCCCCAAGAGATTAACTGGGCACCTCCCCCTAAATAGGGGGAGGATGGGTAGGGGTAAGGTGAATTTATGAAATCAGAAATAAAAAATTGCCAGAATTGCAAACAAGACTTCACTATTGAGTCGGATGATTTTGGATTTTATGAAAAGATAAAAGTCCCTCCGCCGACGTTTTGCCCGGAGTGCAGGAGGCAGCGCAGAAATGCTTGGAGAAATAATATTTCTTTGTATAGTGGGGTATGTGGCTTATGTAAAAAATCAGTGGTGACAATTTATTCTAAAGAATCTGGCGTTGTCATTTACTGCAACAAGTGCTGGTGGAGTGATGCTTGGGATCCATTTAACTACGGACAGGACTATGATTTTTCTCGTCCTTTTTTTGAGCAATTTCATAAGTTTTCATTAAAAATTCCGCATATGGCATTGATAAATGATAATGGTATCGCGAGTTTAAATTGTGAATACACACAAGATTTTTCGTTTGGGAAAAATTGTTATATGGTTTTTGTCGCTTGGTATGTTGAAAATGTTTTGTACAGTTATTTTATACTTGCAGGCAAGGACATAATGGATTGTATGAATATCAGATCCAAAAGCGAATGGCTGTATGAATGTATGATTGTGAGTCTGTCTTATAGGGTCAAATACTCCCAATTTTGTCTGGCTTGCATCGATTCCCAATTTTTATACGATTGTCGGAATTGTTCCAATTGCTTTATGTGTGCCGGATTACGTGATAAGAAATTTTATTTTAAAAACAGACAATACTCCAAAAAAGAATATGAAAAAATTTTAGAAAGCTACCGATTAGATACTTTTAGCGGGGTGGAAAAAGCGCAGAAAGAATATGATGATTTTATTCTAAAATATCCCCGCAGGTATGCACATAATTTTCAAAATGGCAGAAATATCACTGGCGACGTCGTTTCATACTCTAAAAATTTAAAAGATTGTTTCATTGCCAAAAAATCAGAAAATTGTCGATCTTGCGATTTGGTTGCCGACATGAAAGACTCCTACGACATGTCCGGTGGAGGAGAATTAAGCGAGTGTTATGAGGGTCTGGTATGCGATCATTCTAGCCGGAATTTATTTGGGATTTATTCTTGGAAAAGTCAGGACGTATTGTATACAGAACATTGCCATTCCTCTAAATCGCTTTTTGGATGTGTGGGGCTTAAAAGTAAAAAATATTGTATTTTTAATAAGCAATACACCAAAGAAGAATACGAAAAAATCTTGCCGAAAATTATACAACAGATGGGGGAAATACCCCATATTGATAAAACAGGAAACAGCTATAAATTTGGGGAATTTTATCCGATAGAGCTTTCGCCATTTGGTTATAATGAAACTGAAGCGATGAATCATTTTTTATTAACACGAGATGAAGCACTGGGCAAAGGTTTCAATTGGCAGGAAAATATACAGCGAACAACTGGCAAGGAAACATTAAAACCAGAAAGTATTCCTGACAGCATAAATGAAATAGAGGATTCAATATTGGACGAAGTGCTTGTTTGTGTTGATTGTAAAAGAAATTATAAAATTGTTCCAAACGAACTAATATTCTATAGAAAAATGGAAATTCCAATTCCAAGAAGATGTTTTTATTGTCGTCATGAAGCAAGATTGAAACGCATAAATCCCTTCAGGCTTTGGCATAGGCAGTGCATGTGTGACAAAAAGCATAATAATCACAAAGGGAAGTGTGAAGTAGAATTTGAAACTTCGTATGCGCCAGAGCGGCCGGAAATTGTTTATTGCGAAAAATGTTACCAGCAGGAAGTGTACTAAGTATATTATGATATTATCGATAATGTCATAATTAAAAATTATGAAAAGTGAAAATAAAATTTGCCAGAATTGTAAAAAAGGTTTCGTGATAGAGCCGGATGATTTTGGTTTTTATGAAAAAATAAAAGTCCCTCCGCCGACTTGGTGTTGGAAATGTCGAGCGATACGTAGAATGGCTTTCCGGAATATGCGTCATTTTTATATGCGAACTTGCGATGCAACAGGCGCTAAAATATTTACATTTATTCCACCCGGGAATCCAATGCCAGTATATAGCAATGATTATTGGAACAGCGATAAATGGGACCCCCTTGATTATGGCAGGGAGTATGATTTTTCCAGGCCTTTTTTCGATCAAATTCGCGATCTTTATAATGCAGTGCCGTGGGGCATAATGTGGTCAATGGAAATGGTAAATTGCAATTACAGCGTTTCAGCTTTTTCTAGAAATTGTTATATGTGTTTTGATTCTGGTTATGATGAAGATAGCGCATATAATGTAACCTTGCTTTATAGCAAACAATGTTTTGACGCTTTAAATTTAAAAGACTGTGAATTATGTTATTACTGTCTAAATACTAATCAGTCATATAAAACTTATTTTTCTAGAGATTGTACCGCATGTGTAGATGTTTGGTTTAGCCAAGATTGTGTAGGGTGTATAAACTGTTTTGGTTGCAGTAGTCTCCGAAATAAAAATTATCATATTTTTAACAAGCCATATGATAAAGAAACTTATAATATTAAGCTAGCTGAAATGAAACTTGATTCTTGGTCTGGTATTCAACAAGCAAGAAAACTTGCCGAAGGATTATGGCAAAAATCCCCAGTTAAATTTCAGCACAGTATTCAAGTGACGCATAGTACAGGAGATTATATTTATAATGGCACGGAATTAGTTAACTGTTTTTTTGTTGGAAACGCAAAAAATATGAAACATTGTCAGAGTGTGATTTATCCTCCTAATAATGACAGTATAGACATAACTTCTAGTGAAGGAACAGAGCTTGCATACGAAACAAGTTGTTGTGGAAATGGAATACATAAAACAGTCGGTGTAACTGAATGTGCTGTCGTAAGTGATAGTTTTTACTCAATAAATTGTCGAAATATATCGAATGTTTTCGGGTGCGTGGCCTTGCGGAGCAAAAATTATTGCATATTAAACAAACAATATAGCAAAGAGGAATATTTTAATTTGCTTCCAAAGATAAAAAAACATATGGATGAGATGCCTTATATTGACGCAAAGAAACGAGTTTATCGATTTGGAGAATTTTTTCCGGTAGATATAGCTCCTCATGGCTACGGTCAGTCGCAAGCCTCCGAGTATTTTTCGATTACTGAAGACGAGGCGAAAAAGAAAGGGTATTGTTGGAAAAAGCCAGAAAAAAGAAATTATATTATTACGAAAAAAGCCAGCGAACTTGAAGATAATATCGATAAAGTATCGGATAAAATTCTTGAAGAAGTAATTCAATGTGAGCACGAAGAAACTAATAGTCATACATTTGGTTGTAATGTTGATTGTGCAACCGCCTTTCGTATTACCAAACAAGAATTAGATTTCTACCGTCAAGCAAAGTTGCCTCTACCCAGATTTTGTTTTAATTGCAGACATGTTGATAGAGTTAAGTGGCGTAATTTACCAGAATTACATCATCGACAATGTATGTGTGACAAAGAAAACCATTTTCACGGGGCAGGGAAGTGCAAAGTGGAATTTGAAACAAGTTATGCTCCCGACCGTCCGGAAATTGTTTATTGCGAGAAATGTTATCAGCAGGAAGTGTACTAGGGCTATTCTAATATTCTATAGAATTATAGAATGTGTTTCAGATACAGGCGGGATTAATGGCTGAAACATAATTATTCATCAAATCCAAAGCTGGGATATTTTCGTCTCCCAGGAATCCTTTTATGTCTTCCTCTGTTATTATTTTTCTGTATTCTTGCGTAAAATCTCTGGCCAGCGGCAGGTAGGACCAATGCCACTTTTCTTCATTGTAGCCGGTTGACCTGATGCTACCTTTCAGATTATAAGTTTGGCAGAATCCAAATCGAGGTGCATTTTTTGTAAGCCAGTCATACACTTTTTCACCTTCTGCTGTCTCAAAATATTCCAAATTCGCATTATTTATGTCTACATCCGTGCCCCAATGATGACGAGAAGTTCCCGGAACTGAACTATACTCCAGAATTTTTTGAAATCTTTCTAACCCATCAAGCAAACTTTTTGATAAATCTTGCCCATCTACAAAAGTAAAACCAGTCCATTTTTTCTCCCAAATATCTTTTTGATAGTCAAAATTGCGAGTAGCCGAAGCAATTTTCAATTCTATTCCATCCTTTTCAGCGGTTGCTGACATCCACAAAAAAGCTTCTAAAGTTTCTTTTCTTAAATATATTTTATTAGGAACTATGGTGTATTCTTGAGGTACTAAAACAAAATCTTCTCTTTGCGCTGGATCAAACTTGCCCATTAAATAAATTTTTTGCTCGGCTTCTCTTTGGACACGCTCTTGTTCTAAAAGCAGTTCATTCACTTTTCTTTGCTCTAAATCCAAGAGGGAAGAAGTAGCTATCGGCATCAATAAAAGAACAAACACCAGCATAGGCAAAACGCGTTTTAAAGTGTCTTTATTCATTTTAGTTATTTCGGAACAATAACACACTAGTGTATTTTAATCAAAAAAATATATGTTACAATGGTTCTATGTACCTAAATTTAATTAAAATTTTTGTGCCGACCACAATGGCCTTTTTCTTTGGATTATTCCTAACGCCGATTGCCGCCCATTTTTTCTATAAGTACAAAATGTGGAAAAAATATTCCAGAAATACAACTATAGCCGTTTCTGATTTTTCTAGAATTCATAACGAAAAAGAGGAATTAAAAACTCCGCGCGTTGGCGGAATAATAATATGGGTTTCGGTGCTTTTCACCATACTTATTTTTTATCTGGCATCAGTTTTATTTCCTTCAAATCTCAATTATGAAATGAATTTTTTAAGCCGCAATCAAACCCTTATACCGACCTTCACGCTTCTTTTCGGATCGCTTATCGGACTTTGGGACGATTTTATTCAAATTTACGGCAATGGCAGGTTTGCCCGTGACGACAAATCTTGGCGCAAGTGGAAAGTTTTTCTTGTCAGTTTCATTTCCCTTCTCATCGGTCTTTGGTTTTTTTATAAATTAGGCATAACATCTTTTCATGTTCCTTTTGGCGGAGAAATGTATTTAGGTATTTTTATCATCCCATTTTTTATAATAGTCGCGCTGGCGACGTTTTCTGGAGGGGTGATTGACGGTATCGACGGACTCTCGGGAGGAGTTTTTGCCTCTATTTTTGCGGCGTATTCCGCAATCGCGTATGCCAACAATCAAATGGACCTGGCCGCCTTTTCCGCGGTTGCGACTGGGGCGATCCTGGCATTTCTCTGGTTTAATATCCCGCCGGCCAGATTTTATATGGGTGAAACAGGCATCATGGGGCTGACTATTACTTTAGCGACTCTGGCATTTCTGACTGACTCGGTTTTTATTCTTCCAATTGTCGCGTTGCCTCTTGTGCTCACTTCTGGTTCAGTTATTCTGCAATTGGTTTCAAAAAAATTAAGAGGAGGAAAAAGATTATTCAAACTTGCTCCGCTTCACCACCATTTTGAAGCAGTTGGCTGGTCATCTTATAAAGTTACTATGCGTTTTTGGATTATCTCAGTCGTCTTTGCCATTATCGGCATAATTTTAGCAGTTATAAGCAGGTAAACATGAAAGAAAAAAAACTGGACAGATTTTTTTTAATAATCGTGTTTCTGCTTATTACCGTTGGAGTTCTTATGTTTATTTCTGCATCTCTGGGAATTCTGGCTAAAAATGAAAAGATTTTTTATTCTGTGCTTTTCAGCCAGTTAGTTCTAGGTCTTGGTTTGGGACTTATTGGAATGTATCTTTGTTCAAAAATAAATTATAAGTTTTGGCGCAAATACGCTTTTTTTATTTTTTTAATATCGATACTTTTAACCGCAGCTGTTTTTATCCCTGATTTAGGATGGAGCCGCGGAGGAGCGCAAAGGTGGATACAATTTTTTGGTTTTTCTTTTCAGCCGGTGGAAATTTTAAAGTTCGGATTTGTAATTTATTTTGCGGCTTGGCTCTCTTGGGTAAAAAATAAAGTGCAGGATTTTAGATTCGGAGTTCTGCCATTTAGCATAATGCTTGCGGTTATCGCTGTAATTTTATTTAAACAGCCGGATACGAAAAGCTTTATTTTGATTGTTATGACTGGAATCTCAATGCTCTTTATTTCTGGCGTTCCTCTGAAATATATTTTAGGCATTGGGACAGCAGTGGCGCTTGTATTAGGCGCTCTCATCTTTTTTACGCCCTATCTTCAGGAACGGGTTAAAACCTTTATCGATCCATCCAGTGACCCACGAGGCTCTTCTTATCAAATTCAGCAATCGCTTATCGCCCTAGGCTCGGGGGGGATATTTGGACGAGGATTCGGTCAAAGTATTCAGAAATTCAGTTATCTTCCGGAGCCGCAGGGCGATTCCATTTTCGCTGTTCTGGGCGAAGAATTTGGTTTTGTCGGGGTAGTGGGGGTACTATTTCTTTATTTGCTTTTTGTTCTGCGTGGGTTTCGGATTGCCAACAATTCTCCGGACCTCTTTAGTAGACTTTTGGTGTCCGGAATTGTTATACTCATCACGGTGCAATCATTTATGCACATTGCCTCCATAACTGGAGTATTGCCGTTAACGGGGGTGCCGCTTCCTTTTATGAGCCATGGTGGCACTTCGCTTATGATCTATCTCATGGCAGTGGGTATTGTGTTCCAAGTGTCAAAATATAACAGAAATTAATATGAAAATAGTTTTTACAGGCGGAGGAACAGGCGGGCATTTTTATCCCATTATCGCTATTGCCCAAAAAGTTAATAAAATAATAGACCAAGAAAATATACTAGGGGTCAAACTATATTATATTTCTGATAATCCTTATGACAAAGAAATGCTTTTTGAAAATGGAATTTTGTATGAAGCAATTAAGACTGGCAAAATGCGCACTTATTTTTCTTTGAAAAACTTTTTGGACATCTTTCGGACTTTTTTTGGAGTGATCAATAGTCTTTTTAAAATATTTTCAATTTATCCGGACGTAATTTTTGGCAAGGGCGGATACGCTTCGTTTCCAACGCTTTTTGCCGCCAGAATTTTACGCATTCCCGTGGTAATTCACGAATCAGATTCTGCTCCCGGCCGAGTAAATAAATGGGCTGGGCATTTTGCCAAGAAGATCGCCGTTTCCTTTGCAGAAACTGGTTCTTTTTTCCCAAAACAAAAAGTAGCTTGGACGGGTCAGCCGATCAGGGCCGAAATAGAGCATCCTGCCGCGCGCAGGGAAGCTCTGGATTATTTTAAGCTGGAAGGAGATATACCGATTATTCTTGTCCTGGGGGGATCTTTGGGCGCGGAACTTATCAACAATACTGTTTTGGACGCGCTTCCCAGGCTGGTAGGTAATTATCAGATTATCCATCAAACCGGCATAAACAATTTTCAAGCAGTTCAAGATCGAGCCAATGTTATATTGGCTGATCATCCGCATAAGCTAAGATATTTACCTTTGTCTTTTCTCGGCCCGTTGCCTTTGAAAATGACTGCTGGGGTGGCTACCATTATAGTTTCTAGAGCTGGATCAATGTTGTTTGAAATAGCCTCTTGGGGTATCCCGTCTATTTTAATACCTATTACCAATACAAATCTGGATCATCAAAAAAAGAACGCTTTTAACTACGCTCGTTCCGGCGCCTGCAGTGTTATTGAAGAAATAAATGCGACTGCCAATATTTTAAGCGCAGAAATTGAGAGGATTACAGGAGATCATGAAATTTACGACAGCATGTCGCAGAGCGCGAAAGTTTTCAATAAACCCGATGCGGCGATGAAAATCGCCCAGGCCTTGGTGGATATCGCTTTAAGCCACGAAAGATAAATTAAAAATTAAAAATATAACCCTCCTAGCCTCCCTTATCAGGGAGGAATAAAATGCAACCCCCTCGTTCCCCCTTATCAGGGGGATGTAAATACGAAGAGAATTTTTTCTCCCCTGATAAGGGGAGATGTAAGAGGGGTTGAATTTGATATAATTAAATCAATGCAAAAGTATAACATTCCTTTTATTCCTTACGAAAAAAATCTAGTTTCTCGAGCAAGAGAATTAAGAAAAGAAACCACAGAAGCAGAAAAAATCTTCTGGAATAGAATTTTAAAACATAAAGATTTGCTGAATTTTAAATTTACTAGACAAAAGCCACTTGATCATTTTATTGTCGATTTTTATTGTTCAAGTTTAGGACTTGTGATCGAAATAGATGGGATTATTCATGATTTTCAAAAAGTGAGAGATCAAGAAAGGGACACTATTTTGCAGGAAAAATTTGGATTGAAAATAGTAAGATACACAAATGAAGAAGTTATTAATAATACAGAAAAAATTATTCAGGATTTAATAAGAAGAACTAAAACCCTCTCCCGACCTCTCCCTTATCAGGGTGAAGGGTAGGGTAGTATAAAGTCCCCCTGACAAGGGGGATTTAGGGGGTTGAATTTTTATGCTATTATGTAAATATGTCAGAACTAAAAGTTGTAACTAGATTTGCACCGTCACCGACGGGCCAATTTCATTTAGGCGGTGTTCGTTCCGCTTTGTATAATTATCTTTTTGCCAGGAAAAATAAGGGTATATATATCCTTCGCAGTGAAGATACGGACAAAGAAAGATCAAAAAAAGAATATGAAGATGATTTTCTGAAGCTTTTCGAATGGCTGGGGTTGAAGCCTGACAAATTTTTTAGGCAATCGGAAAGAACGGAAATATACAAAAAATATTTAGAAAAAATGATAGCTGATGGTTTTGCCTATGTTTCCAAAGAAGAAATAAAAGAAGCAGGGCAGAGAAACGAGGTGATCCGTTTTAAGAATCCCAATAAAAAAATCACTTTCAACGACATTATTTTAGGCAATATCACTTTCAACACAACAGATCTAAAAGATTTTGTTATCGCCAAAAGTTTGACCGAACCGCTTTATAATCTGACCGCCGTAATAGACGATTATGAAATGGGCATAACTCACGTAATACGCGGGCAAGAACATATTGCCAACACGCCAAGGCAAATTCTGATCCAAGAGGCGATTGGCGCCTCGCGGCCGCTCTATGCCCATCTGCCTCTTATTTTAAGCAAAGATAGAGCTAAACTTTCTAAAAGGGATCCCGAAGTAATACCTGCCCTAGAATATAGGGATTTGGGTTATTTGCCCGCAGCGATTATAAATTTTTTGGCGCTCATCGGCTGGAATCCTGGCGGAGAGCAGGAGGTTTTTACCTTAGCTGAACTGATACAGAAGTTTGATCTAAATAAAATACGAAAAAGCGGAGGAGTTTTTAATTCCGAAAAACTTGATTGGCTCAATAAAGAGCATATAAAATTGCTTTCGCCGGAAGAAATAGAAAAAAACATTTTGGCGTGGCTGCCTCCGGATAAGAGAGAGTCCAAACTCATTCCTGTTATTTTTGAACGTATTTCAAAATGGGGCGATGTGAAAGATATGGCTGAAAAAGGAGAGCTGGATTTCTTTTTCAAAAAACCGGCATACGCCAAAGAAAAACTTGTATATAAAAATTCTTCGCCGGAAAAAACTTTGAATAATTTAAAACAGGCACTGAATGTTTTGGAAGGTTTGAACGAAAAAGATTTTACCAAAGAAAATATAAAAAAGGTTCTGATGCAGATAGCCGATAAATTAGAAAGTAGGGGAGAGCTGTTGCATCCGGTAAGATACGCCCTTTCCGGAATGGATAAATCTCCAGACCCTTTTATCATAGCTTCCATCATAGGAAAAAATGAAACCTTATCTAGATTACAGAAAGCTGTTTAAAAATACAAGGCAAGACCTTGTATTACAAGGTCTTGCCTTGTATTTAGTTCTTTTATTGATTCCTACCGCTTTTTCTTTTGCGCAAACTGCGGTTGAGCTTCAAAATAAAATAAATCAAAAAGATTCCGATATCGCTAAACTAGAGGAAGAAATAAAAGCCTATCAAATAGAGCTTGATAATATCGGAGAACAAAAAAGCTCTTTAAGCAAATCCATCCGAGAACTTGATTTAACCAGAAAAAAATTGGTAGCTAATATAAATGTGATTCAAACAAAGATTGATAAAACAAATCTAAAAATAGAAAGCCTGAGTTCAGATATAGGCGATAAAGAGAAGACTATAACAAACAACCTAAAATCGATTAAACTTGGAATTCAACAAACTGATGAATTCGAAAGAAGCAGTTTATTGGAAACTCTCTTGTCTCCGAATGATTTTACTGTGATTTGGAATGATATAGACAGTTTAATTACTATCCGTGAAAAGACTAGAGAAGATGTGGTTAAATTAAAGCAGATAAAAAATGAATTAGAAGACACCAAAAAAGAAACTATTGACGCCAAAAATGAACTCACGGCGCTTAAGTCCAAGCTTTCGGATCAACAGAAAATAGTGGTGCGGAATACAAATGAAAAAAATCGTCTTTTAAGAGTGACAAAAAATAGCGAGGCCAATTATCAAAAACTTTTGAAAGATCAATTGACAAAAAAAGAAATCCTGGAAAAAGAATTACGCGATTATGAATCACAGTTGCAATTTATTCTTGATCCATCCAAACTTCCTTCCGGCGGAGTGTTAAGTTGGCCACTTGATACAATATATGTCACGCAAATGTTTGGAAAAACCGTTGATTCGAAAAGGCTTTATACTTCAGGTAGTCACAGCGGTACAGATTTTCGGGCCTCGATCGGTACTCCGGTCAAAGCGATGGCTGAAGGAATAGTCTTGGGCGTTGGCAATACCGACGAAACTTGTATCGGCACTTCATTTGGAAAATGGATATTCATAAAATATAATAATGGTTTGGCGAGCGCATACGGGCATTTATCGCTTATAAAGGTATATGAAGGGCAAAAGGTAGAAAGGGGCGATATTGTTGGTTATAGTGGCAATACGGGGCATACGACGGGGCCCCATTTGCACGTGTCGGTCTATGTCAGCAGTGCAGCTAGTGTTCAAAAAAGACCGAGTACGACCTGCGAAGGCAAAGTTTATACCATGCCGTTAGCCCCCATCAATGCTTATCTGAATCCGCTTTATTATTTACCAAAGTTGCCTTATTAAAAACTTTTTTTAATTTAAAAATGAAAAAAAATTTACCCAACAAAGGCAAAAATTTAACAATAAAAATCGCCGGCCAAAAGTATGCTCGAATACCAGTTAAAACGCATATTATAAATTTTGGCGACGAACTTTTTTCTATTATAGAAAAATATATTCTACGAGAATTTCAAAAGGGAGATTGTTTAGTCATCTCAGAAAAAATAATATCTGTTTGTCAGAATAATTTTCGGCATATTTCCACAGTGATAGTGGGATGGCTAGCAAAACTTATCGTCAAAGGAGTAAAAAAATATCCAAATGATATTGGTTTTTCTCGAGCGGAAAAAATGCAAGTAGTAGTGGATATCTCCGGAAAACTAAGAATAATTTTAGCGATAATTTTAGGAGCGCTTGGAAAAATTTTTGGGATAAAAGGAGTTTTTTGGGTGGTAGCAGGGAAAAGGGTGTCAGAAATTGATGGTTTTAATCCTGATGCGATGGATATGTACAAAGAACATGTGATCTTGCCGCCAGAAAATCCTGTGAAAACATGCCAAGAAATTGAAGACAAATTTAATTTCCCAACTGTCATCATAGACGGAAATAATATAAATACAAAAATTTTAGGTTTCAGCAGGGGAGTTTTCTTAAGTAAAAAAGACCTCAGGCTGGTGTTGCTGGATAATCCAATGGGGCAAAATGACGAAATGACGCCTTTTGTCCTGCTCAGAAGGATTTAATTTGTGTTATTATTAGCCTTGTAGTAAAATATATGGATATGACAAATGAAATAAAAAGTAAAAAAGGCGGATTTTTGAAATTAATAATCGTAATTATTATCGCTCTTCTCATAATGCGTTATTTTGGTCTGACAATATCCGGTATATTAGCTTATTTTCATTTATCTTGGGCGGAAATTATAAATTGGTTCAAACAGGCTCTCGATTGGCTCAAAGATTTGTTTCTTAGCGTGAAATAAATAGCTACACTATAATATATATGTCGCAGAACATATATTGTGCGACACGGATATAATTTATCTGCACGAGTTCGAAAGCTCGTACCCTGCCTTTTCGGCCTCTTCCCTAGTGGCGAAATAAACTCTATTTTTTTGTACGATAGTTTTACCTGCGGAACACCCCAAGGAATAATACTTTGTTCCCCTGTTTGAAGCGAAAAAATTTTTTCCGGCAGAATTTTCCGCGGCAGAAATTTTTATTGGAGAACTTATCGCTGAGACAACATTTGCCTCCTGTGTGCCATTTTGGTTCGTATATTCGATTTTAATGCCTGACGAGCTGCCTTCTTTTGATAGACGGCCCAATTCAAACGAACCCAAACCCACTAAAATAACAATAATAACCACCAAAATATCTTCACCCTTTTCACTTTCAATGAATTGCTTGATTTTTTCCATATAATGAATTATACTTAGTTTTGTTATTGAATTATATAATAACTAGCTCCTAGAAGCTATAACCTAGAACCTAATTTATGGCACATAGAAAAGCCGGCGGTACCGCCAAAAATTTAAGAGATTCACAGCCCAAATACCTAGGTATTAAGCTTGCGGATGGTCAAAAAGCCAAGTCTGGTGGTATTATCGTTCGTCAGCGCGGTACGGTTGTTATGGCGGGCAACAATGTAGGTCTAGGTAAGGATCATACCCTTTTCGCTCTCAAAGATGGCACAGTCAAATTCGGCTCTCGCCGCAAAATTTCTTTCAATGGGCAAACCGTGGTCAAAAAAGTGGTTAACGTAGATTAAATTTTCTCCACAATAAGCTTAAACGATGAATTTTTACCCTTTATAGAAATAGGGATTTCGAACTCCCCTACTTGTTTGATCGGTTTTTCCAGAACAATGAATTCTTCACCAATGTCCGCGCGATTTTGCTCCTTCATCGCTTCCACGATTTCTTTTTTATGAATTGCCGAGAAAAGGTGTCCAAGTTCGTTGGCTTTGCCTTTGATTGTAATAGTCTTGCCTTTTATTTCCTCTAGATTTTTCAGGAGCAAACTTTCCTGCACTTCCCTCTCCAAGACAATTTCCTTTTGTCGCATTTCAAGTTCTGCCACGGCTTTTGGCGTAGCGATAACGGCTAATTTTCTGGGCAACAAAAAATTCACAGCATAGCCGTCATTTACTTCCTTTACATCATACTTCTTCCCTACCCTTGGCACATCATGTAAAAATATTACCTGCATTTTTTGTTTTTTACTTTATAATTTTTCCGCCCTAGGCGGATCAGCCTTGGGCTGAATAACTTTACAACTTTCCACTTAGTAACAGCTCCACCGCTTTATCTAACTGCGGATCTTTCTTCTTTTCTAAATCTTTTTTAGTAATTTCCACCGGATAATCCGGAGTTAGACCTTTTTCTGAAATAGAAGTTCCATTCGGCGTGAGCCATTTGGCAACAGTAATTTTCAAAAGAGTATCTGGAGTAATCTTGATTGCTTCTTGCACAGAACCTTTTCCAAAACTTTGACTGCCCACGAGTTTGGCGCGTCCATGATTTTGCATTGCGCCGGCCACGATTTCCGAGGCCGAAGCAGACCCGCTATCTATTAAGATAACAAACTTTAATTTATCATTAAATACATTATAGCCTCTACTCCTGAATATTTCCGGTTTTTTATCATCGCCGTAGTCTTCAGTCACAATGGTTTTTCCATTTGGCAAAAACCAACTTGATATATCGACAGCCGAATCTAAATATCCGCCCGGATTTCCTCGCAAGTCCAGTAATAATTTTTCGGTTCCAGATTCAGCAAAACTTTTTATCGCATTGCGGAAAAGGCTCGCTGAATTAGCGGAAAAACTATAAAGTTTTATGACAAAAATGCCATCTGGTCTGAATTCTGTATCAAGGGTTGGTATGTTGATAACATCTCTGACAATTTTTATTTCCATCGGGTCCTTGTTTTCTTCACGAAAGATGGTAAGCGCGACGGTGGTGCCTTTTTCGCCTCTTATTAATTTTATTGCTTTTTCGATGCTCAAACCGGAGGTAACTATTTTATCGATTTTAAGAATTTTATCACCGGATTTTATATTTGCCCGATAGGCGGGAGTATCTTTAAGCGGAGCGATAACTGTAAGAATTTTGTCTTTCATACCCACCTCCATGCCAATGCCTGTAAAATTACCGGCTATTTCATCTTCAAAATCTTTTGCTTCATCTGGGCCAAAAAACACACTGTATGGGTCGTCCAGTGAGCCTACAAGACCCGAGATAGCTCCATAAACCTTATTCTGATCAATTAATTTGTCCGCCTTTGGGTATTTCTCATTGATGGTATTCCAGACTTTCCAAAAGGGAGAAAAATCTGTTTCTGTTATAACTTGTGTCTCCTTATTGGAAAGACCTATGACTTTTTCTATTTCCGGACGATTATTTAAACCTATGTAAATACCCCAAACAAAAAAAAGACCAAAAAGGAAGACGATAGCAATGATATGTCTTGTTTTTAAAAAATTTTGCATTATTGGATGTTATATTTCTCCCTCGTTTAAAAACTTATTTTCTGAAAAATTATCAAAAATTTTTTCTTCTTTCACTTCCTTTGTTTTTGCTTCCTGATACAGAACATAGCTGAAATAAATAAGTCCGAGTCCGGAAAGAGTCATTAAGATATCTTTCCAAGAATACGGAAGACCCAAGTACGGCAATACTGCCACCCAAAGGCCCAAAATCAAAAGTATTCGTGCTTTTTTCATAGGTACATTGTATTGCATAAATATAAAAAATGCAAACACCTAATTTAATAAATTCTATTTCGTATTATCTTACGATGTTAAACATATGTAAAAGATAGTAAGAAAATAAATTGGTATAAAAAAAATAAAGAGGACCCGGCCGCGCCCCAAACTATCAACTATCTGCTGCTGGAAATCGCGCCCTCGCGAAAATTCCTTTTATAAATAGATGCCCTTTGGAGTACCATCTATTTTCTTGCGGCAACGTATGCGCAAGAAAGCTTGTCCCGTGAGGTCGGGTCACCCCGCCTCGGTAACTGCACGTAAACGCTCCTCTTCTTTTGAGCGATATTTTACATGGAGTCGTCCCACAATTCTTTGAACGGTATTGCTTTCAGATCTTATTCGTTCAGAAAATTGTAGCTAGACACATTCCAACCCATCGTTTCCCCATTTGATATGCCAAATAACGGGGGCGATAAAGAAGACACACTATTTTAAGTGAACCATATGCGCAGCTTCTTCTTTATACAGAAACTACACAATCAAACGAGTTCACTTAGTCTGATTTTTTATCTGACCAAGAGAGACATACGCACAGACAACGCGTATGTATTGAAGCTTACACAATCACTTGAAGCGATTGATACTAGGTAAATTAAAAGGAAAGGTAAAATACCTTTAATTATTAGCATATTTTAGTAATTTTATTCAAAATATTCCGGAGTGTTGATGGACATCCAGTCCAGAAGTTCTCGCATGACAGAGGACGCATTTCTGCCGCTGGTTGAAGAACCGGCTTCCAGCATAACAACAAAAGAATATTTCGGCTTTTCGTAAGGGAAAAAACCAACAATCCAAGAATTTACCTTGTTTTTAGCGGTTCCAAGCTGGGCGGTGCCGGTTTTAGCGGCTATTTGCACATAAGGAACATTTAAATTTAAGGCAGTGCCATAAGTGACCGCCTGTCGCATACCATCATGCACCACGTCAAAATATTCTTTTTTTATATTTATGATTTCCACTTTTTTTTCCATTTCCTTATCTTCCAATAAAAAATGCGGAGTGAACAGCTTTCCATAATTCGCAATTGCTCCGATAGCCCGCACTATTTCCATCGGGGTAACTTGAAATCCATATTGTCCAATAGCCGTGTTATAAGTGTCTCCGATACGCCAAGGATCTCCGTTGAAATTAGCCATTTTCCATTCCGGACTAGGAATAATACCTTCGATTTCATCCGGCAAATCAACACCTGTTTTTTCTCCTAAACCGAAAAGCTCCGCATATTTTTTTATATTAGCAATACCAAGTCCTTTTTGATTTTCAAAACCTCCCCCTATTTCATAAAAATAAATGTCGGAAGAAACAGCCAGCGCTTCTGCCATATTGGTCCAGCCATTTGCTCTCCAATCTTTAAAAACTGTTTTTTGATCCGGAAAATAAGGGTTAGGAATAGAAATAGAACCGGTGGAAAGAATTTTTTTTGTTTGATCGATTACGCCTTCTATTAGTGCAGCTAATCCTAAAAATGGCTTGACGATGGATCCTGGAGCATAAAGGCCGGAAACATTTCTATCCAAGAAAAATTTCCTTTTATCATTTAAATAGCTGTTAATCTTTTTGGAATCTTTTCCTAAGGAAAGAATTTCGGAATTATATTCCGGAAAACTGGTGGAAGCTATTATTTCTCCGTTTCGCGTATCCATAATTATTCCAGCTCCGCCCGTGAAAGAATTTTCGAATAAATTTTTAATTAAAGAAAATAATTCTGTTTGGATGCGCGCGTCTACGCTAGTAGCCAGATCGTTTCCCTTTTTAGGTATGTTGATAATATTTTCCGAATGAATAACTCCTTTGGCGTCGGTTTCTATTATCTTTGATCCGTTTTCTCCCTTTATTTGGCTATTATATTTTTTTTCCAGTCCGTCTTTGCCCATAAATTCGTTTTGCCAGTAATTTCCCGCGTTGTCTTTTGCCGGATAGCTCACATAACCGAGCAGATGCGAAAATCCCGGAGACAAATAAGCGCGGGTGTATAAATTAGACGGATCGTCACTCTTTTTATTCCAAGCCAATTCTTTTTTATTTCTATCATAAATAATGCCTCTTTCCGTGAAGATATTTACTTTTTCCAAAATATTATTTTCGCTTCTTTTCCTGTAATTATCACCATTTTGTACCTGTAGATACACCAAGCGGGTTCCGAATATCAAAATAATCAAGAGAAAAAAAACACCAAGAAAGTTAATGGTTTTTTTAGGGATAGTTTTTTCTATTCGGCCTTCAAATTGTTGGCGATCAAAATTTTGCAAGTTCTTCGAGTCCAGGAAAATTTCATCCGGCTCCACGAAATTATTCTTGCTCTTGTTTTTTAAGAATTTTCCAAGATTCATTTCCTTATTTTTTTCTTTAATAATTCTAAAATTATAAAACAAACCAAGGCCAACAGAAAAGAGATAAAAAGCATGTTGAAAAACCTCGGTTCTTTTGTTTGATAAAGCAGATCAGAAATAAAAAATAAAAAGACCGCTTCCCAGAAAAATGTGAAATAAATCATACCCGCCAAAGCCAAAACGACAGAGACCCAAAAGGGCATAAAAAGTATGGAAAGCAATAAAATTGCAGAAGCAAAAATCCGTAGCAGCATCTTTCTATCTTACCTTGAAGCGAGTTTGGAAGCCAGACCGGTGTAGTTTTTGGGCGTTATTTTCAGCAATTCTTTTTTTATTTTTTCATCTATTTTAAGATTTTTAATAAATATATGAATGTCAGCCAGGGTCACAGTTTTCCCGCGAGTGAGCTCTTTTAATTTTTCATACGGCATTTTTTCGCCCTCACGGCGCAAAATAGTTTGAATAGCTTCGGTAATTACTTCCGGATGATTGTTTAAATCTTTCTCCATGTTTTCTTTATTCACTTTTATTCTTCCCAATTGTCTTTTTAAATACTCAAGAGCGATTAAGCTGTGAGCAAAGGCGCTTCCTATATTTCTTTGCACCGTAGAATCCGACAAATCTCTTTGGAGTCTTGAGATTGGAAGTTTCCTTCCGAAAAATTCAAACAGGGCGTTTGCCATTCCCAGATTTCCCTCGCTATTTTCTAGAAACAAAGGATTGATTTTGTGTGGCATTGTAGAAGACCCCACTTCCCCTTCCACCGCTTTTTGCCCTATCCATCCATCACTGATGTATCTCCAGATATCTTGATTCATATCTATGAGTATAGTATTTGCTCGGCGTATCATATCAAAAAGCTCTATATAACTGTCATGTGGTTCGATTTGGGTAGTGTAAAGGTTTGTTGCGATTTTTACTCTTCTTTCCTTTGCCAATTTTGTAATAAATTTTTGAGAAAACTCTATCCAGTTCACTTTTGGATAAGCTATTATTAGAGCGTTGTAGTTTCCTGTAGCGCCGTTCATTTTTACAAGTATTTTATGGCTTCTGATTTGGTTAAGTTGGCGCTTAAGTCTCTCTTCAAAAATTTTCATTTCTTTGCCGAAGGTTGTGGGTGAGGCTGGCTGACCATGAGTGCGCGCCAGCATCGGAGCATTTTTATTTTCTTTTGCGAGCTTTCCTATTTTATTTATGACGTCTTCTAGGGTCGGTATATATACCTCTTTCAAGCTCTCACTTATCATAAGCGCGTAGGCAATATTAGTAGCATCTTCGGTGGTAAGACCAAAATGTACGAATTCTAAAACATTTTTCAAGCTACTATTTCCAAGTTTTTCTTTTATATAGTATTCAATTGCCTTGAAATCATGCTCGGTCGCTTTTATATTTTTATAACCTTTGAGTTCGATTCGGTTTATAATATCTGCATCATTTTCATTTAATTCATACAGACCTCTTATTAGATTCTTTTCTCTTCCAGAGAATTTTCGCAGGTTTAGTCCTTTAGTTTCCGAAAGAGTGATCAGGTATTCCCCTTCTGTGATAATTTTATATTTCATACTGGCTCTCTCGCTAAAAAAAGCTGAAAGCTTCTCGGTGTATTTTTTATAGCGCCCGTCTATGGGAGAAATTGAATTTAAAGACATGTTTATATAATATATTTTTTTAGATTATTCTCTATTCTTTTTGAAATATCTCCAGTTTCGATTTTAAAATTTTGTCCAGTGATTTGTTCGTAAATTTTTATATATCTGCGAGAAAGTTCGGTAATCATGTCCTGGGGAGCTTCCGGCAACACTTTGTCTTTATACGGATCGCAATTTTGCTTGAACCATAAACGCAGGAATTCCTTGTCAAAATTTTCCGGTTCTAAGCCTTTTTCTATTCTTTCTTTATAGGAATTGGCTTGCCAGTATCTAGAAGAATCAGGAGTGTGAATTTCATCCACAAGGGTTAATTCCCCTTTCTCATCTATTCCGAATTCGTATTTTGTATCCACCAGTATAAGTCCATGCGCTAGAGCCACTTCTTGCCCGCGTTTGAATAATTTAATTGCCGTGTCAGAAAGCTTTTTCCACATTTCTTCACTAACTATTTTTTCGTCCAAAATTTCTCTAGTTGTGAGCGGGCGATCGTGCTCGGCAGATTTTGTTGTCGGAGTCAAAACCGGATAATTCAATTTCTGATTCTTTTTCATGCCATCAGGCAAGGTAAAATCCCCAAAATCTCGTTGTCCTTTTTGATAAAGTGTCCAGAGGCTTGTCCCGGTAACTCCTGTGATATAAGCGCGCGGCACTATTTCAATGGGAATGACTTTGCATTTCTTACCGACTACGACGTTTGGATCAGGAAATTCTATGACATGATTCTTTACAATGTCTTTGGTCTGCTCAAACCAAAAACGGCTAACTTGGGTGAGCACTTGTCCCTTAGAAGGAATCAAGGCCAGATTACGATCAAAGGCAGAATACCTGTCAGTAGAAACCATAATAACTTTATTTTTTTGAATATAAACGTCCCGCACCTTGCCGGTGTATTTTTCTCCTAAATTCTTAAGATCTGTTTTTTCGAGAATATTCATATATTTTCTATTATTTATAAATAATTTTTTGATCTTTAGTTAATTTAGAAATTATAGATAATTGCGGAGTATCTTTTTTTATAATTTTGCCTACGACCTTGGCTTTAATTGAAAAATCTTTAGCCCTTTCAATACAATAATCAGCATCTTTTTCTTCTACTATTAATAACATACCTTGTCCTCCGTTCCAAACCTCATAGAACTCCTCATCATTGAGGCCTCGCCACTCTGCACACTTTTTCATAATCTGCGGTGGTTCCCATAAATCAAAAAGTTCGGCGGAAAGCTTTTTTGGGAAAAGAATATCTTTTGCCAGTTTTTCTTTCAAGGCTCCTCCGGAAAGATGAACAATGGAGTGAATGTTAATTTCCGGCTTAAAATCTTTACTAAACCATCCATGAAGAGTATTAATATAAGTATCGTAAAGAATAGAAGGAGTTGCTGCTTGTTTTATACTCTTTTTCGCCTTTGGATTTTTCCACCATTCTTTTCCAAATTTTTTTCTTAAAGCTTTTCTCAGCGAACTTATTCCGTTGCAACGAAATCCGTTCTCTTTCAATCCAATAATGACTTGTCCGGGAGCGAGTTTCTCTCCTGTTATCATTTTATTTTTATGATAGGCGCCGATCATAGTTCCAGACCAATTCAATTTGGTTTTAGATTCCGAAATTTCAGATCCAATAGCATCTCCCATTTGCGCGGTTTCTCCCTTCAAAACCACAATTTTTGATTCTTTAGCTACTTTTCCTAAACCGGAAATCGCGCTCTTGTAAGTTTGGCTTACTTTATCGCCGGCATTTCCTATGGAAGTAGTATCAAAAACATTAACGAAAATTAGAGGAATTCCGCCATAGCGGGTAATATCGCTCGCAGTCATAGCTATGATGTCATAGGCAGCTAAATGATGGGTCTTTGCGGCATCAATAATAATACCTTTGGTTCCTAGTCCATCTGTGGATGCCTCTATCAAGTACCCTTTTGGGAGATTTTTGAAATTAAAAGGTCGAGGACCGCGAAAGTTTCCCCCGGAAAAATCAGTTATATCAACGAAAGGAGAATTTTTATAACTTGCCTTACATACAGAACCCGCAAAACTACTAAACGAAGATTCTTCTTCCACATCAACTCCGTCACTGGAATAAATCTTTTTCTTCGTTAGTTTGCTCATATCTATTTATCTGATTTTCCTTGCAAATATTTTTTATACCCAATCTTTTGCAATTTTTTTCCTTTTATTTCTATTTCGTCAGCCATTTTCTTTTTATAAACAACAAGTTTTTTTTCTAAGTTTTTATCAACAATGGCTAGTATTTGGATTGCCAATAGTCCGGCGTTTTTAGCGGAATTTATGCCGACCGTGGCGACAGGTACTCCCGGAGGCATACCTACAGTGGAGAAAAGAGAATCAAGCCCCTTTAGATTTTTTGACTTGACCGGTACGCCGATGACTGGCAGAGTGGTGAGTGATGCAACCACTCCAGCCAAGTGCGCTGCTCCGCCCGCGCCTGCAATGATAATTTTTATTCCGCAATTTTTGGCATTGGTCGCATACTTATGCACAGTCTCTGGAGAACGATGCGCGGAAGCAACCGTAATTTCATAACTTACTTCAAATTCTTCTAGAATTTTAGCCGCTTCAGCCATCACTTCTAAATCCGAATCCGAGCCCATGAGTATGCCAACCTTAGTGTCTTTCATTATGTTTTCATATTAACATTTTTTCTATAGAAAACAAATTCACCTAAAATAAAAAGTCAGAACTCAACATAGATATTCTTAACTTTCATGCATATGCTAGAATATTAAGAAAAAGGTTTATTAGGTTAAATTGAAATACTTTTTGATTTTTTCATCGCGCAGTATGTTGTCAACAGTCAAAACTTCAACATACTTCACTACCCCAAAGAAATCAGAGATGAAGATAATTTCATCTTCACATGGATACGGATATATCCAGGCGGACTTCTGGAATTGGAAAAAATCCAGATTTTTTAGGTGATAACGCAGCGCCTCTCTTCCTTTTGTAAATCTCATAGGTATATCAAACATCGCTAATCTCCATTTCCCATCCCATCTCTTCGGTATTTTAATCTTCATTAACTCAATGTCGAATTCTCTAAGTCTAACTTCTCCCCTTTTAGTGACTTTAACTATTGCTTTACCATTTTTGTCTCTAACATATTCGATGAGTTTTTGGCGCTTCAAGCTATCGATAGCATTCTGGATCTGCCTTTTGGAATACCTTTTAGAACCTTCAAACATACCAAAGCATTGCACAGCATTGCCTATAACAGCGGCACCAAGCACAAGAACGGGAAGCGAAGCTAGTGCAACGACGCATAGAGCAACAGTAGCAATCTTTGCTTCTTTGGTGTCAGAATTCAAAAAATTTCTTAATCTCTCTGTATAGTTGTCTTTATTTTTTAGTATTTCCATACTCTTATAATTCTAGCATATGCAAGATTCTTAAGATAACAGAATGAAATAAGATTTGTGTGTAAAAACAAAAAATCGCTGGGCGAACCATGCGAAATTTTTTGATGTTTTTGCCCCTCCTTTGTGGGGCGTTAAGTTTTTTTGCTTCGCCGTGCTATTGCAGACAACACACCTCCATAGAGAGATGCAATCTCTTTAGTCTGGGGATCGAATCCGGCGGGAATTTTACCTTCTTGAGCCAAGATGGCTAACTCTAGGTAAGTCTCAATCATTGCCTTCAAGGTTTCAGTTTTCGAGCCGAACCCGCAAATTTCTAAAGCCTGGTCAATCATTTCATGATGACTGGGCGGCAAATCTAAGCTGAGTCTAATTTTGGTGATCATTCAACATGGTTTATATCACACCGGGCGTCTTTTGTCTAGTTAATGTTTAAAATGCCTAAATCCAGTCGTAACCATTGCCATGTTGTATTTATCGGCCATATTGATTGATGCTTGGTCGTTCTTTGAGCCGCCGGGCTGGATAACTGCCGTGATGCCATTTTTGGCGGCTTCTTCGACGCAATCAGGAAATGGAAAGAACGCTTCGGAAGACATCACGGTGCCTTTTAGTGAAAAATTGAATCTATTTGCCTTGTCTATTGCCTGCTTTAAGGCATCAATGCGAGATGTTTGTCCGCAGCCCATGGAGATGAGCGCGCCGTTTTTTACCAGAGCGATGGCGTTTGATTTTAAATGTTTGGTCGCTACCGAGGCTACGAGCAAGTCTTTAGTTTCTTCGACAGTTGGTTTTCTTTTTGTTGTTACTTTAAAATCCCCTTCAGTTTCTGTATGAGTATCGCGGTCTTGGACCAGTGTGCCAGTAAAAGATGTTCGCGTTTGTTTTTGTGGAAGAATAGGATTTTTCCATTGTAAAATTCGGCAATCTTTCTTTTCTTTGAGAATCGCGAGCGCTTCTTCAGAAAAATCCGGCGCGATTATTACTTCTACAAAAAGCTTTTGCTCTTTTATCAGTTTGGCTATATCTTCTGTTATTTTTCTATTGGCCGCCAATATTCCCCCAAAAGCTGACAGTGGATCCGCGTTGTAGGCCGACTTGTATGCTTCTAGTAAATTATTTTTTATTGCCAATCCGCAGGTATTCATATGCTTCACGATGGCGAAAGCCGGATCTTTGAAATCATTTACTACCATGATAGCCGCCTCGGTGTCTATGAAGTTATTATATGAAAGTTCTTTACCGTGGAGCTGGACAAAACTTTCTGCCAGATCCCCTATAAATTCTGCTTTTTGATGAGGATTTTCTCCATATCGAAGCGTTGTACCCTGAAAGTAACTTCTAATTGCAAAATCATATTTACTAGTGATTTCAAATGCACTTCCGGCAAACTTTTTACGTTCTTCAAGTGTGGTTTCGGTCCCCTTTTCTAAAATATTTTCTAGATTCTTATATTGATCTTTAGAAGATATCACTACAACATCATTAAAATTCTTCGCCGCCGCGCGAATGAGAGATACTCCGCCGATGTCTATTTTTTCTATTATTTCGGTTTCGGTGCCGCCTTTAGCAAGAGTTTCCTCGAATGGATACAAATCTACAATAACTAAATCTATATCTTTTATTTTGTGTTTTGCTTTTTCTTTCTGATCTTCTGAATTATCTCGGCGATTCAAAATTCCTCCGAAAATCTGAGGCTGTAAAGTTTTAACTCTCCCGCCGAATACAGCCGGAAAATTTGTAATTTCTTCTATTTCAGTAACTGGGATTTTCAATTTCCGTATAAATTCTGCTGTGCCACCTGTAGAAATTATTTTTACGCGGTACTTATCTAAAAGCCTAACGATCTCCTCGAGTCCATCCTTATTAAAAACTGATATAAGAGCTGAATTTATTTTTTTTGTCATATATTTATTCAAATTCCGTTGTTGCCGGAGGCTTAGGAGTCATGTCAAAAAATACTCGGACAATATTTTTGTGCTTAGTTAGGGCGTTGGTAATTTCGTCAACTACAATTTGCGGGAAATAATAGCCTTTGGCAGTCATGAAGTCTGATGTCTGGACTGCTCGCACAGCTATGGAGTGACCATACACTCTTTCGTCTCCTTTGACTCCCACGGAATTGATGCCGAGAAGGGCGACAATAATTTGTGAAATTTCTTTTTGAATGTTGTATTTTTTTATTATGTCTGTAACTGTTTTATCTGCTTGTCTGACCAATTCTAATTTTTCTTTGGAAACCGGTGTGCCGACAACTCGTAAATACAATCCCGGTCCGGGGAACGGATTGCGCTCGTACACTTCTTTCGGAAGCTTGAGTGCCTTGGCAAGTTCACGAACTTCATATTTAAATAAATTGCGGAGCGGATGCAGATCGCTTATTCCCCTTGCTTCCCAGTCGAGGCCGACATTGTGGTGGGTCTTGATCATGGCCGACTTTCCCGCTTGTCCGCTTTCTATAATATCGGTTGCTAGAGTTCCCTGCACGATAAATCCAGCTTTATATTTTTTTATTTCTTTTTCAAATATTTTTTTGTAAACTTCTCTGAATTTTTCGCGTTTTTCTTCCCCATCAATTGTTGTGGAAATATTTTTAATGAAATCAACTTCTGCACTAATTATTACCAAATTTTTCACGCCTGCACTCCTAGAGTTGGCTTTTATTTCTTCAAATTCTTCCGCGCGCACTCCGCCGGTGGCTATCGCTACACAAATGAGCTGTTCGCCTAGCACCGGAGCAAGAATTGCAGCCAGTGTAGTAGAATCTACTCCGCCGGAGAAACCTAGAATAACTTTTTGTTTGTTTTTGCTCACACTTTTTAATACCTCTTCCTGTATTTCTTTAATCAAATTTTTCGGATCCCAGTCTTTTGCGCAGCCAGAAAGATTTAAAAAATTCTGTAGTATTTTTTTACCTTCTTTTGTGTGCGCGACTTCCGGATGAAATTGGATGCCCAGTATTTTATTATTTTTATTAGACATGGCGGCAAAACCTTTTGAGGTGGCAATAGAACTAAAACCTTTCGGCAGTTTAGTAACAGTGTCTCCATGGCTTGCCCACACTTCTGTCTTTTTAGGAACATTTTTAAAAAGCGGGTTTGCAGTGTTTATTTCTACAACAGCCGGACCATATTCCTTCTTGCCATGTTCTTGTTCTACTTTGCCTCCTAATTTGTGGGCTAAAAGTTGCATGCCGTAGCATATTCCCAGTATCACATATTTTTTGCCTGTTAAATCTATTTTTTTGGGGAGAGACGGCGCGTTTTCATCATACGCGCTCCAGTTACTGCCGGAGAGAATTACCGCTTTCGGATGATTGTCTTTAAGCCAAGCGTTCGCTTTTTCCGGCGAAAAGATAACACTACGCACTCCGAGCTCGCGCAAGGCGCGACCAATAACGAGAGTGTATTGCGAGCCGTAATCTACAATGAGAATTTGTATAGGATTCATAATGTGATAGTATACACAATATATTATGACGCTGATTAAAAAGCAAAGAAATAATTTCCCGGAGGGTTTGACTTACGACGATGTCCTTCTAGTGCCGCAGTATTCGGAAGTTTTACCGCGGGACGTAGATATTTCTTCTCATCTCACTAAAAAAATAAAGCTCAATGTGCCTATAATTTCCGCAGCGATGGATACGGTAACGGAAGCTACTATGGCCATAGCGATGGCGCAAGAGGGAGGTATCGGAATCTTACACAAGAATATGACGATCGAGGAGCAGGCAAAACAAGTGCGCAAAGTAAAGCGTTCGGAATCTGGCATGATTCATGATCCCATTACTCTCTCACAAAGTGCCTTGATCAAAGAAGCTCTCTCCATAATGCAAGAAAATAAAATCGGAGGCATACCGATAGTTGATAAAGACAAGAAACTCGTCGGAATATTAACAAATCGCGATCTACGATTTCAGAAGAATCTAGAAATCCCTGTCGGACAGATTATGACAAAGACAAGGCTTGTTACAGGGAATATAAATACAAATCTCGTTGAGGCGGAAAAAATACTTACCAGATCAAAAGTTGAGAAATTACCTCTGGTGGATAAAAATAATAAGCTTGTTGGTCTTATCACTTACAAAGACATAATGAAAGTTAAGTCTCGCCCGAATTCTTGCCGAGACGAATTTGGCAGACTTCGTGTAGGTGCGGCGATTGGAGTTTCTTCCGATACCTTGCTTCGGGTAAAGCAGTTGGCGCAAAATGGTGTGGATGCGGTGGTCATAGATACGGCTCATGGCCACTCTAAAGGTGTAATCGATATGCTCAAGAAAATAAAAAAGGAATTTCCAAAGTTGGAAGTCATTGTCGGAAATATTGCCACGAGTGTCGCAGCGAAAGACCTCGTTCGTGCTGGGGCTGATGCGGTCAAAGTTGGCATTGGTCCAGGATCAATTTGCACTACTCGCGTTATTGCCGGGGTGGGTTATCCGCAATTTTCTGCCGTGTATGAAGTGGCAAAAGCGCTAAAAGGTTCTGGCGTGCCGATTATTGCCGATGGTGGGATCAGGCATACAGGCGACATACCAAAAGCACTCGCCGCAGGAGCGAGCTCTATTATGGCTGGTTCCCTATTTGCTGGTGTGGAAGAATCTCCCGGCGAGACTGTTATTTACGAAGGACGGAAATATAAAACTTATCGAGGCATGGGATCTATCGAGGCCATGCAACAAGGATCAAAGGACAGATATTTCCAAGATACGGAAGATGATATTAAAAAACTTGTACCGGAAGGCATAGTGGGCAGAGTTCCTTTCAAGGGTGGACTGTCGGAAGTCATGTATCAGCTTGTCGGAGGTTTGCGTTCTGGCATGGGATATTGCGGCGCGAAGGATATTTCTACTCTTCAGAAAAAAGTAGAGTTTATTCGGATCACTCATTCTGGTATTCGAGAAAGTCATCCGCATGATGTGACGATTACTAAAGAGGCGCCAAATTATAGCGCCGGGCAATAATAAAATTATATGAAACAAGGATTCATCGATGTAGTCGTCGGACTGCAATGGGGAGACGAGGGTAAAGGCAAAAATATTGACGAGCTTATTTCTCATGGAAAGTATGCTGGTGTTGCAAGATTTCAAGGTGGAGCAAACGCTGGGCATACCTTAAAATACAAAAATACTACTTTTGTGGGTCACATAGTTCCATCGGGTTGCTTACAAAAAGATGTTGAACTTTATATAGGAAACGGAGTAGTGGTGGATGTCGTATCTTTAATTAAAGAAATAGACGAATTAAAAAATTTTGGGTTCAAAATTACTCCTCGCCTTTATATTTCTAATCGAGCAAAACTTGTATCATACCTCCATCCTTTTATTGATCAAGCTGATGAGCATTACAGGAATAAAAGAGGAGCAAAGATAGGCACGACCTCAAGAGGTATCGGTCCGGCATATGCTGATGCTAGGGCTCGAAGAGGTCTTCTTGTGGGTGATGTGCTTTTGTCTGATTTTGTCGAAAAAGAAAAAATCCTAGCTGATTTTCACATGAATGTTTTGAATATGTATCAAGAAAAATATGGTTTCAAAATTAATTTACAAAAAATAAAAGAAGCAGAAAAAAAATGGTGGGAGGCCTTGGAAGAATTAAATAAGCTCCAGATTTGCGATTTGTCATTTTTGATACAGAAAAGGCTTTCCGAAGGCAAAAATATTCTAGCCGAAGGCGCGCAGGCAGTGATGCTAGATATTGATTTTGGAGACTATCCCAATGTTACCAGCTCGAATACTTTGCCTGCGAACGTATGTCTCGGGCTCGGTGTGCCTCATACGGCTCTACGAGACATTTACGGCGTAATTAAGGCATATACCACAAAAGTAGGAGGTGGCAACTTCCCTGCTAGGATTAAAGACGTAGTTCTTGAGAAAGCTTTTCAGGACGCTGGGCATGAATTTGGAGCAACTACCGGCCGACCGAGGATGTGTGGCTGGCTCGACATATTTGCGCTTCGCCATGCTGTCATGCTTTCCGGTGTTAATAAAATTTTTATAAATAAAGCGGATATTTGCAAAAGTTCTAAAATGAAAGTTGTAATTGGGTATAAAAACGGCAGGAAAATACTAAAAGAATTTCCTTTGTATCTATCGCAAGTGACTGATGTAATTACCGAAGAAATTCCCGGATGGGGGCAGAAAAATTACGGGGTAAAAGACAAAAAAAATGTTTCCAAAGAACTTCAATCATATTTAAACTACATTGAAAAGAAACTTTTGGATTTGGATGTGAAAATCATCGCAGTCGGCACCGGCCAAGACCGGGATCAATTTTTTAGGTGGAGTAAGTAGAATTTAGAGCGCGTTTTTTCCTATATCTTTTCGATATTGCATCCCTTCAAAAGATATTTTTTTTATAGCTTTATAGGCTTTTTCTAGCGCTTCTTTGAGGGAATTTCCTGTGGCAGAAACTCCAAGCACTCGCCCGCCGTTAGTCGTTAGGTCTTGCCTCACAACTTTTGTGCCGGCGTGGAAGATGATTACATCACCTCCCCCTCCCCCCTCCAACCCTTCCCGACTTCCCCTTATCAGGGGAGGCAAATTGGTTCCCCCTGATAAGAGGGATGCAGGGGGTTTAAGGAGGGGAGGAACTCCCGTAATCATTTTCCCTTTTTTATAATTTCCCGGATATCCGCCCGAAGCAAGAACGATATTGCAAACAGACTTATTACTCCATTTTATTTCTGTTTGGTCTAGCTTTTGATCAATAGAGTTTTCAATAATTTCTAAAAGATCAGTTTCAAGAAGTCTCATATATGTTTGAGTTTCAGGGTCGCCAAAACGTGCATTGTATTCTAGTATTTTTGGTCCCTCTTTGGTGAGCATAAGTCCTGGATATAGCACTCCCATAAAAGGTTTTCCATCTTTTTTCATACCCTCCAATGTCGGGGCAACAATTTCTTTTTCTATTTTTTGCATGAGTTCTTTAGTTACAAATGGCAACGGTGCAATTGTGCCCATGCCGCCTGTATTTGGGCCAGTATCCCCTTCACCAATTTTCTTATGATCTTGCGATGGCGGGAACATTTTGTAACTCTTTCCATCAGAAAATGCATGTATTGAGATTTCCGGACCTGTTAAAAACTCTTCGATGACTACTTTATTTCCTGACTCACCGAAAACTTTCTTTATCATTATTTCTTCAAGAGTTTCTATTGCTTTTTCTTTAGTCTCACATATAACTGCTCCTTTACCACCTGCGAGCCCGCTTGCTTTGATCACTATCGGTAGAGTTTGTTTCGTCAGATACTCTTTTGCTTTTTCAAAATCGTTGAATATTTCAAATTTTGCTGTAGGTAAATTATGCCGGCGCATGAAATCTTTAGAAAAAGCTTTTGACCATTCTAGCTGTGCCGCCGCTTTTTTCGGGCCCCAGATGCGCAAGTTTGCCTTCTGAAACTCGTCTACGACACCCAAAGCAAGCGGATCATCGGAAAGAGCCAGCGTTAGGTTAATTTTTTCTTTTTGCGCGAACTCTATAAGCTTAGAAATTTCTGTCTCTTCGATATCTAAGTTGGTTCCCAGTCGTGCCGTTCCAGCATTACCTCTAGCAAAAAATAATTCTCTCGCTCGTGGTGATTGCGCAATTTTCCATCCGACAGCATGCTCTCTTCCTCCTCCTGCTCCAATTATTAAAATTTTTAATTTTGACATGTTGATAATCAACTATATCATAAAGTCCTTTCTTGTGATATAATTCTATTTTGAAAATATGAGCATGCCAAGTTGTCAGGTCTGCGGGAAAACATTCCCTTTTGAAGTTTGCGACGGGAGTGGGCGACTACTCTGTGATAATTGTCGGGATCCCCGCCAGCTGGCGGACAGATCACAACCACAAACAAATTTCTTTCCCCAAATGGTTGCATATGAAAGGAAAGATAGGACGAGCGACTTTCATCGATCGTCAAGGGGGTATTGAAAGGATACCCCAGGTATCAGGGAGAAAGGGAGAGTACGAACCATTCGTCCTCCCTCTTTCATTTCTTAGAAAGCTTTTCTAAAACTTCTACGTATAGCTGATTTTCTTTTTTCTTGAGTCTGGCGTACAAAGATTCAACATTGTCATCAGTTTCAATTTTCTCAAAAGTTCTGCCTAAGACCGGTCCGAAATCAAAATCCAAAGTTAAAAAATGAATAGAAGATCCTGCATAAGTGCTTTTTTGATCTAGGAAATTAGCAATAGCTTTACTGCCATACATTCCTTTGTTCCAGAGAGCTTTTGTGTTGTCAGGATTTAATACTTCTCCATTTACTGTGTCTGGGATTAATCCCGGATGTAAATTTAAAATTCTGTTTTCATATTTTCTTATTATTTCGTCAGGGATTATCTTCTTCCATCCAGCGAGGCATATATAGTCTGGTGATATTTTTTCTAGTATTGATGTAGGGTTTTCTGTGTCCGTTATAACCGTAAGAATTTCTGCATTTATAATTTTTGCATCAATGGCACTCCTAACTACTTTTAAGTTAGTTTGAGCGCCCCCTTGGTGAACCATAAAAACCAATTTTATTTTATTCTTTTGGAACATCGTAATTAATCTCTTTTTCCCGCTCCCAAATAGGGATAGGATAAGTTCCATCAAAAGATGAAAGCGAGAAATGGCTTTTGGGTAGTCCAGTAGCCGCGACCATCCCTTTAATTGACAGATATGAAAGAGAGGTAGCTCCGAGAAATTCGCAAATTTCTTTAGTCGTTTTCTGTGAGGCAATGAGATCCGATTGTTTGGGAGTATCAATGCCATAAAAGTCCGGAAATTTTATCGGGGCGGAACTGACCAAGAAATGCACTTCTGTGGCTCCGGCATCAAAAAGCATTTTCACAATCTGTTTAGAGGTGGTTCCGCGAACAATGGAGTCGTCCATGACCGCAATTTTCTTTCCTTTTATTACGCTTGCCAATGGACTTAATTTCATTTTTACTTTTTCATTGCGCAGTTCTTGAGTAGGTTCAATAAAGGTGCGGTTGATGTAGTGGTTTTTAGAAATTCCCATCTCAAATGGAATTCCGGATTCTTCGGCATAGCCGATAGCCGCTGGTACGGCTGTATCTGGAACCGGAATAACCATATCGACATCTAATTTATGTTCCCGGGCAAGAATTCTACCTAAATTTTTCCTTACTTCATATACAGATTTGCCTAATATCGTACTGTCATAACGAGCGAAGTATATGAATTCAAAAATATCAAGTTTTTGTTTTTGTTCTGCCAGTTTTCTGCTTTCTACTCCATTTTTGTTTATTACTACCATTTCTCCCGGCCTTATTTCTCTAACTAATTCTGCTCTGATTGTCTGTAAGGCGCATGTTTCTGATGATACGATCATTTCTTTTCCTTTTTTTCCTAGAACTAGCGGTCGAATGCCGCAAGCATCGCGAAAGGCTACCATGGTGTCTAATCCGAGAGCCACGCAAGAAAACGCTCCGGTAAAAAGAGGATATGCTTTAGCCACCGCATCCGGCAATGATAGTCCTTCTTTCATGCAAGATCCGATTGCTTGAGTCATAAGCTGGGAATCAGACCGGTTTTCCGTGATCTCTCCGCGATTTTTTAAAAATTGAACTAGCGCTTCGGTACTTGGCAGATTTCCGTTGTGTCCAAACACAAAAAGATTTTCATACAAAAACGGCTGGGCGTATTCAACATGATTGCCTTTGGACGTAGAGTAACGGTTATGTCCGATTGCGGCAAAACCGGGAAGTTGTTTTATGATTTCTTCTGTATAAATTTGACTCACTAGGCCTGAATTTTTGTGTATATAAATTTTTTTACCATCGGTGGTTGCAATTCCCGAGTGCTCTTGACCGCGATGTTGCAACGCAAAAAGCCCGAAATACGTTTCTCTAGCAGTTTCATTTAGAAAAAGTTTATTCTCTCCAAAAATTCCAAAAACTGCGCATTTTTCATTTAGGTCCATCCCAGTACTAAAATTTTAAGTTATTCATTGTAATGGTTATATATTTTAATCAAAAATTTAGTACGGGACAAGTTATTTCTTGAAATAATTAACAGCATTTTTTAAAATCTTCAGGCCCTTACCCCATTTTTCCATTTTCTCTTTTACTTGCCTGCCCCGTAGGAAGCTTGCTTTCCTTCGGGGCCATAAAGGGCTTTGGTGCGAGAACATCGCTCGCTCCGGATGCGGCATCATTCCCAGAACTCTCCCATTATAAGCTAAAACTCCAGCAATGTCATAATCCGATCCGTTTGGGTTGGGTTCTAAGTTTTGAAATTTACAAATCGGACCTTTCACGTATTTGAAGGCTACTGTCCCTTTTTGCTTAGGGTCTACAACATAATGTCCTTCGCCGTGGGCGATTGGTAGAGATATTTTTTTAATGTTTTTAAGCCATGGACTATTATTTTTTTCGATTTGTAAATCTACCCACCTATCTATATATCTGCCATTTTTATTTTGCGCTAGAGCGCCGGGCAAGATTCCGAGGTTTGTCATAATCTGAAATCCGTTACAAATCCCTATAGCCAGAGTGTCGCGAGACAAAAATTCTTCAAGCTCTTTTGCTAAATGATTTTTAAATTTGTTAGCATACGCCTTGCCGGATCCGGTATCATCTCCATAAGAAAATCCTCCCGGAAAAACGAGGATCTGATATTTTGAGAGTATTTTAGGTTCGGCGATCAGATCATTGATGTGCACTATGTCAGCCATGCCTCCCGCAGAGTCAAAAGCGAATTTCGTCTCCTCTTCGCAATTGAGTCCGTAGCCAGACATTATTATTATTTTTGGATTTTTATTTTTCATTAATATATCTCCTGCTGATAACATTTTTCGCAGTATACTATTTCCGACCTATCCGGTGCATAACTTGTTTTGAATGCCACTTCGCACTTATCTTGTCCATGAAAGTGGCTATTTTTGTCGCACATGCAGACTCTATCCCAAAGTTTTAGGGGATTTCTTTGACCTATTCTCTCGTAATGCCTGCAATTCGGGCACAATCGTGGCAAAGGCAGGCTCATTCTTTTATAGAATTTAAATTCTTCCGGAATAATCTTGAACGCTTCCGTGCACTGATGCTTGCATGCGCCGCCATGATTACAAGCAATTACTTTGCCTACTATATCATCTTCTATATCCTTAATATTATCCGGGATATTTTTGGTTTCTATGTCAATTTTGTAATTTCTTTTTTCTTCATCTTGCCAGGTATAGTTTTTTGCGAGAGCTTCTTTTTTGGTTAGAGGAAAATATTCTTGGGCGATGGTTTCATTGTAAGCAAATGGAGATAACTCTTTTGGGAAAAATTCTCCGTATTCGCCTGTTGTTTTCATGTGCTCGATTATTTTGGGCACAAGCGCCTCGTATTCTTCTTTGGTGTATTGTTTGTTTAATATACAATAGGATTTTTTACGAAGTCCCTCACATCCAAATATATTTGCACAGTTGTGACATTCTTCACTGTAGTATGTATTCTGGTTCATTAGATTTCTTATACTAAACGCTGTGTTTGATCCGGCGAAGCCGTGAGCCACTTCATAAAGAAGTTCGGCATTAAAGCCTTGGAAAGAAGTATCGTAACAATTTTTCGTTCCCCTTCTACAGAAGAACAAGTATTTCGAGTTTTCTGTCTGTCCGGAAGTAAAAGATATCTGGGTGTTTCTGGCTTCAGAAAGATCATCCCCGCTGGAATTCACGGATTTGTAAATACGAGCGTATCTGTGAGGCACATTTAATTTTAATTTTTGTAGCCTTTCTAAATTTTTTAAATGCTTAGTGTAACTTCCCTGATTTTCTTTTGTAAACTCTTTGTATGTTTCTTTAGTGACAGGCTGATTAAATATATGATATTTTTTATTTACCAATCCGACGCAACCGAAACATTTTGTACAATTTCTACAATCAATTAAGTAGTAACTCTCCACGCAGTCTTTTGAGTAAGAGCTGAAAAAGACTTTATTAAATGATTTAGATTCGAAAATTTCATAACTGAACTCAATTTTCGAGGAAAAAGCTATATCCAAAGAATCGCGAGATTCGACGACCTGATTGCCGAAGTAAATTCTCTCATTGTTCATTCCCCCAAATAGCAAATAACATTCCTTAAAATCCAGACCATAGTTACAATAATCGCTCAAGATAAAATTGTCGCGGTAAAGATTTACTCTGGGGACTGCTTCCATGAGAACTTTGAACTGATCAAAGAAAGGTTTAGAAAAATCGTAATCCTTACCGTAATCTATCGGATTCCATTTATCGGAGAGCCAGCAATCGCGGCAATAAATAGTGTAGGGGCGACTTTTGTGATATATGGTGAGAACTGGCTCGTGGCATAAGACGCATTCTCTTTTGTAAAGAACTCTGTTGTTTCTAAAAAGCAATCTTCTCTGAAACCTGCATTCTGGGCAAAAAGTCGGCGACGGCACCTTCATCTTCTCATAAAATCCAAAATCATCCGACTCAATGACGAATTCTTTTTGGCAGTTTTGGCAATTTTTTGTTTCAGTTTTCATAATTACATATTTACGCCATGGCTGAAATGTGTGTTTTTCATGTTTCTTTGCTATTGTTGTGAATTTGAAAACTTATGATAAATGCTGTGCAGTTTTTTGACATTGGTGTCTATAATTTTTTTCCTGCTTTCGATTATAACTACTTTACTATTATTTCCAACTTTCCCAATCTTAGCATAAGTAATTTTTTGCATTAATTTTTCAAATAGCTTGGCATTTTTAGGAGAAACAGATACCAAAATCCTGCCCTGTGATTCAGAAAAAAGCCTTGTTTCTATGGATAAAACGGAAGCAAGGCTTCCGTTTTTTTGTGCCATTATCTGGTCTAGAGAAACATTGTAGCCGAGCATGCCGCCTATACAGGCTTTGGCGAGAGCTATTCCTAGGCCTCCTGAAGTTATGGAAAGAGAAGAAGTCACAAGCTCTTTGTTAATAGCTTGCTCGAGCGTCTGATAAGTTTTTAGATTCTTTTCAAGGTTAACTTTTGGAACAATTTCATCATGAGTTTCACCCAATAAATAAATTACGTCGCCACTATTTTTAAATTCAGGTGAAACTGTTTTATATAGATCTGGCATGACGCTTATGCCAGAGATAAGGAGTGTCGGTGGAATAGAAATAGCCACTGGATTCCCCTTCTCATCAAATCCTTTGAAATCGTTGAACATGCTGTCCTTACCGGAGATAAAAGGCGTGCCGTAGGCTACGGCGCAGTCGTAGCACGCTTTTACGGCCTCTTTGAGCTGGTAGAGCCTTTTTGGATCATTCGATGAGCACCAACAGAAATTATCAAGTAGGGCGAGATGATTTAAGGTACCACCAGCGGATATAATATTTCGAACTGCCGTATCTATAGCGCAGGCCGCCATCTGATAGATATCTATGTCTCCATATGAAGGATAAACTCCGTAAGAAAGCACCACCCCTTTATCTGAATTCAACACTGGCTTAATGACTTGGGCGTCAGTATTTATTCTTCCAGGACCGGACAAAGGTTTAAGTACAGAAGAAGCTTGAACTTCATGATCATATTGTTCAGAGATAAAAGAATATCCGGAAATGTTTTTGTCACGAAGGAGGTTTTCGAGAATTTTATTCACCTCTCCTGGCTTTTCAGCCACCCTCTCCTTGACAAGGAGAGGGGCTGGGGGTGAGGTTTTTAGTTGTTCCTTCGGCAATCCGTTATGCAAAAAATTCATCTCCAAATCCATTATTTTCTTTCTCTTGTGATCCACAACTACTCTTCCTGAATTTATAAATTCCCCTATTGTCGTCGCTTCTACTCCTCGACTCTTCATTAATTTTTGAAATTTTTTCCATTTATTTTTTGGTACCGATAAAGTCATGCGTTCTTGCGACTCTGAAATCCATATTTCCCACGGTTTGAGTCCCGGATATTTTAGCGGAACTTTATCTAAATAAATTTTTACACCATTACACTCCTTTGCCATTTCGGCGACAGAAGACGAGAGGCCCCCTGCGCCATTGTCCGTAATACTATTGTATAATCCTTGACCCCGAGCTTCTTTTATTATGGCATCGCTCAATTTCTTTTGAGTTATCGGGTCCCCTATTTGTACCGCAGTCGCTGGCGAATGTGAATCTATATTTTCCGAAGAAAATGTCGCTCCGTGGATGCCGTCAAGTCCAATTCTTCCCCCTACCATTACCACATAATCTCCGGGCTGCGCCTTCTTTTCGTGCATAAGTCTGCCTTTTACCTTCCTTGGAATAAGACCGACTGTGCCTGCGAAAACCATCGGCTTGGCGCGATAGCGATTGTCAAATCTGATAAATCCTGAAATAGTAGGAATTCCGGAACAATTTCCGCCGACGTTTATACCCTTGATTACTCCCTCCATTATTCTTTTTGGAGGAAGCATTGGTTGAGTTGAATTTCTATCTCTAAAGAATTTTCTTTTATCATCCAGGTTACTAAAACAAAATCCGTATGTATTGGCGACAGGTTTTGCTCCCAATCCGAACCCTATAGCATCTCGATTGACTCCTCCTATACCAGTAACCGCTCCTCCATAAGGATCCAGAGCTGAAGGACTGTTGTGAGTCTCCACCTTATGAGTAATTAAATAATTTTTATTAAAAATTATTCCGCCGGCATTGTCTGAAAATACTGAAATGCAAAAATCCCCGCCTTTGGACGGGGCAAGCTTCCCTCTTTCTTGTTTTTGTTTTCTGATTAAATTCGTCGCGCCCTTTATGTAAGTTTTATATAAACCGTCTCTAATATCATCTATTGAATTCGCGAAAATAGTGTGCTTGCAATGCTCCGACCATGTCTGGGCAAGTGATTCCAGCTCTATATCCGTCGGATCTCTTTTTAGCTTGGCGAAATAAGCTTGTATTGCCTTCATGTATAACAGAGAAAGAGCCAACGGGCCGCGACGACGCCCTGTCTCATCCATAATTCCCTCCTTGCCTATTTTTGTGAGTTCTTCATCAGAGACATCAAGGGATACATTCAAGACTGAAGCGCCTTTCTTTAAAATTACTTCCGGAACTTTATTTGGAAATTTTACTTTTCCATCTTTGAGTTTCAAAATATTTACTCTCTCTATGAGCGGGTTATATAAAGTTTGAGCTATGGTTTTAACCTCATTATCTGTGCGGGAACCAGAAATAAAAAAAATTTTAGATGTATATACTTTTATATCTAAATCTTTTTTAAGATGAAGTAAGTCTTTAGCTATTTCTTCAACTGTATGGCCTACATTATCTGTCACTCCCGGCAAGAAACCAATCTCGATGGCATATGTAAAAGATGTCGGACGTCGAGATTCCAGACGTCCGACGTCAAGGGATTCATTGATCGAATAGTTTTCTAGAATTGGATTAGTAATAGCCTCCGCTAACTTCGTGAGTTCTTTTTTTGATAATTTAGAGTCAATAAGGTAAGAATCTGCTCTTGTACTTCCCTTTTTCGGCATCACATATATCCGCGAAATCATAGTTATATACTATATTATGTATGCCTCAAAAACAAATGATGACTTGCCTACTAACCTTCAAGATTTTTCCAGTTATTTTCAAATATTAATTTCTGGGTTTGATAAATTTCTTGGTTCTCTATTACGATGCCAACTGGCTTGTCCGCGTTGTCGAGACTTATATGAGCCACCTTTCCAACATAAATAATTTCATATGTTGGTCGAAGATTCTCCTCTCCTTTTTCCTTGGGCAGTTTCATCCATTTTCTTTCATCAAGACCATGTAAAATGCCTCCCTCACCAAGAGCAATTGTTTTAACTTTTATTTTTCTTCTTATCCTCTTCTTGCTAAAATCTTTCATAGCCAAATAGACATTCTTCCTGACTGTTGCAGAGGAGTATACATAATATGTTTTGTTCTTTGTGCCGTCCATACTCTTTAAAACATCTTCTAGAATGTGCCTGATACCCATTGTTCCTTCATATAGTTTAACAGCCGGTTTTCCTCCCTGTTTTTCAAATAGAGTTTTAAATAATGGTAAGCTTTCCTCAATGTTTTCCTTAATCTCGTTTAAGTTTTCTTGTTTCTTGTCTATTACAGCTAGAAGAGTCTCTGGTCGTTCGGCTATAAAATATTGCTTTGACTGCTTATTAAAATAAGAAACTATTCCCATATTGATTAGAGATTTTAAAATATCGTAAGTTGTCCCACGGTTCACTTTTGCCTTTTCTGCTACTGTGCGCACGGAAGAAGAACCAAGCTCAATCAAAGCAAGGTATACCGCTACCTCTTTTTCCGAGAGACCAAAGTTTTTAAGAATAACCTGAATTTGCATATTTATATGCTATGCGTTACAACATATTTTGTCAACTTTTCTTCTGCAATTTATTAGTATTCCTAAAATAGACTAATATCACTATATATTTTTATATACATCTGTAAGTTATTCATCTGCAAAATTTGACAGTATATCTGTATAAACTATGCTTAATTTGAATCTCGAACAACCTTGAAAACAAAATAAACCCTCAACAAAGGAATAATCATGTACAAACATGCAATCGTTGGATTCTCGGTTAATCCTGAGCTGGAATTGGCGGTGGAAGACACACCGGGGCCAAAGAAGGTCCTGCGCAAAATAGACTTTTGCCTCAGCGGTTCATCTGGCAACGTCGCTATGGCACTCAAGAAAATGGGCAGTACTCCGCGCCTTCTTGGTTTGACAGGACCTGGTTTCGTAGTGCCCGGTTGTCACGAAACACTTGCGGACCATCTCCTCTGTGAAGCAGTGGATCAAAGTGAGATTCGCTTTATGAGCATTAAGGCACTTACTCAAACCAACATCTGCGTCATACCCGTCATCGGGCAGGACAATGGAGTTTCATGGGGAAAGCGAAATCGAATCGTGCACTCCGATATTCCAGGAGCCCTAGAGGATATTTATAGGGTGTGGGATATTCTCAAAGCTGGAGAAGTCGACGTAGAAAGTACTTTTTCCATCGTCACTGGTCTCCGAGCTGTTGAAGTTGTGTTTGCAAAAGCACTGCTCTCAAAAGCTCGATTTGGCTTCCGTGTGCTGAACGCCAAGGACACTCTTTGTCGGAGCAGAGAATTCAAAAAAGTTCTTCCGCTGGTGGATCTTCTTGTGCTTAACAAGCGTGAGTTTGATGAAACCGGCAAGACGCTTTCAGAGTTGCATAACCATGGCCCGAGGATTATCGTAGTAACTCACGATAAGAAGGGAGGTATGTTCTCCTTTCGTTGGGCATGTTGTCAGTTTAAAGCTATAAACTTCCCCGGAGGCAAGTTCGAGACTGGAGCAGGAGACTGGTTTCTCGGAGCTCTGGTTTCAGAGCTCATGAGACTCCAAGTTTCAGTGTCTACCGTCACTAAAGAGGAATTCCAGGGGGCGGTCGATTTTGCGGCGCGAGTTGCTGGCAAAAAGATCACCATGGCGGGCGGAGGTAATGGACCCACACGCGCACAGCTTCGGTAAAGCTGATCAAAATTATCTCGTCGAGCTCACTATTTTTAGTGGGCTCTTCTTTTTTGGGCTATTAGATCTTTTGAAGATATTTTAATACAAAAGGCAACTCATGCGTAGGTATAAATTTGTGGAATAGAAGCTCGTCTTCTTTGCTCAAATTTGATAAATAGTCAGGAGAAAATTTATGGAAGCCGTCAGTTTCTAACGGATCTGCTTTGAGTTCACCGTCACTCACAGGGTGTTTATATACATACACTGATCTAATAAAATTATTAATCCTTCCAAATTTCTCATGTTTCTTAATTCCCGTGAATTTAGTTAGAAGAATCAAATCAGACTCTAAAATGGAAAGTCCGGACTCTTCCTTGGTTTCGCGGACTGCCGCTTCTAAATACTCTTCACCTTGATTCAAGTGTCCTCCAATAGATGCATCCATTAAACCAGCCGAGGATTTATGAGCAGGGCTTTTTTGAAAATATATATTTTTCTCTTTATCAAACAGCCAGACATGAACTTCGCGATGTAAAAGTCCGAGACGATGCACTTCGTCTCTTTTCCTTAATCCAATGATCACGTCATTGTCGTCTACTATATCTATGATCTCACTATTATCTCTAGTTTCTGTACTTTCTTTAATCATGTACGAACAGTATAGCAAAAATAACAAATTTAAGTTAAAATTTACATATGAAATTCATTTTTGATTTTGACGGTGTTTTATTTACTACAAAGGAATTTCTAAAGTATCTATACGCCTGTATAGGAAAAGATGGTGTACCTCGAAACATAGCTGAAGAATATTACAAGAAAGTGGGAGGAACTCAATTTAATTTGAAAAAGTTGTTGATTCATCTTTCTATCAGAGAAAATTTACATGAAGAAATACTAGAAGAAAGCAAGAGTTTTCTAAATAAAGATTTATTAGCTGTGGTCAAAAAACTCGGAAAAGTAAACTGTTATATCGTGAGTCATGCGAATAAAGAATGGCAATTAGATAAAATTAGGAGTACCGGTATCGAATTTCTTTTTTCTGAAATTATTGTGGTTCCAGAAAGTAAAAAACAGGTAGTTGAAAAAATATGTGCGAAGTATGGAGACGAAGAAGTGATATTTATTGATGATAAAGCAAAATATTTCGAAGATCTCAACTTTAAAAAATATCCAAATTTAAAGATAATTCTTTATGATGAGCAAGGCTTGGAAAAACTTAAGGCAGAGATTGGTCAATAACTTAGCATTATATTTTTTATAAATTATTTTGCATTGTTAATAATACCTTGAATAATTTGGTCAATTTCCTCTGATCTCTCACCCAAATCAGCTCGCGGAAAAAATTGCGATAGAACAATTGGGCGCATGCCGGAAATAAATGTCTGTTTATCTTTAATATATACATTTATTTTGCACGGTAAACAAAGTCCAATTTTAATATCCTTGTTTAAAAACTCGTTGGCAAACTTTGCGTTGCAAAACTCCACAATCTTAAAAGGTTCTCGCTTGAAACCCTTCTCGGCTAATGTTGCTTGGACATCGTGAATATGCAAAATCCGCATACCGGCTTTGGCAATTTCGTCTTGCGCGCTTAAAACCGCCTCGTCAAAAACTTTTGTTGTGGTTGTAGTGTAATCGAATTCCATATATTTTGTATACTTAATTATAATTAGTTGCTTAAATCCTTTTTCTCTAAATAGGAGCTTTCTCAGGCCCTCTATCGTTATTCGTTTCTATGAATTCCTTGATTTTTGCTTCATCAATTGTCTGAAGCTTTAGAAGGTAATTCCATGATGTTAGCGCAACTGGAACATCTAGATCTTTGCGCGGTAACATTATTTTCTTCCCAGAAGAAACACTAAAAGCTTTTTTTATTCTTTCTATTTCATTTTGACCCAATCCCTCCCTATACCAAACGACTGCCGCGCCATGCTCCATGCTATGAAGCACAAGCTCATCAGGCACTGGTTCATTTTTAATTCCCGGTCCAGCCGTGCCGGTCCAGTGTGGACCAGAGGTCGGAGGATTTGATTTATATGCGACATGAGTTTTATCACGAGCTACATGCACCGCGCCTTCATCGGCCATTTTTTCTCCCATCAATGGTTTGGCTAATTTTTCTTTTTCTTTTTCTCCTTTAGAACTAGATAACCATACTCCGCCAACTATAATAATCAGTGTTAATAGTACAACCCCTCCGATTATTTTATATTCTGTTTTCATTTATTTTTTTTAAGTTAATAATAATCGCTAAACTATGTCCCGCAACTTGCTCCCCCTTTTTGCCCTGACGGTTTTATTTGTGACAATACTTTTTGATATCCAGATGCGCTCGAATACTCAGCTCCTAGAATTTTCTTAGGGTCAACTGTGTTCCAATTCATGTTTTTGAATGCAAAAAAAGTTTTAATCGCTTCATATGTATCTGGGAACCAAAGAGTATTTATCTGGAGCGCCATTTTATACATATCAGCTTCAGATGCTCCTTGGGACGCCATTAATTCCAGCAATCCGAGCATTGCCATACCATGGTTGCAATCAGGAAAATAAGTGGAATTGTCGCAACATGGTCGGTATATATTCTTGGCAGTCCGCTCAACCAATGTTTGTTGTTCTGCCGTAAGCTTTATAAACGAATGCATACTGTAATAAGTCATCGCGTCACCCTTGGCTAGCGTCCACCCGCCAGTTGATGCAAAATTTTCCGCTCCACCATATTGTTTATCCATCATCGGGCCATTTTCCAGAATCGGATTTTTATTTGAGAGTCCAAGAGCCCAAAGCAAATTTAACATCACTTCGGAATTTTCTAATGTAATTGTGAGATTTTCATTATCAGTATCATAAAGCAATTTTTTGTTCTTTGCGTTTAAGCCGCCTCTTTGCGCATAAAGACTTTCAAACTTAACTTTATCAATCACTCCGGCTTCCACCATTCTCATTCCGATATCTCCCCAATTTAGAGAAAAGGATGACTGCCGATTAACAGGCACAAAACCTAAAAGCATGATTAATATAATGCCTGCGGTAATGACTAATACATTTTTTATTTTGTTTTTCATTTAACAACAGTTATCTAACTGATTCTTTATTTCGTCGACCTTCGTGTTTTCTCTTTTATTTCTCCATTTCAGAAATACTTTTTTAAGCTCGGTTACTATACCGCCTATTGTCGCGCCCATCAAAATTGCGGTAATGAATTCATAGTGGGAAGCAGGCAGGAACCCAAATCCCATTCCGAGGAGCATCCAAAGCCAGGTGAGGGTTACTCCGGCGCAGATCGAACAAACCTGTATAGGCAACTTTTTATTGAGTAGCCACACAAGAACGGTTAAAACAAGAACTGATAATATTGCGATAATCATATTAGATAAAGAAAATTAAAATACCAATAATAATCATTGCAATTCCTGTCCAAAGTTTCAACCCGTCCATATTATCGCGTTTCCATACTTGCATTTTGTCAACCAATGCTTTATTCGCCGAGATAAGCAATACAGCCACTAGCGGAATAATCAGAATTAAATTATAAAGCAATAGATAATTAAATCCGCTTAGATAAGTCATCTGGTCGCGCAAAAGTCCAATCACCATCAGGTAGGGTCCGCCCATACACGGAAACTGGCAAATGCCGACAAGCAATCCGAGACCGAACACCGCCGGAAATGAAGCTTGGTCCATTAATTTTCCCATGCTCGAGTGAGCAATTCCTGGAATTTTAAGTTTGATGGGAAAGGCCGGGAAAAAACGATTGAGAAGATTGAGCGCGCCAAAAGTAATCAGAAGGGTCGCTCCCAATTTTCCCATAAAGTGCGGAGTGTTGAACAAATGCAATACTTTTAATATTCCGAGTCCAATCAAGAAATACGCCACGAATATTCCGGCAATGTATGTTCCGCCAAGCTTAAGAATTTTTTCCCGGCTCATTTGGATTCCAAAAAGGAAGGCAATGGTAATCAGCAGAATTGAGAATGAGCACGGATGCACGCTGTCCAGAATTGCCGATATTAAGACAAGCGGCAAAAGCCACATGCCTTGTTCGCTTAAGTTCCAGATGATGGACGAAGTGGCTGGGTTATTTTTGAGAATAACTATGCCGATTATGACAACCAGCGCCAGGCTGATTGTAGTAATAATTTTTTTCATAGGGTTATGGAATTACATTTGCCTTAATTTCAAACTGGAGCTTGTTGCCGCTTGCATCTTCAAGAAAGACAAGTCGGTCAACCATCCCGACTCCGGCTGGACCGTGGGCGTTGGGGTCATAGACAACTTCAATCTCCCGCGATTCGCCTGCTTTGATAAGCTCATTGACTTTGGACACGGCCCCGCCGTGCCCGGGCATGCCAAAAGGCCCTTTTTTATTCCCATTTTGCTGGATAAGATAAGCGTTAGTGCACATGCAGGAAGTAGATAATTTTTCCAGATTAATATCTCCATCCGTTGAATTAGAAACCTTGAACATCTTGCTCACATTTCCATTCTTCATTGAGATTACGCCAAAGTCATAGAATGTCTGAGACGCAACGAGCGCGCCCCCTGTCCTTGCCGGATGCGATTTGGTTAATTCATTAGCATTTAATTCTTTTTTTTCTACCGACTTGCTCCACCAGACCAAGCTTGCCACACCAACAATGATTATGAGTAGTGAAATAATTGTTTTTTTGTCCATAAATTTGGATAATTAGAATAGTAAAAAATTCCTTTGCTGGGACTTAAAAAACACAGCTAAAATTTTACGACAAAATAATTAGCTATGCCTTGAACATGAAAGACGGGCTATTTTCAAAAAGAGATAACCATTTTATTATTCTGTTCGGAAAAGTATGTAATTTTTTGTTATATAGATAATATTTCCATTTATAAAAATACAGTTTGGGATTTAAAAAGTTTTGTTGATTGAAAAAATATAAAATTATTCCTAGTATCAGAAGAGAAAAGATGAATATAGAAGAAAAAGTTGTACTAGAAAATTGACGCCAACCATTAATATGGTCAAGACTGTTTTCGCAAATTGAATAACTATTTTGAGAGTAGGGGCAGTTAACCATCGGCGCTTCAGCCATATGGTTGGATTGAACCAAGCCAAATACTCCTATACTTATATAAGCAAGTAAAATAGAAATCCCCAGGAACAATTTTATATTTCGTAAAGTCATGTTTTTTAACCCCCGGTTTATATTTATTTGAACCATTCTTTAATAGACTTCGGCCACCCAATTATTAAAAGCAAGGCTAAAGGAGCTCCCCAGTTAGCCCATCTTTCAACGAAATCCCAAATCGGCATACCGACAATCGGTCTCAAGAGCGCGGTCCAAAATCCCCAGAATACCATCCAGAGAAGCGCCAGACGCACCGGTTTAATCAGAATAAGGATAGCCAAGACAATATCTATGACCCCAATAATAAATAGCCATTGAGTTGCGGTTGCCGGGTCAGATACGCCAAATTGAGCAAACCAACCAATCCAATCTTTTTTGCCCTGTACGGCAAGTACTCCGTGGCCGATAAATTCGCCAGCCACAGAAATTCTCAAGACCCATTCGATAAGTTTTGTATTCATAATTTTATTATACCACCTATTTATTAATTTGTTTGAAAAGCCAAATACCCAAAAGAATAAGATCAATCAACACTATGGTCCCCAAAATCACACTCCAACCTCCTCCCATCATCCCACTATAACCATATCCATATCCCATCATGTAATTTTTTTGATTACCTCTTGATAATTCTCGACAGACTCATTTTAACATTATTGGTTTTTGTTATCAATACGAAACGCTGTATGAAGCCAGCAATAACCCCAAAAGCTCTCAACCAAGGCAATCCAGCCGATAACCACCAAAATCATATTCGTGGAGCTCGCTTCAAAAGTGGGCGCAAACGGCCCGAGCAGCCAAAAAGCCAAAGCAAAACGAAAAATCCTGTCCAAATTTCCCAAATTTTGATGTGCCATAAAATTTTTTAAATTAATTAATAATCTCGACCTTTACAATTTCTTTGCCTTGATTCTTAAAGAGTTCGAAACTACCGATACTGAAGACATCGCCATGGCAAATCCGGCAAAGATCGGTGAAAGAAGCCAGCCAAAGATCGGATAAAATAATCCAGTTGCCAGCGGAATACCCACTATATTATATATGAAAGCCCAAAAAAGATTCTGCTTAATGCCCCGCATTGTCATTTTTGAAAGTTTTATCGCTTTCACCAATTTTGAAATATCTCCGTGTAAAAGCGTAATTCCGGCGGATTCGATGGCAACATCGGTGCCGGTCGCCATGGCGATGCCCACGTCCGCTTGCGCCAAGGCCGGCGCGTCGTTGACTCCATCTCCCGCCATCGCCACGATACGCCCTTCTATTTGCAGTTCTTTTATTTTATTTAGTTTATCTTCCGGCATTACTTCGGCAATCACTTCATCAATGCCGACTAATTTTGCAATATACTCAGCCGTATTTTTATTGTCCCCTGTCAGCATAACCATTTTAATGCCAAGCTTGTGAAGATTTCTGACCGCTTCAATCGCTTCGGGTTTAATGGCATCAGCGATCATAACGATGCCGAATACTGCATTTTTATCTGCAAGGATAACTGGAGTTTTGCCTTCTAGGGTTTCTTTTTGGAGCACCGCTTTATCAAATTTTAAATTAAGATCTTTTATAAGTTTAATATTGCCGGCGAAATATTCTTTTCCATCAATTGTTCCTTTCAACCCTTGACCTTTGATTATCGCGAAATCTTGCGCCTCGGTAATTTGTATTTTATTTTGTTTAGCATATTCGATAACCGCATGAGCAATCGGGTGTTCTGATTTATTTTCTAATGTTGCCAGTATTGAAATAAAGTCCTCGTCATTTTTTTGCGAGTAATTTTTAATGCTGACAAGTTCTGGTTTGCCTTTCGTTATTGTTCCCGTCTTGTCAGCCACTATTATATTCACCTTGTGCAGTTTCTCAAGCGTGGCCGCGTCTTTAATCAAAATGCCTTCTTTCGCCCCCTTGCCCACACCTACGATAATCGCGGTCGGCGTCGCGAGTCCTAAAGCGCATGGACAAGCAATAACAAGGACGCCTACAAATGACACAAGTCCAAAGGAAAGCGCTTGGGAAAAACCGAGGTATGACGTTCCGACAATAAGCCAGAGCGCTAAGGAAACAATAGATATGTCTAAAACAATAGGCACAAAAACACTCGAAATTTTATCAGCTAAAGCCTGAATGGGCGCCTTACTACTTTGCGCTTCTTCCACCATTTTGATTATATGGGCAAGCAATGTTTCCGAGCCGACTTTTGTAGCTTTGAATGTGAATGACCCGCTGGTGTTTATTGTAGCGGCAATCACGTTGTCCCCTACTTTTTTTTGAGTCGGCATAGGCTCGCCGGTCACCATCGATTCATCTACAAAAGAAGAACCTTCCGTGATTAATCCATCGACAGGAATCTTCGCCCCCGGTTTTACAATCACAAAATCTCCATGTTTGACATCGTTGACTGAAATTTCTATTTCTTTTCCGCCTGCCCCGTAGGAAGCTGGCTTTCCTTCGGGGTCTCGGATGACCAAGGCAGTCTTAGCTTGGAGATTTAAAAGTTTTTCGATAGCATCGCCGGTTTTTAATTTTGATTTAGCTTCCAAATATTTGCCAAGCGCGATAAAAGTGATAACAATTATTGTGATATCATAATAAGTGGCTTCCACATTTATAAACGACCGAAGTGGTTCTTCGAGCGCGGTAATCGCGAAGCTGTATAAATAAGCGGCTACGGTGCCGATGCCGATAAGTGTATCCATATTCGCTTTACCGTAACGAAGAAAACGAAAAAAACCCAAAAGATACGGTTTGCCCACCACGAACAAAACATACGTAGCCATTAGGGGCAGAAGATGATGAAAAAATTCTTTGGCCGTATAGCTCATTGCGGACACAACATTGTATTGCGCTAAAATGTCCCAACTTAAAATAAGAGAACTGATTATGGCAAGCGGAATGGCCGAAATTACTTTGATTTTCATATCTCTTATCTCAACCAGCTTTTCAGTTTTTGACTGGCCGAGCCCCAGATGCGCTTTATGTTCATCCTCGGTCATGTCCATCCCGCTTGCGCTGAGCATAGTCGAAGTGTTTGCCGCAGGTATGATAAGCGAATAACCAAGCGGTTCAATTTTTTTGGAAAGAGATTCTGGATTAATCTTTGTTTCATCAAAATTTATTTTTACCGATTCATTCCCGTAATTTGCTTCCACGGTATTAACTCCATCGATTTTTTTGAAAGTTCTCTCAATTATCCCCGTGCAAGAAGCGCAGTGCATTCCTTTTATTTTATAAGTTTTATTTTGCATATTAGTAGTTTTTTGTCTCTCTTTTTTTCATAATCTACATCTGCACACAGCTGGGGGACTTGGATTCGAACCAAAATTAAGGGCTTCAAAGGCCCCGGTCCTACCATTAGACGATCCCCCAGCTCTATGCACATATTTCTCTTTCAATAACTTTACTAATTGTTATTACTTATCCTGCCCCAAAATCTTCACCAAAGCAAGTTCTAAAGGCAATTCGGCGATAAAAGCATTGTCTATATTTTGATAAGCTTCAAGCAAGGTTGTTAAAGCCTGAGAACGGAGCATGCCCGTTTTACCTTCTTTTATTACTGTTTGCAAGAATTCTAAATCTTCTTCGCTTAAATCCCCTTTCATTTCTTCTTTTAATTTTGGCGCGTAACGCAAAATTATGGCCATCCGGAATTTTTCTATAATTAATTTCAAGTATAACTTCATGTCCAAATTTTCCGAAGACGCGTTTCGAACGGCAGTAATTCCCTTTTCCAAATTTTTTTCCGCAATAGCGGAGATAAAATTATTCACTAGGATTGTTTTTGGCGCGCCGGTTATTTTTTCTACTTCTTCTTTATTGATTTTTTTGCTCTTGGCAAAGTTTAGGACTTTCTGTAGTTCCCCTTGGGCATCTCGAAACGATCCATCCCCTAAAATAGCCAAAAGTTCTGCAGAACCTACATCCAAATCAAAACCTTCTTTCTTCGCTATTTCAATCAACATTTTTTTGGATACGGTATCTGAAGCTTTTTTGAAAGTGAAAACCTGACAGCGGGAAATGATTGTTTCCGGCACTTTGTGAAATTCAGTCGTGGCTAAAATAAAAATGACATGTTTCGGCGGTTCTTCCAGAGTTTTCAGCAAAGCGCCCCAAGCGTCTTTGGAAAGCATATGCACTTCGTCTATAATGTAAACCTTGTATTTTGAATCAAAAGGCAACACCCGCGCGCCTTCGCGAAGCTCTTTGATATCTTCAATGCCCCTGTTTGAAGCGGCATCTATTTCATACATATCATTTGCAGACACGCCGATATTCGCTGCAAAAATTCTAGCGACAGAAGTTTTGCCTGTTCCGCGAGAGCCGACAAAAAGATATGCGTGAGAGACTTTATTCGTCTGCACGGAACTTTCTAATACCTTGACAATATGATCCTGTCCTAAGACTTCCTTGAAGCTTTTAGGCCTGTATTTGCGATATAGAGCCAAATCATGCATAGACTTGATTATATCAATAAAAGAAATGAAAAAGCCAGTTTGTCTACTATCTTTTACATATGTTTGAGATAGTAGACATTTAAAAAGCCAGCCCCTTTCGGTGTGCTGGCTAGTATGAATTAATCAGTAACTCACAACTTGCTCGGAATACAAGCGTAGACTATTAAGGACGGTCCTTGCTAGTTATACACGGACCGGCGTGATCACTTCATGAGAGCTTCTAGTTGGGTCAAGAGCGCTTCGGCGCTTTGGATCTTCTTGAGCTTATCTTCGAGCTCAAGTAAGACAACTTTCTGGAGCGTGATCTGCTCCTCTATCGCCGGCTTCTCGGCGACGAGACGCTGAGCCCGCACGAGCGGGTCCGTCGACTCTATTGGTGGCTCCTCGCCAACGTGGCCGAGGAGCTTTTCTGTTGCGCGGTACTGGCCTGCGTTAGTCGCCCCTTCTGTGACAACTGCTTCGAGCCACCCCTCGGTCACCATCATTGAGTTGGTGGTCGTGATTCCAGCTGTTCGTCGGATTTCTCCGACGACGTTCTTGGAGACAAGCCCGTTCCCACTTTTCTCGGCCTCAGCCTTGAAAAGTCGTGCGAACTTGTCGATTGGTTGTTGTTCCATTTTTTTCGTTTCCTTTCTTAGGCCCTGATCCAACAGGGCAGTTAACATTTCTATTGCAGGAACTACGGAAACAACGGGCGTTGGCGTTTCCACCACATCGCTCAGTGCCACCGTTTTGACGACCAGCGGCGTTACCGCCACTGGGTGTAGCAAGTCGGAACAAGCTACCAGTAGCCTTTTTATTTCACCATTAGAGAGCACCACAGGGTGGGTCTCACTTCGAACCTTGATTCGTTCAAGGGTCTTATGGTCAATAAATCTGCTACTGACAACCAGACCGACGTTGTGTCGTAGACTCGAAGGAGCATGGTGATAGAACATCACCCGCCCCTCCTTACTGATTTGTCTCGTCTTGGGATCGTGATTTGAGTCACGCCAGCCGAGCACAATCAGTGTCTTTCCTTCTGCTAGCACGTTTCGCATGCGTTGCAGAAGTGCCTGTCTTTGTTCTGTTATCAATGTAGGTACCTCCTCAGTTCGAGATAATAACATATTTTTATAAAATGTCAATATTAAAATTAATTTAGCATTTAATAGCGACCGCTTCTTATTGCTAAATACAATTCAGTTCAATTTGCTCAGAAATTCATTTACTATTTTTTCCACTTGCGAGGCGTTTTCGGTATCCATTAATTTTATACGCAACTCTTTGGCGCCGTCGAAACCGTTTATATATGCCTTGAAATGTTTTTTCATCACAGCAAAATTCTTCGCCCCGTTAGAAGTAGGTCGTTTACGACCGTCAGTTCTAATGGGGTTTGTATCCATTAGCATCTTTTCAAAAAGCTTCGTGTGTTCAACCATGACTCTTAGTTTTTCCGAAATGGACGGAACATACATTTCGCCCCGAGTATTCTCGAGGGGTTGTCCTTCGACTTCGCTCAGGACATTTTTCTTTGCAAAGAAAAATGGATTGCCGAAAACCCCGCGGCCGATCATTACTCCGTCACAGCCGTATTGAAGAGCTTTTTCTTCTCCATCTTTCAAACTCGTAACATCGCCGTTGCCAATCAGCAATATTTCTTTTCCGCTTTTCTCTATAAGTTTTTTTATCTTCTTGATATGTTCCCAATTTGCCGGAACAAGCGATAGTTCTTTAGAAGTGCGCAAATGTATTATCAAAGCGGAAATGTCTTCTTTTAATAATTCAGGTATCCAAGCATCAATTTCTTCTTTATTAAAACCGATTCTTGTTTTGACTGATACCGGAATATGCGCTCCGGCGGATTTTATTCCGGCTTGGGCCGCTTGGATGATTTTTCGCGCGAGTTCCGGTTTTTTAATCAAGCCGGCTCCAGCTCCTTGGCTTACCACGGATCTATCCGGACAGCCCATATTTATATCAATGCCATCAAAACCAAGGCTGGCGACATATTGGCAGGCCTTTTTCATATTTTCCGGATTAGCGCCGAAGACTTGCGCCACAATCGGTCTTTCACTTTCCGAAAATTTCAACATATGCGACAGTTTTTTCCTGCCAAGCTTATCGCACAACCCGTCCGCCGAAACAAATTCTGTCCAGAAAACAATCCTGTCCCTGTTTTCTCTATTTTTGCCGTATTTTGCCAGCATATGGCGAAAAGCAATGTCTGTGACATCGGACATTGGCGCCAAGCAGAAGATTGGTTTTTTAAGTTTTTTCCAAAAATTTGGCATTAACGGAACTTGTAATATACTTTATTCCCATACCGGAGGTCAATGTATTCCAAAGAAGAGTATTTATTTTTTAAATTCGACAAGAGGGGTTCCGTATCGAGCGCGATCTCTAGATTTTCTGCAACCTTTCGGAAATCAGAGTTAATTTTGAAAATTATGTATGGTTGTTTTGATGTTTTGTTTGAAGAAAGAAAAATCTTTACTCTTTCATTTTCCAGAATAGATAAAGAAACAGGTTTTAAATCCATGGTTGTTAAAGCATCTTTAAAATAAATTAATTGCTTGAAATTTTCTTTAGAGAAATAAGTTCCGATATCAGCGGGGCCATAAAACTTAAAATAAACTTCTCCGGAAAAATATGGCGCTTCATCGAAAATATAGCCGGAATCATCTAAGAAATAGCATTTTAACTCCTTTTCACCATTCACTTGAGAATCAGGAATATTATTCCCGCACCATGTATATAAAGCTGTTCGTTCAATTAAAGATATCTCCAGTGTTTTGTAATTTTTTACTGATAAAGTTATGCTTTTAAGCCGCTTAAATTGGAGCGTAAGATCATTTTTTATTTTATTTTGAGGGTAAAAAAATATATTTGTTTTGGGAAAAACCCATAAATAATATCCGGTAATTTCTTTTTCTACGGCAATTTTGACAGCTGATGCATCTATTATTTTATTTCCGACTACTCTTATTTCACTGATATTTAATTCTTCTGAACGGGAAATATAAGCTAAACTTAGGAAAATAACAGAAAGAGAAATCAGAAATAAGAAAATTTTACTAAAAACAATCCTGCGCCTATGTTTTTTTAGCTTCACGAGGCGCGGAGAATTTAAAACATTTCGTTTCATAACTATTTAATAAATTCTTTTCCTCCCATGTATTTTTTCAGCACTTCCGGAATTTTGACTGTCCCGTCCGCCTGCTGGTAGTTTTCTACAATAGCTACTAAAATCCTAGGGGTTGCTACCGCTGTGCTGTTGAGCGAATGAACAAAATGATACTTGCCCCCCGCATCTTTATAACGGATGTTAAATCGTCTTGTCTGGAAATCGTGATAATATGAAGCGCTAGAAACCTCACGGTATTGATTTTGTGATGGAATCCAAGCCTCTGTATCATAGCTTTTTACATGAGCAGATTTTAAATTTCCTGCGCAAATTTCTAGTCGGCGGTAAGGAATATTCAGAGATTCTAAAAATTCTTCATAGTTTCTATTTATTTCTTCATGAAATTTTACCGACTCTTCGTGGCTCGCTTCGCAAAGTATTAGTTGCTCTAATTTATAAAATTCTTGCACGCGGATCAGACCTTTTGTATCTTTTGAATGCGCGCCGGCTTCCCTTCTGTAACACGGAGAAAATGCCAAGTAACGTTTCGGCAGTTCTTCTTTGGCGATAATTTCGTTGCTATGATAGCCCATCATTGGTATCTCAGCTGTACCAGACAGATAATCCCCGTCTTGAGTCTGATAAATATCTTCTGCTCCTCCTGGTAAATGCCCCGTGCCATACAAATGCTGTTTATGCACAATGGCCGGCGCAATAAAAGTTTTAAAATTTTTTTTCCCGAAAAAATCTCGGGCATAATTCCAAATTGCGAAAGAGAGCTCTACTCCGTCGTTTTGTAAAAAATATCCTCTAAAACCATGCACCTTAACCCCTCTTTCAAAATCAACCATTTTAAGTTTGGTCATTAATTCCACGTGGTCTTTGGGAGCAAAATCAAATTTAGGTTTTTCTCCCCAGATTAAAACTTCCTTGTTATTTTCTTCACCTGCGCCTTCCGGTACAGACATATCTGGCACATTTGGAACTTGCAACATTAAGCGTTGCCATTCTTCCACAATTTTTTTCAATTTTTCTTCTTTGGCTTTGATCTCATCTTTCACCACACGCATTTCCTCAATCAGTTGAACCTTATGCGCCGAATCTTGGTCGCGGACTATGTCATTGGAAACTCTATTCACTTCCGCCCGCAGGTCTTCCACTTCCTTGAGTTCCTTTAAGCGTTCATCATCAACGGCAATCAGCTTTTCAATATCAATCTCTACACGCTTTTTCTTGGCGCCCGCCTGCACGATTTCTTTATTTTCCCGGATGAATTTTATGTCTAGCATATATACAGTATATAATAAAACTGATACAATTACAAAATGCAAATTAGAAAATTAACTAAAAAGGAATTTCCTAAAGCTTTACTTGAGATTCCCCAGCCCCCAGAAACGCTTTGGACTATTGGCGACTTACCGGCGGATGAAAATTTGATTTATTTATGTGTGGTTGGTTCGCGTAAATTTACTTCATACGGACGCGAAGCGTGTGAAAAAATAATAGCTGGCCTGAAAGGATATCCGATAGTGATAGTTTCCGGTTTTGCCATGGGTATAGATACTATTGCGCACAAAAAAGCGATGCAAATAGGACTCAAAACTGTTGTTTTCCCCGGTTCTGGACTTTCCGAAGAAGCAATGTATCCGCAAACCAATGTACGGCTAGTGGACGAAGTGCTTAAAAATGGCGGGTGCTTGATTTCTGAATTTGAACCTGATTTCAAAGCAACCCAATGGGGTTTTCCAATGCGCAATAGGTTGATGGCTGGTATTTCCAAAGCGGTTCTCATCATAGAAGCCGAAGAAAAATCCGGAACGCTGATCACTGCTCGACTCACAACCGAATACAATAGAGATTTATTGGTTGTGCCCGGATCAATTTTTTCCTCAAATTCAAAAGGAACAAATAGATTACTGCATCGAGGCGCAACGCCCGTCACCTGTGCCGAAGATGTTTTAGAAGCGCTTGGTTTTGAATTAAAAAAAGACGAGGAAAAACAAGCAAGACTTTTTGCAGATTTATCTCCTGAAGAAAAAATGGTTGTTGACCTACTCAGAGAACCGATGCAAAGAGATGATTTAATCCGCGCCATGAAACTTGCAATACCAATAGCTAACGCTTTGTTGTCGGTCATGGAAATAAAAGAACTGATCAAAGAAGAAATGGGTGAGATTAGGTTAGCGTAATTTGCATTAAAAAACTATTTCGTGTAATACTGTGTGTAATGAAATTATTAATTGTTGAATCACCGTCAAAAGCCAAGACTATCGAAAAATATTTGGAAGGCGCTTTTACTGTGCGCGCGTCCGTCGGACATGTGCGTGATTTACCTAAATCAAACAAAACGGCGATAGACATCGAAGGTGGTTTTATTCCGCATTATGAAATTTCTAAAGGTAAAGAAAAAATTGTCCGTGAATTGCAGGGATTAGCGGAAAAAGCCAGTCAGGTGGTATTAGCGACCGACCCCGACCGTGAAGGAGAAGCCATCGCTTGGCACATAGAGACACTTCTGAAGCAGGACCTCGAAGGAAAGAGTACTTCCTACGGGGCAGGCAAAAAAGTAAAAGCCCCAATAAGCAGAATAGTTTTCCACGAGATAACCAAAGAGGCAATTTTAGAAGCGTTAAAACACCCTCGAAAAATAGATACCCATCTCCGTCAGGCTCAAGAAGCCCGCAGGGTTCTAGACCGTTTGGTCGGCTATGATCTTTCTGGGCTTATTTGGAAAAAAGTGCGATACGGGCTTTCAGCTGGTCGAGTTCAATCCCCCGCGCTGCGCATTATTATGGAACGGGAACGCGAAATTCGCGCTTTTATTCCGGAAAAATTTTGGAGAATTTTTGGTTTATTTCAAACTACGAAAAGGGAAAAAATAACCTTGGAGTGTTCTGAAGAAATAAGAGACCTGCCCGCCCTCCCGGGTGGTCGGGAGCAGGCGGGTGAAAAATTGGTGGAGAAAATTATGGAAGCGGGTAGAAACGGCACATGGATCGTAAATGACATTAAGGAATCAGAACAAAAACGTTCACCTCGCGCGCCTTTTACCACTTCTACCTTGCAACAGACGGCGAGTTCTCGTCTTGGTTACTCTCCTTCGCGCACGATGCAAATAGCGCAACGGCTTTACGAAACTGGATATATCACATATATGCGAACAGACAGTACTAATTTGTCCATAATTGCGCAAGAGCAAATTATTAATTTTGTTAAAAATAAATACGGTGAAGAATATGCGCAAGCCAGAATTTATAAAACTAAATCAAAGAACGCTCAAGAAGCGCATGAAGCGATTCGTCCTACTCATATAGACAAGCTTATCGCCGGTAGCGGAGAGGGAGAAAAACTTTATAGATTAATTTGGGAACGCGCCGTATCTTCCCAAATGGCTGATGCGGAACTTTTGAAAACAAAAATTTCCGCTGTAATTGAAACAACTTCGGACGTTGGACGTCCAAATGACGGACGTCCAACGTCCGATCTGCCGGATTTTTCAGCTAATGGCTCTCGCCTTCTCTTCCCTGGATGGCTTGCGGTAGATACTGATGCTCGAGGTGATGATGTAGAACTGCCGGTGTGTAAAGAGGGCGAAGAATTGAAATTGCTTGATTTAATAAAAGAAGAAAAATTTACCGAACCACCAAGCAGATATAGCGAGGCAGGACTCATTAAAGAACTCGAAAATCGAGGTATTGGACGGCCTTCGACTTATGCTTCCATCATGAGAACTATTGAAGAAAGGGGCTATGTCAACAAAGAAGGAAAAACGCTTTTTCCTACAGACGTCGGTGAAGTGGTATCGGACTTTTTGGAAAATAATTTTCCCAATTACATTTCCGATACTTTTACCGCGGAGATGGAAGACGAACTGGACGAAATTTCACGAGGCGAGCGCGAATATGAGAAAACACTGAAAGATTTTTATATACCATTTTCTAAAGATGTAAAGTCAAAAGATAAATTAGAAAAAGTCACAAACTTAGGCAATGCTCCAAAAAATATAAAATGCCCAAAATGCAACAGTGAAATGATCATCAAACTTTCTCGTGGAGGCAAATTCTATTCTTGCTCAAAGTATCCGAATTGTGACGGAGCTCTTATGATGAACGGTACAGAGTTAAAAGGCCCGAAAGAAACTGGAGAAATGTGTCCGGAATGCGGGAAGAAGTCTGGCGGAAAACTTGTTGTCCGCGAACGACGCGACGGCACCGGCACATTCATCTCCTGCTCGCGTTATCCAAAATGCAAATTTATTAAGAGCGATGAAGTAGAAGAGGCTAAAAAGAGAACAGGTATAGTTTGTCCTTTGTGCGAGAAAGGAGATATTTCCGAGCGACGCGGAAAGTTTGGAATTTTCTATTCTTGCTCCAATTACCCAAATTGTAAATTTGCCATAAAAGCAAAACCGACTGGCAGAAAATGCGAAAAATGCGGCAGTTTGATGATGGAAGGCACAAAAACAATTCCAGAACGTTGCAGTAATAATAAATGTCCAAATTACCGACCAGATAAATTAAATAAAATGTTATAATTATCCCATGTCGAATGTTAACGAAATCATTAGTCTAATTAAGGGCGGAATAAGCGAGCAAGAAAAAAAACTTTTGGCTAAAGCTTATAAGTTCGCGGAAGATGCGCACGCTGGACAGAAAAGAATGAGCGGAGAACCATACTTTAACCATGCTTTTGAAACTGCAAAAATTTTAGGCAAGCTTGGAATGGATGCGCAAACTATCGCCGCAGGGCTTCTGCACGATGTAACTCCTTATACCAAGGTAACTGTTGAAGATATAAAAAAAGAATTTGGAGACGAAGTCGCCTTTCTGGTAGAAAGTGTGACAAATCTGGGAACTCTAAAATATAGGGGACACGAAAGGCATCTGGAGAGTTTGCGTAAATTCTTTATCGCCATGGCTCATGATTTGCGCGTGGTTATTATAAAGTTTGCCGATAGGCTTCACAATCTGCGCACCCTGCAGTTCTTATCGAAAGAAAAAGGATACCGAATCGCCATAGAATCGATCGAAGTCTACGCCTCGCTTGCCAATCGTCTCGGTATGGGAAAAATTAAAGGAGAACTCGAAGATGCGGCTTTCCCATATGCCTACCCTAAAGAATATGCTCAAACGGAAGAAATAATCAGAAAAAAACGAGAATCGTATCAAAAAAACTTGTCAGAAATCCAAAAAGAATTAACGAAAAAATTGGAAGAGAATAAGATAAGATTGGTTGAAATTGATTGCAGGATGAAACACAAGTATAGCTTGTGGAAGAAACTCGTAAAGCGCGAAATGGATCTGGAAAAAGTCTATGATGTGGTCGCTTTGCGGGTTGTAGTCGAAAGTATCGAAGAATGTTACCGAGTGCTTGGAATCATACATTCTATCTGGAATCCTCTACCCGGCAGAATCAAAGATTATATCGCCCTCCCAAAACCAAACGGATATCGCTCTATTCATACCACAGTTTTCACTGGCTCGGGCGGCACGGCAGAAATCCAGATACGAACCAAGGAAATGCACGCGGAAGCGGCCCACGGTATCGCGGCTCATTTTGCCTACAAGGAACAAATAGGCAGAAGAAAAGGCCAAGATAAAATAAAGTTAAAGTGGCTGGAAGAATTAAATGGACTCAATTATGAACCAAATGAATCGAAGAAATTCATCGAGCACTTAAAAATGGATTTCTTTAATGACCGCATATTCGTTTTTACTCCGAGAGGAGACATAGTGGATCTGCCGGAAGGCTCTAGCCCGATAGATTTTGCTTATTCCATACATTCCGATCTCGGAGATCATCTCTCCGGCGCTAAAGTAAACGGAAAAATGATTCAGATTTTTTCCAAATTAAAAAACAGGGATATAGTGGAAATAATCGAAAAGAGAGACGCTTACCCATCAAAAAAATGGCTAGAATATGCTAGAACAGCTATGGCCAGAAAACATATCAAGTCGTATTTGGAAAAACACAGCCTACTCAATAAATTGAAATCTTTCGGTCAAAAATAAAATTAAAAAAACCAGTACGTTTTTATTTTCCTCCTTTCGGGGTGTACTGGTTTAGTGAGAATTAATGAGTAATTCACAACTGCTCGAAACGAGCGTGATATGGCTATTGCAAAAATGCTTTGGCCATTTTGACGATTTCGAGTCGTGGGTAACGCGGCTCGATGTAGGCAAGGTGCCCACGAACCCCTTCCCGATATTCGGCAAGCCGTTCTGTTTTCATTCGTCCCGTAGCAGTGAGATTGAAAGTGTTATCGAAAAATCCAAGGAGAATGACTTCTTCGCCTCGATTAAAGATTTCGACGAACTTGTTTTCCCTCTTGCTAAAGGTCAAGCCATGAACGAGAGGGCTAGCATCGGGAGAATCTTTAACCCAGCTGGGAAGCTCGGCGGTCGTATCCTCGATCAGATCGTGAGCAAGAAGAGCTTTCGCTCCCCTCACTCGAAATTCTTCTGGCAAACTCTCCTCGTTGAGAAGAAACATTGCTAAAAGAACTGGATGGACTCCATAGGGTGTTACCCCGTCGAACCTCCTGAAGGCCTTTTCCGGCTCCCGAGGAAACAACGAGTGGATCCTAAAGATATCGCTCGTCATTACCGCCCATTCTTGTGCACTTAGCATGATGTTCTCCTTTCGGTTGACTGCAGTTAAATTGTGAAGAAGTGAATTCTCTTTTGAATTAGAACGATTGATGTATGCTAAAGATATGAAAAAA
>CAYHGI010000002.1:0-51514 GCA_964356285.1 uncultured Candidatus Saccharibacteria bacterium
GAAAACTCGTTGAATTAAAACCAATACCAGCCGTTATTCTTAATGTTTATAAACGCATATTCAAATGATTGAACTAAAAGATTACCAAAAACAAGCAGTAGATAACCTTAGCAGGAAGGTAGAAAATTCCTTGCGTTCTTCGGAGAGCGAAATAGTAGTATTTCAAGCCCCTACTGGTTCAGGTAAAACAGTTATGGTCTCTGCTCTTTTGAAAGAACTTATTAGCCGAAGAAAAGACGATAGAAAGTTTGCCTTTGTTTGGGTCTCGGTTCGTATGTTGCACAAGCAGAGCAAAGAAAAATTGGAGAGTTTTTATGAAGATGATAGGGCTATCAAATGTTCCTACTTTGATGATTTGGAAGACCGTAGAATTGGCGAAAACGAGGTTCTATTTATAAATTGGCACAGCATAAATAAAAAAGATATAAACCTTTTTGTTAAGGACAATGAGAAAGATAACAATTTAAGCAACATTATTAAAAATACGAAAGAAGAAGGGCTCACTATAGTTTTAGTGATAGATGAAAGCCATCACACAGCAAACTCAGATAAGTCAAAAGAGCTTATTGAAATTATTAACCCGAAAATTACCTTAGAAGTTTCTGCAACGCCTCACTTAACTGAGGGTGTGTCTGAAATAGAGAAAGTTCGTTTGGCAGATGTAAAAGCCGAAGAAATGATAAAGTCGGAAATTTTAGTAAATCCTGAATTTCTAGATATTAAAATTGGTTCAAAAAGTGCTGATGAGATAGTGATAGAACAGGGCTTAAAAAAGAGAGAAGAACTATTGAAGATGTATAAGAAAGAGGGTTCAAATGTAAACCCGCTTATGCTTATACAGCTTCCCGACAACAGAAGTAATTTGGTAAGTAAGAAGGAGGCAGTAGTAAAGATTTTAGAGAAAAGAGGTATTACTGAAAAGAATGGCAAACTAGCTATATGGCTCTCGGAAGATAAATCGGACACCTTGCCCAACATTGAGAAGAACAACAATGAGGTTGAAGTCCTTGTCTTCAAGCAAGCCATCGCATTGGGCTGGGATTGCCCTAGAGCGTCCATATTGGCCATTTTCAGGGAGTCCAAGAGCTTTACCTTCACTATTCAAACTATAGGCCGAATAATGCGTATGCCAGAGCTTAAATACTACCTAAAAGAACCTGACTTAAATCAGGGCTATGTCTTTACGAACTTACCAAACATTGAAATTACCGAAGATTACGCTAAGGACTATTTAACTGTTTACGAAGCCAAACGAGACAATAAGTTATATAAAAACATTTCCTTGCCCTCAATTTATCTTAAACGCCAACGAGAAAGGACTCGTTTGTCAGGTGAGTTTGTTAAAACTTTCTTAACTCTAGCGGATAAGGAGAAAATAAAGAAATCAGTTAATCTTAAACCCTCAAAAATAATAAATTCAATAATAGCCGAAGGTAAAATTGTAGATATAGATAAATCAGGTGAAATTGAACACAAGGGAGCAATAAAAATAACCCTAGATGAAAAAGAGCTTCAAGAAAAGTTTGATACTTTCATTACTCAAAACTGCACTCCTTACGCACCTGCCGACTCAAGTGATAGATTGAAAACTGCAATTTATCAATTTTTCAGTCAGGAATTTGATTTTGAAAAATATGACCCAGAGGTTCAAAAAATAGTTTTAGGAAAAGAAAATGCTCAGTTGTTTGTTAACACAATAAATCTAGCTAAGGAAAAGTATAAAAAAGAAGTGGTTGAGAAACTAAGCGAGAAAAGAGAACTGCAAGATATGCCTAATTGGGAAGTGCCGATATTTACGAGTTATAACAGCAGGTATAAAAAAGAGGAACAAGCCCTTTCCATTATCAAGCCATTTTATACTGCAAAGCAGAGTGAGCCAGAAAAACAATTTATTGAGTTTCTAAATGCTTCTAAGAAAGTAAAATGGTGGTATAAAAATGGTGAAGCAGAAATAAAATTCTTTGCAATTTTAAGAGCTGATGACCGAGCTTTTTATCCTGACTTTCTTATCCAATTCAAAGATGGAACTGTGGGTATTTTTGAGACAAAGAGTGGCTTTACGGCAGGTGAAGACGCTAAAGAACGAGCTGAGAGTTTGCAACGATACATAAAGAAACAAAATAAATCTGGTAATAAACTAATTGGCGGTATAGCCGTCTATGTTAATGGAACTTGGAGATATAATGATAAAGAAAAATACGATTATAATCCGAGTGATTTATCAAGCTGGAAAGTTCTTAGTTTATAAGGCCATAAAACAAGAGGTGGTTTCTCAAGCTATATCTTGGTATAATAATCGTATGAAAACAGCTAAAGAAAAAAGTGTTAAATTAGACCTTACTCCTAAAGAGGTAGGATACTTATCGTCCCTAGTGGAAGCACAAGTTTCCAGATTATCAGTTCTAGACAAAAAGAACTTAGCAAAAAATCCTTTCAAAGAAGAATACAAAGTATTCAATAAATTGGGTGATATGCTTTCTTCTTAAAGAAAGCTATGTTTTTAATTTTGGACGAAAGTGAAGAACATCAAAAAATGGTTCTAGGTGGACTTCTTCTGTCAGAAAAGATTTTGCCAGATTTTGAAAAGGAGTTTGTAAAACTTAGAATAAAGCATAAACTTTTTGGTGAAATAAAATGGCATAGAGTAGACCAATACCATAAAAGGTATTGCGAGTTTTTGGATTTATTTTTCAATGAAAAAGGTATTACATTTCACTCAATGTGCTATAGGAAAGGCGGTGTAGATAAATACAGAGCAGGATATGTTTTAATAAGAACTATTACTTGGAAAATGCAGAATGCGGGTATAAACGAGCCATTATATGTTCTGTTTGATAATGATGGTAAATTGGGAGATACTGAAGCCAGAGAAATAGGTAAAATAGCAAAACAAGACAACAGATTTAAGCAAAAACTTGAATTTTGCAGTCAGGGGACATCTCATCTTTTAGGAGCTATGCAAATAGCTGATTTACTTACGGGTGCTGTTTGTTGCACCATCAATACAGCTCAAATGTCTTCTGATAAGAAATATGTAAAAGATTATATAACTACTAAAAATAACAATGTGGATTTGGGCTGGGCGAGTGTATCGCTTCCTAAACTTAATGATTTGAAAATGCATTTTTTTGACCCTAATACTAAACCAGCATCTAAATAGGCCAAAACTTGAATTTTTTTCATTTTAATGAGAGAATACTTCAGTTCCTTTCATTTCTAAAGGTAGCCCGCTAAATTGCAGTTCGCTCTTAATTGCACGCCAATTCAGGGTTCTAAACGCATCCAATAGCGGGAGCATTCTTGGACTTTTGAGGTAGATTTCCTCAATTTGTCTTTTGTTTTTATACATTTTAAGAGGTTCTAACTTTTTATTTTCAGCAACTACGGCTTTTAATGGTAGTAGTGTGTTTTCTGTGTCAATTACTAGGTTTTTATTCATAATTGAGAGGTGCGAACCTAATCTTGATAATATGTCTTTTTTCTCAAATTCACCTTTTTCAAACTTGGCTTTAGCATCTCTAGCAAAAGCATAAACCTCGTCAGCTTTTTTCATAAAAGCATCAACATCCTTACCCGTCTTGTTAAAAATATTTTCCCAGTGTAATTTTTCTGTTGTTAATGGCTCTTTACGCATTTTAAATTCTTCCTCTGTTATTTCTTGATTGGCTCGCATATCAATTAACCCAGATAATTTTTTCAAACATTCCCTATACGCCTTATTTTGTATATCAAGGATAGATTCGGTTGCTTGGGCTTGCTTGGCATTTTCTTGCATAGACCATTTCAAAGCAAAATCGTGCAACTCTGGCGGTATATTAAGAGAATCAATTTCTTTCATTATTTGCTTTTCTAGTTCTTTTTGCTCAACACCTTTTTGAGAGCAGTTTGGATTTTTGCGATGCGTGCAATGATAATAAATATATCTATGAATGTTGCCATTTAATTGCCTCTTAACCTTTTCTTCTGCCGTGATGCCAGATTTGCACTCTCCGCACTCCATAAGCCCCGTAAAAGCGAATGTGTGCGTCTTGGGGCGAGGTCTGCCTTTTCTTCCGAGTAATAATTGAATCTTGTCGTATTCTTCCGATTTCATTAAAGGTTTATATGTTCCCTTATACCAAATGCCACTTCCTCTCGGATATTCAAACATCCCATAATACATAGGGTTGGTAAAAAGATAATAAATTGTATTTCGGCTCATCTTTTTTCCATTAGGCATTCTGAAGCCCCATTCTTTACTTACAATTTTCCAGATTTTTAGCGGAGTATAAAGTCCCGTAAGCATCATATCAACCATTTTACGAATCAAATCAAATCTCTCTGGGTCTGGGTATATCTGTTTTCTGCCTCGTTCTTCATACTTATTATTTTTATAACCAACGGGAGCGGGGGCTGGATACATTCCTTTTTCCGCTTTCGTCTTTAACCCTCTTTTAACATCTTCACCCTTGTTGTCATTTTCTAGTTTCGCTTGGCTACAAAACAAGTTAAGCAAAAATTTATCATTGGGGATGTTGCGAAACATTTGGCTTGGGGTTCTAACTTCAAGTAATTTTCCCTCATCCATTAAATAAACCACCTTGCCTGTATCTATTGAATTTCTTGAAATTCGGCTTGCGTTCCAAACCAAAAGTCCGTTGGCAAAGCCACTATCAATTTTTTTAGTCAGTTCTGCAAATTTAGGTCTGCCGAGTTTTTTTGCTGAATGCGATTCTTCTATTATTTCAACTATTTTTAGTTTTTCTCTTTTGGCTACATCTTCAAGTTCCTTTCTCTGTGATTCAATAGATAAAACTTGCCTATCTTCTTGCTCGGAAGATTTACGGCAATAAATAATATATTTAGCTGGTTGTTTAGTTTTGTTTTCCATTAGTTTTTGCTTTACTCAAAAAACTATCAAACTCCTTTTTATCAATACGAAACTCCTTGCCAAATTTATATGCCTTTAACTTCTTTGCTTCTATGTAGCGGTAAATCGTCATTATATTAACTCTTAACTTTTCTGCTAATTCTTTGGCTGTGTAAAATTCTCTTGTGGCTCGGTTTAGAGCTTCTATGGTTAATTTACCATAATCAATTTTTGATTTTTTTAAGTTAGGATAGCTACCAAAAATAAATGTATTTTTATTTGATGCGGGTTTGGTGTTGTTCTTTTGTGATTGTTTATTCATATATCTATGATACTTTACTATTCTTTACATAGCAAGTGGATAACTTTCATCTATTTTTCCTTTAATAACTGCCTTGCTTCATCTAAACTAATAACCACCCTTACTTCTCTTTTTCTACCTTCAAAGTCAATGTTTCTAATAATTTCTATCTGTCTTTTTTCTTCAATATGCCCATACCCATAAGAGCCGAAAGTAGTCCCAACATTTTCGTGTCCCATATTTTGGCTATATGCTTTTTCTTCTTCTTTTGTCATTGGAAATTTAGACATTTCTTTAATGACAAAATGTCTAAAAGTGTGCGGATGATAATATTGAATCCCGAATTGCTTAAATCTTTTTTCAAATATTTTTCTTAAAGATGTGGAGCTTTTAAGGAATTTTGCTTCAACCTCGCCAGTATTATAATAACTGATATTGTCCTTTCCGTTTTCTATTTTTGTGGCTGGAAAGATAGGGTCATTTGGCTGGAATTTCTTTTCTTTTTCCAAATAATCAAACCATTCAATAAAATAATTTAATGCTTCTTTATACCCGAAAGGAATTAAAACAGTGGTAATTTTTTTAGAAAATTTTGTTTCTACTCCCAATACTGGGTCTTGATAAATAACCAATTCTTTTTTATCAAAACTTCTCATTGGGAGCGTCCTAATCGCTGTTATTCTTGCTCCCGTTAAGAAAGCCAAAGCGAATAAAGCTCTATCCCTCATTTCAATCTCGGTCTTGCCTTTCAAGCCCTCAATGACCTTTTTTATTTCTTCCAATGTTGGATACTCCACATTCTTGGGTTGTGTGGCTTCCCGAACTTCCTTTCTTGTTAAATTAAGATAATCAATAGCCGTCTGGTTGATTTTTGACTTATAGCCCGCCTGCTTGGAAAGCCAGTCAAAGAAAATTTTTAAATGCCTTAAATTATCGTTGCAATAGGAAATGCTGATATTTTCTTTGGAGTTCTTTTTCTTTTTATTTTTTAACCAGTCCTTAAAATCTTTTGCTTTGGTCATATTAAAAGAGCCAAAGTCGGCTTTTTTTGTAAAATCTTCCCATAGCCAAATCGCTTTTTCAAAGCACTTAATCGTATCGTCTGAAAATCGCTTTGAGTTTTTAAGCCATTCGTAAAATCTTCTTTTTAGCAGTTCGTTCCTATAAATTATTGTTGTCATATTTTTACTTTTTATTGGCTAATAATGTTAAATGGGACATTTACGAGTAGTGATGAATAACCTATTAATCCTTTTGGCATACTCCTAAATATTTATATATTTCTGTCCCGCAAATCTCGCAAATGCCTGTTTTTTGAAGTTGCTCTCGGTTCTCTTTACCTATTCTTTTCCCAGTTTTGATAGTCCGTTCGCTTCCTATTTTAGACACAACTGCTTTATGGCATTTGAAACAAAAAAATTCATTTTCTTCAAGATGTGTTTTTTTCTTGGCTTTTCTTTTTATAATAAAATCTTTTAAATCTGCTCCAATTACCAAAGGACTTACGCTTTCTTCAATAACCCTTAATCCCTCATTCTTAATCCAACGACTGCAAGTTTTTCTATCTGTGCCAAATAAAAATGCCATTTCAGTTATGTTGTAGCTTCTTCTTGTTTGGATTTTGTGAATATTATAATTTGACATACATTTTCATTATCATTTTTTGCTTCTTAACTCCTGTCATTTCAACCATTTTCAATAAAGCCCGAAGTGTTGCCATAAACGGCAGTATAAAGAGCCACAAGGTTGTTTGCTCGGCGTGTCGCTTCCTCGTCCGAGAGTTCTACGCCATAATTCTTGGCATAAAGTTTCTTGTATTCTTCTATGGCTTCTTTTGGCAACATAAAATTACGCATCTGTGTAGATGCGGTTTTTGCAAGTTTTCTGATTAGCGAATAGGGTTTGAGCTGGGAGGTTTATTTTGTCGTCCCAAAAGTCAGTAGACGATTGCTCAATGCCTTTCTCATACTTGAATATGAATTTGACCTTTTTAATGTTTGACTTATCAAGCTCAATTAACTTATACCCTATGGTTATGAGAGTAGATGCAAGATTTAAGTCGTATGTGCAATATGTTTTCATTTTAATTTTAACCCTTTTGGGGCTTATACCCTTTACGGACGAAAACTCTTTTGAAAAAAGAAAAAAACCTTATTATTCAAAATAGGGTTGTTTTAAAAGGATTTTTAAGTTTTATATTTTTCGTTTATGGGCGAAAACTATAAACGAAAATTCGTTTTGTTAGCTGTCTGTCATTTCATCGTTGCCAAGAAACTTCTTAACTTTATTATATGATTTATTTTCTGTCATTTCATCAAAGATTTTTTCTGATTCAGATTTATCATCCGAATTAAATTTTATATCTCTGTCCCGAAAATCATCCCTAAAGGTTTTTTCGGGTATCAGTTTTATTTTTATTTTATAATTTCTTTCCATATCGTTATATTCAACGGGGTCATCTTTTATAGTCGGGAATAAAGCTATTAAGCTCTTGGAAAGGGTTTGTTTTTGCTTCAATTTCTTACCTTTTTCCTTTCCAGTTAAACTGTCTATCGGGAAAATACCTTTCAGGGTTGATAGTAAAAAAAGAAAATCCCAAGCATCATTAGCTTTTGTTTTTTCTTCCGTCTTTTTAACTCTTTTGTCAGCAAACCCCATTTTTTCATAATCAGATTCATGTTTTTTTCCTTTTATAATTACTTCAACATCAAATTTATTTTTAAATTTTAAAGTAATATCTTCCCAGCGAGTATTTGCAGGTATAGGAAAAAGTAAATCTTTTTTTAATACCCCTTGTCTTACTATTTCTTTTTTTGGTTCACTCTTGCTAGTTGTTTGTGGTTGTTTGTCCACTACCATTTTTCTAACGGAATCTGCTTTTTGGGATTTATAGTCATAGAGAATTTTGTAATACCTATGGAACTCTGGCAAAATCTTCATTTGAATTATTGTTGGATATTTCCAAAATTCATCAGAGGTCATAATCATCATTCCATAGGGAGCTTTTTGATAAATAATGTCTTTTATTTCTATCAGACCCTCTCTTTCCATTCCCAAAGCCGTTTCCAAAAAATAGGTATGAAGTATTGTTTGCTTATCCCAGATTTGCGTGTAATCTAGCTTTAAGCTATTAGGGGGATAGCCCTTACCAAGTTCTTTTTGTATGGCTATTGAAAAATCTTCTTTTTGTCTCTGATAACTCAAAGAACGCTGGGTCTTGTAATATGACTTATTGGATATGTAATTTTCTAAAAAATTATCTACTCTTTCTGCCAAATTTAGTTCATCTCTCATAAAACTGTCTATTTTTTCCTCCAAAAATTTTCTTACTTTATCTAGGGAAAGCTTTATTTCAAAAGAGAGGAATTTTTGGGTTATTTCTTGTTGTGCTAAACTTTGGAAACTTAAAACATCAAGTTCAATATCCAGTGCATTTATAAGTTTCTCGTAATATCCTTTTCCCAAATTGCAGTGTTTATCTGCAAAAGGATTATGAGTATTAAAAGAACTACCGCCATCTCCCAAAGAAGCCACTTTTAGTTTCTCCAGTTTTGCTCCAAACTCTCTCCCTTTTCGTCTGTATTCGTTGATATATCCTTGTCCTAATTTGTAATTATCAAGTTTGAGCAGACCTTCTTTGGCTAGACCTAGCAGTTCCGTAATTGATAGATTAAAACTGTCAAAAAGGTTAGAGATATTGTGCGTTTTTTTATTTATCTCTTTTTCTTTTAAGAGCAAAATTTTAGCACTTTCAATTTTGTCGTGTAAGCTTGGGGCGTTCATTGTAATTATAATTTATGCTTAAAACATAAGCATTTTAGCACTTTTTTCTCCAAAAATAAAGGATTGTGTTATACTCAAAGGGTTAGAAAAATAAAATATAAAATCCACTGCTACATAGAGACGGGCATCCGTCTCCTAATCATGTAGCAGTGGTCGGTAGCTCGCAAGAGCTGTCGGACAGTCTTTGACTGTCGGGAGCAACGGATGCCTTTTTCTGTTGCTCTTAAAACCACTGCTACAAAATGAAATTACAATTACAATCGGTAGTTAAAACTACCACAAATAATTTTGATACTGAAAGCGAAAATCAGTCCATTTTTGAACGGAATATACAAAGAGGTGTTGAGGCGGGTATAGTATCTTTTAACGAAGATAAATCAAGAATAACCTACGCTTGCTCACGAGCTTATACAACGGGTTTTAAGAACCCAGAGGAAAAAGTTAGAGCTTCGTATTTTTGTGAGCTTGTGCTTGATTATAATTACCCAAAAGAGAAGATGGATTTTGAGGTATTAGTCCCTCGCCGAACCCCAGAGGATAGGGCTGATATTGTTATTTATGAAGATGAAGAATTAAAAACCCCCTACTTGGTAGTTGAAACAAAAAAAGATGGTATAACCGATGCGGAGTTTAAGCAAGCCATTGAGCAGGCGTTTGGCAACGCTAACAGCATACGAGCCAAGCTCGCCTCTGTTGTCGCAGGAACTACTAAAACAGCTTTTGATGTTGCAGGATTTAAACCTAGCGAACGAGCAAAAAATGTTATTTCAGATATTCCTAAAAAATACGGCAAAACTCCCAAATATAGATTTATAAAGGGCGAAGCAGACAAAGAGTTAAAAACAGTTTCAAGGGACGAACTTATAAGGGCTTTGGAAAAAGCCCACGATACCGTTTGGCAAGGTGGAAGATTTGACCCGACAGACGCCTTTGACGAAGTTTCAAAACTCTTATTTTGCAAATTGAAAGACGAAAAAAATACTACCAAAGGAGACCCGTATTCTTTCCAAATAGGCACTCACGAATTACCAGAGGAAGTTTATAAAAGAATAAACGGCATTTACCAGAAAGCAAAAAAGGAGGACGCCGAAGTTTTTAAGGATGATATAAAATTAGAGCCGAAAGTTGTTTATAATGTAGTTGAGCATTTACAAACACTGGCAATAAACAAAATTGATTTAGATACTAAAGGGGTCGCCTTTGAGGTATTTATGACAGATTTTTTCAAAGGCAAAATGGGGCAATTTTTTACGCCTCGTCCTATCATACAATTTTGCGTTAAGATGATGAATCCAGAAAAAGGCGAGCTAGTATTAGACCCAGCTTGCGGGAGCGGAGGATTTTTACTCAACGCTTTGGATTTTGTTAGAGAATATGCGAGTAAAAATTATGACGAGCAGGAAGCCAGAGACCATTGGCACGGCTTTGCCAAAGATAATTTATATGGCATTGAAATAAATGACAAAATCGCCAGAGTTTGCAAAATGAATATGATTATCCACGATGATGGACATACCAATGTTATTAGCACGGACGCATTGGAAAATTTTGAAGATATAGAAAAAATACATCCTAAATTTGAAAAAGACCATTTTGACTTAATCCTTACCAATCCGCCTTTTGGAGCAACCATAAAAAGAACTGAAAAAGATTACTTGGATAAATACAAATTGGGAGAGGATAAACCAAATCAGAAAACAGAGATTTTGTTTATTGAGCGTTGTATTGGCTTTGTGAAGCCCAAAACGGGCAGGATAGCGATTGTTTTACCAGACGGCATACTAACTAACTCCTCTCTGCAAAATGTAAGAGATTTCATAATGGAGCGTTGCCAGATTTTGGGAGTTGTATCTCTGCCCCAATTTGCTTTTGCTCATTTTGGAGCTGGAGTAAAATCTTCTTTGGTATTTTTGAGGAGAAAGGGAGAAAACGAAAGCATAAAAGATTACCCGATATTTATGTCTATTGCCGAACATATAGGGTATGACGCAACAGGAAGAGCGGACGCTAAAAATGATTTGGACACGATTTTTGATGAGTATAATAATTTCTTAAAAAATCCTAAAAATTATGCAGGCATCTGATGTAAAAAATAAATGCTTTGTAGTTTGGAGCAATAAAGTTGAGGGTAGATTTGACCCTCATTTTTACAAACCAGATTTTTCATTGTTAGAAAAAAAACTTAAAAAAATAAATCACTCAACTTTTGGTGATGTTATTAAGTTTTCAAACGAGATTTGGAACGGCAAGGATTTTTTTACAGAAAAATTTCCCTACATAGAAATAAGCGAAATTGATATACATACTGGGGAGATAAAAGACATAATCTACTATGAAAAATCCGAAGCTCCCAGTCGTGCAAAAATGATAGTAAGAAATAATGACATAATTGTTTCAACCACTAGACCCCATAGAGGAGCGATTGCTTTTATAGATAATTCAAAAGACGGCTTCATCGCCTCAACGGGTTTTGCCGTATTGAGAGATTTGAAAAATAAAGAAGTTGATAAAAATTATCTTTTTTATATTTTAAGAACTAGTTTCATATTAGACCAGATGTTGCAGAGAAGTAGCGGAGGCAATTATCCAGCAATAACAGCCGAAGAATTGAAGAAAATAATTATACCTCTTCCGCCGATAGAAACTCAAAATAAAATCGTTGAGATAATGCAGTCGGCTTACGAGAAAAAAGCAAGCAAGGAACAGGAAGCAGAAAGTGTTTTTAATTCCATTGATGATTATATTTTAGGAGAATTAGGTATAAAAATGCCACAGGCGAAAGATAAGGAATGTTTTAGTGTTAGTTCTCAAGAAATTGGTAGTGGTAGATTGGATTGTTATTATTACCAGCCAAAATTTAAGGAGGGAGAAAAATCTTTGAAAAAAGCGGATTGCAAGGTTGAACCCTTAAAAAATTACATTACAAAAATACATTATGGAGCGTCCCTTAAAAATATCTATGTTGATGAGGGCATACCATTATTGAGAATACAAAACTTAAAACCAAACAGGATAGTTTTAGACGATGTGGTTATGGTTTCCGAAACGAGAAGAAAGGAATTAGGCAACGCCTTTGTGAGTGAGGGCGACTTGCTTATTTCAAGAAGCGGAAGCGTTGGTATAGTTTCTGTTGTGCCAAAAGAAGCAGAGGGTTTTGCGTTTGGTTCTTTTATGATTAAGTTTTGTCTAAACGATAAAATAGATAAAGATTTTGTTTCTGTATGGCTTAATAATAAAATATCCCAGTTATTTATTAAACGAGAGAAAATCGGGGCTATACAGGGCAATATAACGATTGAGACCATTGAGAACTTACAGATACCAACTCCACCATTAGCAACTCAAAAGAAATTGGCGGGAGAGGTTAAAGAACGATTAGCCCAAGTAAAAAAAATAAATGCAGAAGCCCAAGATGAAATTGAGAAGGCAAAATTTTTTGTTGAAAATTTAATAGTTAAAAAATAAAATAAGTTGAAAAAGCAACGAGAGATAATAACTGAAGATTTTGTCCAAAATAGTTTAATAAAGTATCTTAAAATTAACGGATGGAGTAAATCATTACAAAGTGCTGAATTGTGGGAACAAGGTGTAGACATAAAAGTTCGCAATAATAAGTTTGCAAGATATTGGCTTATTGAAGCTAAAGGTGACCCTTCTATAAAAGTAAAAAGTCCTGCGGGAAGTCAAAGCAGTAGTTTTAATTCTGCCGTTGGACAAATCATTACAAGGATGCACCGAAATGGCATACGAGGTTATAAGTATGGCTATAAATATGGTGTTGCTTTTCCTATCTCTTTCAAAAAGATGGTATTAAGGAAAATACCTTTTGATGTTATGGATAAACTGAACCTTTATCTTTTTTTTGTAAATAATTTTGGTAATGTTGAAGAAATAGATTGGAAAAATTTGAGGGATATAATGAAGCTGAAAAAACAAAATATTTTATTGAAAATCTGATAGCAGAAAAATAAAAAATGTGATAGGGTAAGAAAATGGCAAAATATGAGGATTTAAAAACGATTACGGATGCGAGATTGCAAACTATTCAAACCCTAATTGATGCAAAAGATTGGGATATGACAGCTTATATGATGGGTTGTGTCCTTGAATATGCACTGAAAGCGACAGCTTGCAAAACCCTTTCTTTGTCCAGTTATCCGCCAGTAAAATCTAAAAAAATTGAAACTTTTTTTAGAACTCACGAATTTGACTCATTATTGATAATCTCTGGTTTATTGGATATATTTGGTTCTGGGGGCAGTTTCTTTGGTAATTGGTCGGCTTTTACGCAGGAATACTTGGGTCAATGGACAGAAATAAGGTTTGAGGTAGGGGGTAAGTGGGATGAAATTAAAACTAATAGTGTGTATAATGAATTAAAGGTCTTAATTAGCGAAATCAAAAAAAGATGGTAGAAAAATTTAAAGAAATATTAAAAAAAATAGAGGAAGCAAAAGGAAAAGTAATCTTATTTGCCATCATAAAAACGGATGATTTAAGTGATAAATGGTCTGTGATTTTTTCTGCTGATTGGGCAAAAACTGATAAGAGAGACGAAGTTTTTAATTTTCTTGAAGATTTATTTAAAAAAACACTTACACAAGAAGAACATCAGTCAATAGCTAGAATAGGTATTTATATGAGAGATGATTATGTTGTAAAATCTCTTTTGGTGTTTAAAAAAGATTTTGTTATAAAAGAGGAAACAAAAGTTAATGGTTTTACAACACACGAGGGGTATATTATAGAATCAAATTCCAGTAATTAAACAGCTAAACTATACCAAATTGCGGTTCTAGTATTGCCGTGATAGAATATAAAAATGTTAATTATGGGGACAAAAAGAAGAGGATAGATTTTTTAAACCACTTTTGAGTGGTTGTATCTTCTTGCCCCTGTAAGTTAATGGATAGACTAACTTGGTTCTAACGAGAAAATAGAGGTTCAATTCCTCTCGGGGGCACTAGCTAAACGACTAAACTCCGCCAAATAGCGGTTCTAACATTGTCCAAAGCCCAGAGCCAAAAACAAAAAACTCATACTTTCGTATGGGCTTTTTGTTTTATGCTTCCAGACGAGCAAGTGAACTGCTTCACTTGCGGGTGGGCGATCGAATGACGGAATACGATTTTTACAAAAGTAAAAATCAATGAGTCGGTGCCCAGACAAATTTTTTGCGACGGCAAAAAATTTAGTCGAGGGAGATACCTACCCCCGGCTTTTGATTTTTTAACGAAAAAATGTAACTCGTGACCGATTTCTATCCAGAAGCCTAAAAAACAAACCCGCCAGAGGCTGGCGGGTTTGGGGAGCTTATTGTAACTGTGGAGAATGTGCAGATAGCGCCTAAAGCGCTATCTGTAGAGCTTGCGGATGAATTCGAAGGGGGTTGGAAAAAATACCCTTGATATTTCTAATAGTTTTAGCGGCTGTGCTGTTTATGGAGATAAAAAATTTTTTCTGACTCTAGACTTTATAAAAAATTGTTTTATAAAAAGATTTCCACCAATTTTATAGAATTGTGCACTGCTAATGCACAGGTTATTCATACTTTTTGTGCACAGGGGCTATTGACTTTTGATTATTTTTAGTGGGATAATTATGTCAAGCTAATCCTTTAGGGAAACTCTAAAATATCTATGAATGTTGTTTCGTGTATTCGAGAATTATGAATTCGGGTTAGAAACAAAAAATTATATAAAAGCAGTTATCCCTTCTAGAGGATAAGCTACACAAACCAATGCCCTTCGTTAAATACGGGGGCCTTTGGCGTTATTTTTTTTATGCTATAATTAAGAAATTATCACTTATGGAAAAATTAAAATTCGGATTATTTTCAATTATTGTTTTAGCTCTGGTGGGGCTTCTTTTGTATTGGTCTATTGCCACCATCCAATCAGGCACTGAAAGTAAAACAAGCCAAGAAATAAAAACACTGGAAAAAGAAAATGAAAACTTAAAAAAAGAAATCAAGAATCTTGCTGAGGAACTTAATGTCGCGCAATCTGAGTTGGCAAAACTTGCGCCGGATGTAAAAAAAGAACCAGAAATAACTGTATATAAATATCAGAGTTTAAAAGATGAATTACAAAAATTAATCAGCGACAATGTTTTTCTGAAAGAGAAATCTAGGGGTCCGAAAGTGGGCACAGTGCAAACATTTCTAAATATTTACAATAATACTTCCAATAAAGCGGACAATGAATATGGCGCGGATACCAAAAAGAGAGTGGCGACTTTTCAAAAAGATTCGGGATTGAACGCGGACGGGGAGGCGGGCAAAAACACTTTCAATAAAATGATTGAGTGGCTGAAAGAGCAATAGCCTTAGAAGAGCCAGAAGACTAATAGACATTTCGACTAGGTCTTGCCTAGTCATTCTAAAAAATCCGAGAAAAAAGAGAAAAAAGATTGATAAGCGGGGATAAGATATAATCAAACCATTTTGGCTTGTGGATTTTAGAATCAAATACAACGGAATCTTTTTTCCACTCCTTGATAATTTCTAAAAGCTTTGCGATCGCTTTTAAATCTTTAAAGAAAACGCCCACTTCAAAATTAAAATCAAAAGAAAAAAAATCCAGATTTTGCGACCCAACCATCGCTTCTTTTTTATCTATGATTATCGCTTTGGCGTGATTCATTTTTTCTTCCATGTAAAACTTAATGCCTAGTTTTGAAAGCTTGTAGATATAAAAATAATTTACGCGATCCATAATGAAACCATGGTCAGTATTTTTCGGCACTAATATTTCCACATTCACCCCGCGCAAGACCGCCTGATGCAACATCGCCGAAAGCCAGCGCTTCGGCATAAAATACGGAGTAGTTAAAATAATGCTCTTTTGCGCCTTATGCAGATATTTTCGGTAAATTCTTTTGAAATGAAACTTTTCTCTAATGGGAGCATCATCCACTATCCAGGTATTTACTCTCGCTTTAGCAATCTTGTTATTTCTGTCAAGCAATATGGGATCTCTGCCTCCGGCATTTGTATAGGACTTGATAAAAGACACAACCGTTTTTGCTACCAGGTTGCCCGTTATTCTGACCATTAAATCATTCCAAAATCTGGATTTTTGATGCAAATTGACGCCTCCAATAAACGCAATGCGTTCATCCACCACTAAAACCTTCCGATGCATTCGATGTAATAAATAAGAGAGAAAAAGCACTTCCACTCCCGCTTTTTTCAATTCAGAAATCGCGTTTTCGCTTAAGCCGGCACTCCCAAAAGGGTCCAGAATGATTTTAACCCATAAACCTTGTTTCGCTTTTTCTTTAAGCAGATGAAAAAAATCAAACTCTTCCATATCATCTTGGAAAATATACATCTCTAGATAAATGGATTTTTGAGCGTTGGAGATGGCTTCAAACATAACTTTCCAAGCTTTTTCTGAATTAGTGAAAAACTTATAATTCATAATGAACATTATACTCGGCAGTGGGACTTTAGTAAAAGCTCTACTGCCGGGTTATACACGAGTTAACAAATGTGCTACAATGACGATATGGCAAAAAGAAGCACCACTCTTAGTCCGAAAAATAGATCCAGGCATTCCCACAAAACTAAAAAGCGATTAGCTATCAAGAAATTAATGCTGGAGAAAAAAGCTTTGCGCAAAAATTTTTAATGATTTTTGTCCAACACTCGGTATTGGACAAAATGTAAATTGTGAAAAAAAATCCTTCAAAAAAACCCAAAAAGGTGGTAATGGTGAGCGGAGGATTTGACCCCGTGCATATAGGCCACGTGCGGATGTTTAAGGAAGCGAAAAAACTAGGTAATGAACTCGTGGTGGTTATTAATAATGATAATTGGCTACATTTTAAGAAAGGTTTTGCTTTTATGTCTGAAGCTGATAGGAAAGAAATTATAGAATCATTTGGGTCAGTTGACAGAGTGGTGCTTACTTCTCACGAACCAAATACAAATGACATCACAGTTTGTCGCGAGCTTGAGTTGCTCCGACCGCATATTTTTGCCAATGGAGGAGACCGCAAAGAAAATGTGCCGGTTCCAGAGTATGAAATTTGTAGACGTCTTGGTATTGAAATGGTTTTTAATGTTGGTGGTGGTAAAGTTCGCAGTTCATCAGAATTAGTAAAGAAAGTATTAAAGAAAAAAGGTAAAAACAAAAAATAAAATGCTACCGAATCCTAAATTTTCTTCTCTTCGTTTTGGTACCAGCGGTATTCGCGCTCCAGTTGCAGATATGACCGATATGGAGTGTTATATCAATACTAGAGGATTTCTTCGATATCTTTTTTTCATAAAAGAAATTGAATCTGGTAGCCGCATCGCTATTGCCGGAGATTTGAGGTCCAGTACTCCGCGCATCATGAAAGCTGTCCATAAAGCTATATCAGCCGCAGGGTGCAAGACCATTTATTGTGGTTTTTTACCTACTCCTACCCTAACCTATTATGCTTGGAAGAAGCATGTACCCGCCATAATGGTTACTGGTAGCCACATTCCTGAAGAACTAAATGGAATTAAATTTATTAAATCATCTGAAGAAGTACTGAAAAAAGATGAAAAAGATATACTATCGCATATTGCGATAGTTCGCGAAAAAGAATATTCAAAGAACGAATATGATTCACTTTTTGATTCTGATAGTGCTTTCAAACAATCCGTTGATTTACCCGACGCATTAGAAGAGAAAAAAGCTTTATTAGAGTTTCAAAAACGCTATACAAATATTTTTCCTCCTACCATATTAACCGGCAAAAAAATTGTTCTTTACGAACAATCTGCTGTTGGGCGTAGTCTTCTGAAAAATATTCTGATATCCCTCGGCGCAGAAGTGATTTGTTTTGGAAAGAGCGATAAATTCATTCCTATGGATACGGAGAAGATGCCCGATTCCGTAATAAATTTATTTAAGAAATTAGCGCAAGAGTTTCAGCCGTTTGCCATTGTTTCTACTGATGGGGATTCTGACCGTCCCGTGCTTGCTGACGAAAATGGATCTTTTCTTTCAGGAGATCTTCTCGGCACTCTCGTCTCTCTTTATCTTAAGCCCGATTTTGCTTCAATGCCGGTTACCTGCGACGATGCAGCTGTGGCTGTTCTGGAAAAATCACATATTAAAGTTGCCTTAACAAAAGTTGGTTCTCCGTATGTCATCGCTTCTATGAATGAAAATTTGGTTGAAAATCCGAATGCAAAAGTAGTCTCTTGGGAAAGAAACGGCGGCTATCTCTTGGGTAGTGATTTAATTGTGAATAATAAAGTGCTCAATTTACTTCCCACTCGCGATGCAATATTTCCTATTCTCATTGCTATTATTTTTAGTATAGAAGAAGGCGTTTCTTTGTCTGTTTTGATTGATTCTAAACTTCCTCACCGTTTTACTTTTTCCGATGCGATTAATAACAAAACCAAGGGTTGTGAATCTTATAGCATCAACCTTGGCAAAATCATTATAAACTCTTTTTCTCCAAAAGACTCCGGCGCAGTGAAACTGAGTTTTAGTTCAAAAAACATTAATCAAGAAGCAAGGAATATTAAATCACACTTAGAAAAATACTTTAATTCTACTTTAGGTTATTCCGAAATTGAATCGTTAGATTATCTTGATGGTATTCGTATTTCTTTTTCAGGCGGTGATATTGTGCATCTTCGTCCCTCGAGTAACGCTCCAGAATTTCGATTTTACGTTACCGCCGATACTAATGAGCGCAAGCACAAGCTTCTTGCCGACTGTTTTGTTATTATCCCTCTCATGATCTCTGATATTGTATAATCCCGTTATTGGCTAAAAAGTTTTTTTGGTTGTATAATAAAATGAGCATGAAAACCCTTGTTGTAAAAAAACCTTGGGGGCAATTTGACCAATTCACCCGAAGTGAAGTGACTACGGTAAAGATTCTTTCAATTAACCCAAGTACTTATCTCAGTCTTCAATACCATAATCATCGAGATGAGTTTTGGCGTGTCATCTCCGGGCATCCAGTTTTAACCATCGGCAAAAGGAAGATAAATGCAAATCCTGGAGATGAATTCGTGATTCCTAAAAAAGAGCTACATAGGATTGAAGCTGAAGCTGATCCTGTAGTTGTGCTCGAAATTTCTTATGATAACAATTTTGACGAAAACGACATCGTTAGATTAGAAGACAAATATGGCCGAACTTAAAAAGAAAAAAATAATAAAGTCAGGACGCTTAGATGGGTCAGGATCTCGAATCAAGAAATCTTTGATAAGAATTCAAAAAAATTCTAAGCGGGTAATTCATCGTACTCTTGCGGAAATTCAAAGAAGAAGGAGGGTAAAGCAAACCAGAAAAGTTACTGTTCTTGATTTAAAGAGATCAAGACATAATCCGATTATAGAGCCTACGCCCGAGCGATATTGGGATTCGAAAGCCACGTTTAATCCAACTGCGTTTTACAAAGACGGTAAAGTACATATCATCTATCGGGCGATTGGGGAGTCTGATAATTCTGTTCTGGGATATGCAGAGAGCGATGACGGTTCGACTATCTCTCATAGATTCCCCATGCCTATTTATTTTCATTTCATGCGACAGAACAAAGATCGATTTTTGTCACCGATTTCTTACAGTTCGGGCGGAGGATGGGGCGGCGGTTGCGAAGATCCTAGGGTCACTCTTCTTGGAGACAAATTGTATATGATTTACACCGCTTTTGACGGATGGGGCTCCGTGCGCGTTGCTTTGACTTCCATCGGCTTGGATGATTTTATCGCTCGGCGTTTTGATTGGAAAAAACCGGTTCTAATTTCTCCACCCGGAGAGATACATAAAAATTGGGTGCTTTTTCCGGAGAAAATTGGCGATAGGTACGCAATCTTACATAGCTTTGCCCCGAAAATCCTTGTTGAGTACTTTGACAGCTTGGATGAACTTGACGGGAAAAAATTTATAAAGAGTAATAACACCAGGCCCGTGGATCCAAGTCGGACCTGGGACAGCTGGTTCCGCGGAGTAGGTCCAAGTCCGATTAAAACCAAATATGGATGGCTGGTTATTTATCAGGCTATGGACTATCGCAATTCGGACAAATATAAACTTGGAGCCATGATTTTGGATATAAAGGATCCAACTAAAATTTTATACCGTTCCAATCAGCCCATTCTCGAGCCGGATGAATGGTACGAAAATGAGGGTTTTAAATCCGGAGTGGTATATTCTTGCGGGGCAATCGTCAAGCAAGGTCAATTATTCGTTTATTACGGCGGGGCCGACAAAGTTTCTTGCGTAGCGACCGCTGATCTTGAAAAATTTTTAAAAGAGCTTATTCATTCCAGCACTTCCAAACTAAAAAGTGAAAAGATTGAAAATTAATTTATATGAAACTATTACGGAAAGTTAAGTCAATAGAAGTAAAAAGATGTTTCGTAATTTCAGACCTTGTAAAACAGAAGGATTTGCCTAAAGCAAAAAAAGTAATTTTATGGTTGCCAGAAGAAATGCTTGATTTAATAATCAAGGGAACATTGATAAAACGCTTCAAAACTTATAATAAAATGCAATGGTATACTGGGATTGTTGAAACAAATGAAGTTGGGGTGTGGAAAAAAGCTGGTGGTTTGCCGCTGGCTTGGACCCGCGGTTCACTTCAAGAAACAGCGCATTTTGTCGAACAAATCCTTCAAAAAAATCCAAAAAAACTTTCTAAACGTTCTAGAACAGCCATTCCCGGCATTTTAAAAAATTCTCTTTCTATAATTCAAAAAGAGAAATATTTATTTCCCATTATACTGCCAGGCGGCACTATGGGAAGAAAAGGTCTTAAAAAAATGAAAGGCGACATCGACGATGGTTGTATGCGTGCTATTGCGCTTGCGGTAAGTGGAAACAAAACAGTTAAAGCATATATTGGTAAGATAAATAAAAAATAATTTTATGTTTGTTGTAAAAAGATCGCATCACAATCCAATTCTTGTTCCGGACAAAGACCATTACTGGGAAGCCTTTGCCACTTTTAATATGAGCGTGGTAAAAAAGGGCAAAATGTTTTACGGCGTTTATCGCGCTATATCCGCCGTGGATAAATTACGTACCCCAGAGAGGATTTCGATAATAGGTATCGGCCAAAGTAAAGATGGCAAAGATTTTGAAAAACGCGCGCCTTTTATCACACCGCAAGAAGAATGGGAAAAATACGGCTGTGAAGATCCCCGCATCACTTATTTTGAGGGAAATTATTATGTATTTTATACAGCGCTTTCAAGATATCCGTTTAAAGCGAGCGGGATCAAGGTTGCGGTTGCTGTTTCCAAAAATCTAAAAAAAATAAAAGAGCGGCATTTGGTAACATCCTTCAATGCCAAAGCGATGACACTTTTTCCGGAGCGGATAAACGGAAAGGTAACCGTGATTTTATCGGTCAACACAGACATGCCTCCTGCAAAAATTGCTATAGCGCAAGTGGATAATATAGAAGAGTTATGGAATCCTTCGTTTTGGGAAAAATGGTACAAAGAGATAGACCAACATGTCATCGATCTGAAGAGATTTCCATATGATCACATCGAAGTCGGCGCTACGCCTGTAAAAACTTCTGAAGGCTATCTCCTCGTTTACTCTCATATTCAAAACTATTTTTCTTCTCCGGAAAATTTTAGTCGTATTTTTGGGGTCGAGGCGGTAATTTTAGATTTCAATAATCCGCTTAAAATTATCGGGCGCACCCGAGGTCCCTTGCTCGTTCCATCAGAATCGTACGAACTTCTGGGTCATGTTCCAGATGTTGTTTTTCCGACCGGCGCGATTATAAATAAAAACATTCTTACCGTATATTACGGGGCGACTGATATGACCGTGTGTATGGCTCACGTGAATCTGACGGATCTTATGGGCACGATACTTCCCCAGACCGATACTCGCTGGCATCTCAAGCGTTCTCTTCAAAATCCGATAATTACGCCCATCAAAACGCATGCCTGGGAAGCGAAAGCGACATTTAATCCGGCTGCTTTGCGTATAGGCAATACGACGCATTTACTATACCGGACACTTTCCGACGACAATACTTCTTACATTGGTTATGCTTCAACCAAGGATGGCATTACCATAGACGAGAGATTGTCGGAGCCGGTATATGTTCCGAAAGAGGACTTTGAATTAAAAAAAGTTGCCGGAAGAAATTCGGGCTGTGAAGATCCTCGGCTGACTAAAATAGGGAAAGTTATTTATATGTGCTATACGGCGTTTGACGGTGTTAATCGTCCGAAAGTTGCCATTACTTCCATAACCGAGAAAAATTTTCTTGAGAGAAAATGGAAATGGGAAAAACCGGTTGTTATTACGCCACCCGATTTTGACGAAAAGGATGCTTGCATCTTTCCAGTCAAAGACAGGGGGGAGTATTTTATTTTGCATAGAGTGGGAGATGAAATATGCGGAGATTATTTCAAAACTTTAAATTTCAAACTAGAAACCGTCAATAAATGTATTAATATCATAGGACCTCGAATAAACAGCTGGGACTCCGCGAAGGTTGGCATCTCGGCGCCGCCGATAAAAACAAAAAAGGGCTGGCTGCTCTTGTATCATGGAGTTTCCAAAAGCCATACCACTTATCGTATTGGAGCGATTCTGCTCGATCTAAAAGATCCGACGATAGTGATTTCCCGCACCGCTGATCCGATATTCGAGCCTAAAGAACCATACGAAAAAGTCGGGATCATTAATAATGTTGTTTTTCCCTGCGGGATGACGGAAAAAGACGGACTGCTTTATATTTACTACGGCGGCGCCGACACGGTCGTCGGAGTGGCCACAATAGAACTGGAGGTTGTTTTGAAAGCTTTGACGAGAGATCTAAAAAAGAAAAAATAATTATATCTTAATTCCCAATCTTTCTAAATCCTCCTTGCCCCATATACCAGTCAGGGTATTTACGATGATTCCTCCCATGAATGATATTCTGGTTGAATTTTCTGATTCCGTTGTATCTTTTCTATATTTTTCTAGATCTTCTCGTGTAATTGATCCCTTTGTGTAATTTTTTATTCTATACCACATCTTTGCATCTTTCTCATTTAAGTCATTCAAATCCATTGCGATCTCTCTTAGAATATTTTGTCGTTCGGCAATAAGTGCTGCTATTTCTGCACGAAAAGCTTTCATATCGATTGGTTTTTTGGCTTCAACATTGCCCGGTTGGGGCGACATATCCGGTGACATAGATTCCATTGTATATGATATAATAAACGTATGCAAATAAATTTACAGGGTAAAAATATCGAGCTGACGGAGAATGTTAAGAATTATGTTTCTAAAAGAGTGACCAATTTAGGCAAATTGCTTTCCAGAATTGAGGAAGAGGGAGGGAAAGTGATGGTAAATATGGATTTGAGTAGATCCACCCAACACCACAAATCGGGCGAAATTTTTCACGCGGATTGTTTAGTTAAAATAGACGGAAAAGAATTTTATTCCAGCGCCGACAAGGAGGATTTGTATCAAGCGATAGATACCATCAAAGATAGTCTTTACAATGAAATAAATAAAAACAAAGACCGTTCACAGACTCTCCTGTATCGCGGCGCTCGCAGTATCAAAAAAATGCTGAAAGGACTTTCTAAAAGGAATCCTTTCACTTCCAAATACTAATCTACGCTATAGCGTAGATTGAAATCTTTCCAGTCAATCTCTTTCTTGCTTTCTGGGAGGACTTTTTTGATTGCAAACTGGTTGTTTGCAAGTTCTGCATCGGTGATAATGATTCTTTTTGTTTGAAACCCGCCTTCGCCAAGACTTCGTCGGGCAAGGAAAAAAGTTCTGGGCCAAGAGGCGTAAGCTCTGAATTTGTTGTAATTTTTTACAGCATTATCAGTTAAATCTATCAATCCATCTTCTTTTTTTATTTTCTTGCAGTAAGTGGCTTTTTTTTCATCTTGTTCTTCTCCCCCTGCGAAGGGGGAGTGGCCGAAGGCCGAGGGGGTCTGTAATAATTTCACCAAAAGATCCCCGCCTATTTTTACCAGACGCTTGCGTAAGTCCGGTGTTTTTTCGTCTGGCAAAATGGAAACTTTTTCTTGCGCGATAATCGGTCCGGAATCCAATTCGAACTTCATTTTTTGAATAGTAACGCCTGTTTCACTATCGCCATTTAATATTGCCGATTCGACTGGCGAAGCTCCGCGATATTTGGGCAGGAGGGAATAATGGATATTGAGCGAACCCAGCTTCGGCATGTTCAGTATCTCTTCCGGTATTATTTTTCCGTAAGCGACAACCAAAAAGAAATCTGGAATATTTTGCTCACCACGAAAATTTTCTGCTGAAAATTTTCTCTGTCCGTCGTCGCCACTCCTCCCAAGGGTTCTCAAAACATCCCAGATTTCTTTTTGGTCTAGTTTTTCTGGCTTCAGGCAAGGGATGCTGTTTTTTTCCGCAAAGAGAGAAGTCGGGGAGGCTTGCATGCGCATTCCTCTGCCTTTCTTAGCATCGGGAGATGTTACTATTAAAGACGGCAAAAATCCGTTTTTTTTCAAAATTTCAAGCGTTTCGCTTGCCACCTCTGGCGTTCCCCAAAATACAAAATTTATTTTATTCATAAAGCTTTCAGCTAAAAGCAAAACCTATAAACTATTTCTGCGGAACTTCCGCTTTTACATCTTTAGCATGATCAATGAAAAGTATGCCATCCAGATGGTCCGTTTCATGCTGGAAAATTTGCGCTAACAGTCCCGACGCGCCTCTAGTAAATTTTTTGCCGTTTTCATCATAAGCTATAACGGTTGCTTTGGTGGACCTAAAAGTTTTGCCATAAAGTGGGCGCACGGAAAGACAGCCTTCTGGCATCCATTCTTTTTCCCGGGAAAGTTTGGAGATTTTTGGATTTATGAAAATAAGATCTTTAATTTTTTCTTTTGTTTCGACTTTTCCCACAATATTATTTTCATTTAGTAATATTTCTTCTCTACCTTTGAATTTTTCTTCTCTTTTTTGGGAAAAATCTTTTGCAAATATTTTACCAGAGACAATAAAAATGCGTAAAGAGTATCCAATTTGCGGCGCCGCGACGGCAACACCATCATCTTGACTTTTCAGCGCTTCAGACATTTCTTTCAATATCTTTTTTATTTTAGTTGTTTTTATATCGCGCGCAGGCACTTCTTTCGCTATAGTTCGTAGCCTTTTTTCTTTTTTTTGCAAAATTTTTTTTAGCATTGTGTTTTAACAGTTCCTAGAACCCAATATCTAAAACCCGGTTCTACTTAAGTTCTTTTAGATATTCTAAAAGTTTCGGCAATTTTACTGTTTCTTGAGATCTGGTGCTCATATCTCGCACTATGACGGCATTATCCAGCGCCTCTTTAACTCCAAAAATAAGCACATAAGGAATAGCCAGTTTCTCCGCAATTGCCAACTGAGAACCCAGGCTGTCTTTAGAAAGAGATTGGGCGATTGGTATATGCGCCTTACGAAGGATTTCAATGATATTTAAGCTTTTTAATTTTGCTTCCGAACCAAGTTGGATGAAATAAATTTTTGGTTTTTTTAATATGCGAGGCGCAAGTTTTTTATACCAAGGCGCGGCGACGATTCTATCTACACCTATGGAAACTCCCACCGCCGGAACATCTTTCTTGCCTCCAATTTGACGAGCTAAATAATCATAACGTCCGCCGCCCGCCAGAGCCATTGGCGCATCATTTTCCATCTCTCCCTGTCCTGTAATCTCAAAAACAGTGCGAGTATAATAGGAAAGTCCGCGCACTAAGTTTTTATTTATATTGTAAGCTATATTCATTTCTTCCAGATATTCCAATACTTCTTTGAAATGTTTTTTGCAAGCAGGACAGAGAAAAGAAATCGAGTCCGGCGCGCTCTCATTTATTTCTTTTGTTTTTTCCTCTTTAGAGTCTAATATGCGAAGCGGATTTATCTTCAAGCGTTCCCGGTCCACGCTTGGAAGTTGATTGATGTGTTTTTTATAATAACTTGTGAGTTCTTTGATGTATCCATTTCGACATTCTTTATCGCCGATAGAATTAATGTCAATCGAGAGATTCTCCGCCCCTGCTTCTTCCAAGATGTTCATGCAAGTTTTAATTACTATCGCATCCATAATGCTTTTTTCACTTCCTAATGCATCCACATCAAATTGCCAAAATTGTCGGTAACGTCCGCGCTGGGGTTTGTCGTGTCTAAAAACCGGACCAGAATGATAAAACATCACTGGCTGAGGCATTGTTTGCATTCCGTGTTCAATATAAGCGCGCATCAATGGCGCGGTGTGTTCTGGTCGAAGCGCTAAGTGGTCTCCACCTTTGGTTTTTAAAGTATACATTTCCTTATCTACGATATCTGTGCCTTTACCTATACTACTGGTAATAATTTCTTCTTGTTCCAGCATTGGAGTTTCAATCGGTTTAAAACCATAATACACCGCCACCTCTTGCGCCTTTTCAAAAAAACCCTGGAAGGAATAATATTCTTCATTCATTAGGTCTCTCATTCCTTTTGGAGAGGTAATTTCTTGAGATCTATTCTTGATTGTTATTTTTTTCATGCTTTTACTTTCATTTATTCCTCCTGTTGATAATAACCAGGCCATATATCTACTAAATCATTTAATGGCCACAAATGTAAACGCAACAAGGCTCTTCCAGCCAAAAGATCTCTTTTGACCGCTCCCCAATATCTTGAATCGGAACTGCCGCTTCTATTATCACCCATTACAAAATATTCATCTCCTTTTAATTCAAAATGGATAGTATTGCTAGAGATGTTTTTTACATAAGGTTCATTAAGTTTAAATCCATCTTTGTGTTTTTCGTTAGTTATGGTCACAACGCCACCTTTGATATCCACAGTTTCGTTTGGCAGACCGATGATTCTCTTGATAAAAAATTTTGTTGGATCCTTCGGATATTTAAAGATAACCACGTCATTTCTTTTTGGTTCACTTAGTCTGTAAGATATTTTGTCTATCATCAAATAATTTTTATCCTCAAAAGTCGGCACCATTGAAGCACCGGAAACTTGGAATGGCTGGATTATGAAAATACGAATAGGAACAACAATCGCTAACGCTATCAGCGCAAAACGCACCAGCTCCCAAAATGATTGCTTGGCAGATTGTGGTTTTTCTTCCTCCTCGTTTATTTTGTCTTCCATCAATGTAAATATAACACAAAAAATTCTTGACAATGCGTAAGAGTTTGTTTTATAGTTTAAAAATGAAACTAGTTGTTGGTTTAGGAAACCCGGGAAAAGAATATGAAAACACCAGACATAATACCGGGCGTATTCTAGTTGGCTTAATAGAGAAAAAATTGGAAGATAAAAAAATAAAATTCATCACTCTCGATACCTTTATGAACAATTCCGGCCCCGCCGTCGCTAAAGCTATGGCGAGCAAGAAAGCTTTAAAGGATTTGATAGTGATCTATGATGACATTGATTTGCCTTTAGGCAGAATGAAAATTTCTTTCAATCGGTCTTCCGGCGGGCATAACGGCCTGAACTCCATAATTAAAGCCCTGAAAAGCGAAGAATTTTTGCGCATTCGCGTTGGTATCTCAGCAACCAAGAAATCCGCCCAAGGCGGACTGGCTGTTGCCAGAAAACCGAAAGGGGAGAAAGCGATAATCAATTTTATTTTAGGCGAATTCAAAAAACCGGAATTGGAAATTCTTAAAAAACTTTCTAAAAAAGTCGCCGAAGCGGTAGAAACTATATATTCTGAAGGTTCAGGCAAAGCTATGAGTATGTTTAACAACTAAAAGCGATGTCCGCCCGCCTCTGGCGGGAGTTTGTATAATAACTAAAGATTCTATCTCCCGTACTGTCTATCTCTTTCTCTTCTTTCTTCTTCCAACTCCGCAACTCTTCTTATGGCCTCTTTTGTAATACCTTTTTTCTTCAATTCCTCTCCTTCTTTCTGTAAATGAGATTCAACTTCTATTTTTTCATCATCACTAAGTTTTTCTTCTTTAAAATTTAAATCCAACTGTCCTCGCGAGAGTCTCTCTATTTTTGGTTGTCTCATATTTTTTAAAAAATTAACTAATAAAATCAGACCTCTTTCACTGCTTCTATTATAATGCTCTTTTCGCCGCTACGCAAAGAGACTTTGCCGGAAAAGGCGATGCATTTTTCAGGAATAAGTATATCAATAGATTCTTTAAAGATGGAAGGGAAGCAGACTGCTTCGATAGATCCGGTCAAGTCTGAAATTTTGAGGAAGGCCATTCGTTCGTTATTTTTGGTGATTACCTGCCTAGTAGTTTCTATGATTCCAGCAATTGTTATTTGTGCGCCGTTATGTATACTTGTTTTTATTTTTTTAATATTTATATCCCGACTTTCCAATTTGTCACGGATACGATCGAGTGGATGTCCGGAAATATAAAGTCCCAACAATTCTTTTTCCCAAAGCAGTTTTTCGGCCTGCGTTGCTTCCTTGGCGCTTTGTAGTTTGAAATCCGGAACTTTAATAGAAGTAGTTCCGCCAAAAAGAGAAATTTGATTTTCATTTTGCCTGTTTATTTCGTGATTATATAGAAGCATCGCTTCCAAATTTGATAACATCACACCCCGATCGCCCCATTCATCCATACAGCCGGATTTAATTAAGGCTTCCATTGATTTTTTATTCAAATTTTTATGCTTGATTCTGTCCAAGAAGTCGGTAATTGATTTAAATTTCCCGTTTGTTTTTCGTTCACTAATTATAGCGTCAGCAATATCTGTGCCAAGGTTTTTTATGGTATAAAGTCCAAATCTTATTTTTTCACTTTTATTTTTGTTGTTGATAATGGTGTCTTTAGCGTTTGGCAAGCAAGTAAATCCTCCATAGCTCTCATTAATGTGCGGAGGCAGAACCGAAATTTTCATATTTTTGCATTCCTCAATTACTTCTGAAATTTTTTCCACATCGCCTGATTCAGCTGTTAAAATAGCAGCCATATATTCAACCGGATAATTTGCTTTCATATAGGCTGTCTGATAAGCGACCTTGCCGTAACTGGCCGCATGCGCCTTATTAAATCCGTACGCCTGGAATGGCTCGAAGATTTTCCAAAGTTTTTCGGCGAATTCCGGCGTTTGGCCGTTGGCAATAATTCCCTTAGTGAATTTTTCTCTCTGAGCCGCCATCTCTGCTGGTATTTTCTTGCCTACCGCCTTGCGGAATTTGTCTGCTTCCTCCCAGTTGTAGCCAGCTAGCTCGATGGCGCAAAAAAGCAGGTCATCTTGATAAACAATCAGCCCATAGGATTCTCCCAAAAATTTTTTCATCCGCGGATCCAAATATTTCACTAATTCCGGATGATGTTTTCGTTTAATGTATTCAGGAATGGATTCCATCGGACCCGGGCGATAAAGAGCCACCATGGCATTGATGTCGTGAATGGAAGTGGGCTTCAATTCTTTTAAGTATCTGGTCATACCGGCGCCGTTCAATTGAAAAAGACCTTCGGTTTGTCCTTTGGCTAAAAGGGAAAAAGTTTTCTTGTCGTTCAATGGCACACGTTCTATGTCTATATCTACACCGTAAAATCTTTTCACCAAAGAAACTGCATCCGCTAAAATGGCCAAGTTTCTTATGCCCAAAAAATCGAATTTCAAAAGTCCCGCATCTTCCACGCTATACATGTCATATTGAGTGATGATTTTATTCTCGCCCTTAGGGTCATATTGTAGGGGAACATATTCGGTCAAGGGCAAGGGGCTCATCACGACTCCGGCCGCATGCACCGAAATGTGCCTGACGCATCCTTCCAATTTTTTCGCCAAATCTATTATTTTTTTCGTGTCTTTTTCTTTCTCATACGCTTCTTTTAATTCCGGCACTATTTCCATGGCGTAATCTATGGTCATCGGAATGCCTTGCGAACCCATCGGAATCATTTTGGAAAGTCTATCACCAATAGTATATGGATATCCTAGGGCGCGAGCGACATCCCGAACCGCGCCTCGTGCCATCATGGTGCCAAAAGTTCCTATCTGCGCCACTTTATCTTCTCCATATTTATTTTTGACATACTCAATCATTTCATCTCGTCGGTTGTCGGCAAAATCCATATCGATATCCGGAGGTGAGGGACGGAACGGATTCAAGAATCTTTCAAAGGGCAATTTATATTCTAGGGGGTCAACATTGGTAATACCCAACAAATAAGTGACAAGTGAGCCTGCCACCGATCCTCGGATTGTTGTTAAAATTCCATTTTCTTTCGCGTGTCTTAAAAGATCCCCGACCACTAAAAAGTACGGGGCGTATCCTTTATCCTTGATGATTTTTAATTCATATTCCACTCGTTCTTTTATTTCCGGCGTTTCTTTTAGATGTAGCCTATCAAAGCCTTGACGAGTCAAAGCGCGTAATTCTTCGTCATAACTTTTTCCACTGGCAATTTTAAAATCGGGGAAAACCCATTTTCCTAGTTCCAATTCCAGATTGCACATATCGGCTATTTTCATCGTGTTTTCCACTGCTTCCGGAATATCTTTAAACACTTCCAGCGCTTGTTTGGTGTCAATGAAGGAAAAATCATCATCCGAGAATTCAAATTTGGCCCCTTCTTTTGCATCCCCTTGAGTGTTAATTTGAAGCAAAGTATGATGGGCATCATGATCATCACTGCATGGATAGTGCGAGTCTTGAGTAGCGACAACAGGAATGTTATGTTTTTTTGCAAGCTGGATGAGAGTTTCTCTAACATGCTTGTCATTTTCCACCGATGGATGGCGCTGGATTTCTATAAAATAATTTTCTTTGCCAAAAATATCTTGATATTCACGGATAAGTTCATCTGCCTTTGCGGTGTCGTTTTTAAGTACAGTCTGAGATAATTCTCCGCCAAGACACCCAGAGAGAGCGATGATACCTTTTGAATGTTTCCGTAATATTTCTTTATCCATCCTCGGCTTATAATAATATCCCTCCAAGTTTGCGATAGTCACCAGCTTGATTAAATTTTTATAACCTTCCAGATTTTTCGCAAGCAAAATGAGATGATAATAGCGTTTTGTACCTCCGGCTTCCGTTGTTCTATCTTTTCGGTTTCCGGCTGTCATGTAGGCCTCTACTCCGATGATGGGTTTTATACCGGCTTTTTTGGCCAGTTTATAAAATTCAATCGCACCGTACATATTGCCGTGGTCAGTGATAGCCATAGCCGGCATGTTGAATTTCTTCGCGAGATCAACCAAATCTTCCAGCTTTGAAAGCCCGTCTAGTAACGAATAATGACTATGCGTATGCAAATGTATAAATTGTGTCATATATGTCGTGAATGGGTGCCTGCCCCGTAGCCAGAGCAAAGCGATGTGGTACTGGGGTGAAGGTGTATGAATTTTACGTCTTTTTTAGTTTCGGTTGGCATTTTCATCATGATAGCATATAATTAAAGCATGAGAAAAATCAAAGTCGGCATTAATGGTTTTGGCAGAATTGGGCGGGCTTTTTTGAAAGTAGCTTGGGAGAGGTCGGAGATTGAAATTATAGCAGTCAATGATTTAGGCAGTGTAGAAAACATGGCATACCTTTTGAAATATGACACAGTGTACCGAGAATGGAAGCATGAAGTGAAAGTAGCTGGGCAGGAAATAATCATTGACGGCAAAAAAATAAAAGTGTTGGCAGAAAAAGAGCCAAATAAACTTCCATGGAAAGATTTGGGTGTGGATGTGGTAGTGGAATCAACCGGGCTTTTTGTGACTTATGATAAAGCAAAAGTACACCTCGATGCAGGCGCAAAAAAAGTTGTTATCTCTGCTCCGGCCAAGGAAGGGGACGGAAGCGTAATGGGGGAGACGATTTTAATGGGAGTCAATGAAGATAAATTTGGCACCTGTGATATTACTTCCAATGCTTCTTGCACTACCAACGCCGCTTCGCCCCTTATTGCGATTTTGGATGAAGCTCTTGGAATTGATAAGGCCATTTTGAATACAGTGCATGGATATACCGCCAGCCAGTCTATTGTAGATGGGCCAAACAAAAAGGATTTTCGCGAAGGCCGAGCCGCAGCGCAAAATATCGTGCCCTCTTCTACCGGTGCAGCCATTGCGGTTACCAAGGCGTTTACCAAATTGGAAGGACTTTTCGATGGAATTTCCGTGCGCGTGCCCGTTGTGGCCGGATCAATTGTAGATATAACTTTTATTTCCAAAAAAGCTACCAGTAAAGAAGAAGTAAATGAAATTCTCAAAAAAGCGGCCAAAGAAAAAAGATGGGAGGGGATTTTTAGCGTCACGGAAGAGGAATTAGTATCGTCTGATATATTAGGAAGTTCCTATGGATCTATCGCTGATCTCAAAATGACCCGGGTAGTCGGTGGCAACTTAATAAAAGTCATGGGCTGGTATGACAACGAAATGGGGTATACGTACACGCTGGTGGATCACGTAATTAAAACTGGGCAGACGATATAAATAAAATGCAAAAAAGATATTGGTTGCGAGGGGGTGTAGTTGGGGCTGTTTTTTATGCGATTTGTTTTTTAATAGCATATGCCTTTGAAACCCAGAATCCAAATTCTACGGCAAGTGGAATTGGATTACTTGTTGTAATGATATTTTCTTTGCCAGTTATTCCTGTAGGATTCTTTCTTGGCTGGCTTTACGGAAAAATTAAAAATAAAAATAGATAATGAGCAAGGGTAGTCCTTGCTCAAGTAATAGGAAAACATCTGTAAAATGGTATAATGTGGTATGCAAAATATTGACGAAATTAGCAAAGAACGAGCCATAAAACTTTTCGGCAGTCAAAAAATTGAAAGTTTTGAAATCGGCACTACCAAGGGTTTGCAACAAATTCACAAATACTTGTTTGAAGGGCTTTATGATTTCGCTGGACAAATGCGCGTAAAAGATATAAGCAAAAGCGGTTTTCGATTCACTTCTTTTTTATATCTGGTTGAAAGTTTAGCTAGAATCGGAGAAATGCCGGAAAGTACTTTTGAAGAAATTGTGGCCAAATATGTGGAAATGAATATCGCTCATCCGTTTATGGAAGGCAACGGCAGGGCTATGCGCATTTGGCTTGATTTGATTTTTAAAAAAAATCTCAAACAATGCGTTGATTGGGCCAAGATCGACAAAGCCAACTATTTGAACGCCATGCAGCGCAGTCCAGTGAACGACCTCGAGATTCGCGAGCTTTTACGCCTCGCCTTGACTGATAAAATTGATGACCGCGAAGTGTTTATCAAGGGCGTAGAGCGGTCGTATTATTATGAAGAAGAAGATTTTTATAAGTAGTATAAAAATATGAAAATTTTTATTGGAACAGATCATGCGGGGTATGTGTTAAAAGAACATCTAGTGCGTTGTTTGAAAGGAGAAGGATATGAAGTCATAGACAAAGGTGCTTACGAATATAACGAACAAGATGATTATCCTGATTTTGTTATTCCAGTGGCGCAAGAAGTTTCCAAAGATCCAGACAGAGCAAGAGGCATAATTCTCGGCGGCACCGGAGAAGGAGAAGCTATTGCCGCAAATAAATTTCCTCATGTTCGGGCGGTTGTTTTTTACGGTCATGCAAAACCTGTGGTAGATGATGAATCAAACATCATAGTCAGATCCAGACAGCACAACGATTCAAATATTCTGTCCCTCGGGGCGCGCTTTTTGACCGAGGATCAAATGATGGCGGCAGTAGATGAGTGGCTCAAAACCCCGTATTCCGGCTCTGAAAGGCATGTCCGCCGATTGGCAAAGATAGATAAGATTAGCGAGCCAAAATAATTTGATTAAATGGAACATAAATCCAAGGAATTGAAAATAGCGATAAAGGCGGCGCTGCAAGCAGGTAAAGTTCTGGAAAAACATCTTAAGACGGATATATTCAAAGGAATTAAAGACGATAAAAGCATCAGTGTCGTTGCTGACAGTGAATCTGAAGAAGTTATAAAAAAAATAATATCTTCCGCTTTTCCCAAGCATTCTATTTTAGGTGAAGAAACGGGAATGACGGGTAGCGGAAGCGATTATGTCTGGCATATTGATCCAGTAGATGGGACAAGAAATTTTGCCCACGGTATTCCTTTTTTTGCTATCTCGGTCGCGCTTATTTATAAAAACGATTTGCAGGTTGGAGTGGTTTATAATCCCGCCACTCTTTCTCTTTTTTATGCAGAAAGAAATAAAGGGGCTTACCTGAATGACAAAAGGATTTTTGTATCAAAAGATGGTATAGAACGCAGTATGATTACGGCTTCCAGAGGAAAGGGTAAATCTGATGAAAAACTTTTTAGGGAATTAATGTATGATTTGCCGATGGGTGTAGTTGCTTCAGTTCGTGATTTTGGGTGTGTAGCTCTTGACTTATCTTTCGTAGCCCAGGGAGCCATGGAGGCCAATATAAATCTTGGTTTGAGGAGTTATGATTTTGCCGCAGGCATTCTTATTGTCAAAGAAGCGGGTGGTAAAATAACCAAGCTAGATGGTAGTCCTTGGAGTTTTCCAGAGAATTATTTTATCGCTTCAAACGGTGTTTTCCATGATTTGCTTGTGGAAGAAGTTAAAAAACAAAAGGCAAAGTTAAATATGAATTAGAAATATGAGCGAAATAATACCGGCAATTTTAGAAAAAAATTTTAATGAAATAAAAAACAAACTCACCGCTTTGCGTGAGCAAACAAAATGCGTGCATATAGATATCTGCGATGGCGTAGCGGTGCAAAGCCAGTCTTGGCCCTTTGCTTCCGGCGGGTTTGAAGATTTTGATTTCAGAAAAATTATAAACGAAGAAGAGGGTATGCCTTTTTGGCAGGATTTTGATTTTGAATTCGATCTGATGGTAGCGGATGCGGTGGAAAATTTTGATTTATATATGAAATTGGGCCCAAAGAGACTTATTTTTCACCCCAAGTTTGACCAAAATACAGAAGAATTCGAACATTTTTTAGAGGGATTAGATTTATATATCAGAGACAATGTGCAAATTGGAGTGGCTTTTTTACCGAGTGATGATCTCGTACTAGTATCAAAAATATCTCATAAAGTGGATTTCTTGCATTGCATGGGTTCGGACAGGATTGGATTTCAAGGCGAAACTTTTTCCAATCAAGTTCTAGAAAACATAAAATTGCTCAAAAAAAATCTGCCCGGAATAGTGATATCCGTGGATATAGGCGTGAATCTGCAAAACGCCCAGAGTATTTTGGATGCCAGCGCGGACAGGATTACCGTAGGTTCCAGTATCTGGAAAAGCGCTGACCCGATCGGCGCGCTCCAAACTTTCCAAAGTTTGGTATAACCCGGTAGTAGAGCTTTTTTCTTTGATAAAAGTCTCACTACCGGGTATAATAGTGATAATGTTTTTATCTGACGAAAAAATTATAGATCTAGAAAAGAAAGTGAATGATATTCGTCAGTCTATTATTTCCATGTTGGTGGAAGCGGGAAGCGGACACACCGCCGGACCGCTCGGGATGGCGGATGTTTTTACCCTTTTTTATTTTCACGTTTTAAAGCATGATCCGAAAAAGCCGGATTGGGAAGAGCGGGATAGGCTAGTGCTTAGCAACGGCCATATATGCCCGGTTCTCTATGCCACCATGGCGCACGCCGGGTATTTTCCGTTGGAAGAACTAAAAACTTTGCGCAAATTCGGTACTCGTTTGCAAGGACATCCGCACCGCGAATATCTGCCGTATGTGGAAACCTCCTCCGGACCGCTCGGTCTCGGGCTTTCACAGGCAATCGGCATGGCTCTAGCTGACAGAATGGACGGCAAGGACAAAGACCGGTTCATTTATTGTTTTATGTCCGATGGAGAACAAGATGAAGGGAACTCATGGGAAGCTATCATGTTTGCCGGAAAAAATAAACTGCGAAATTTAATCGCGGTAGTGGATAGAAATAATATCCAGATAGATGGCTTCACGGAAAATGTTATGCCGCTTGAGCCTTTAGTCGACAAGTGGCGGGCGTTTAATTGGCACGTGATAGAAGTCGGGGGGCATGATTTTAAAGCTTTGAACGAAGCGGTGGAAGAAGCGCAGGCGGTTTACGAAAAACCAACAGTTATTATCGCGCACACGATTCCGGGTAAGGGAGTGAAAGAATTCGAAAGAGATTATAAATGGCATGGCAAGCCGCCAACAAAGGAAGAAGCTAAAATGGCACTGGATGAGCTTCGCACTTTGGGCGGGAAAATTAAAAGCGAACATCAATAATAAGTACGCCTGCGACAATTTTATGTTAAACCCAAAATTAAAACTTAATCCGAAAATTTTCAACAACGATGTTGAGCAAGTGCCTATTCGAAAAGGTTTCGGCGAGGGGTTGGTTAAAGCAGGAGAGGAAAATTCACAGGTTGTTGCCCTTTGCGCGGACTTAACTGAAAGCACCCAGATGAATTTTTTCAAAGAAAAATTTCCGGAACGTTTTGTAGAGGTCGGGGTGGCGGAGCAAAATTTAGTTACCATCGCTTCCGGTATGGCGGCGATGGGCAAGATTCCTTTTTGTTCTTCGTACGCCATGTTCTCTCCAGGAAGAAACTGGGAACAGATAAGAACGACTATCGCTTATAACGATCGGCCGGTAAAAATAGTCGGCTCGCATGCAGGTATTTCCGTCGGTCCAGATGGTGGAACACATCAGGCGCTGGAAGACATAGCCCTAATGCGGGTGATGCCAAACATGGATGTAATTTCTCCATGTGATGCCACAGAAGCCAGAAAAGCGACTTTGGCGCTGGCAAAAACAGGCAAGCCGGCATATCTGCGTTTGGCCCGTGAAAAAACTCCCATTATTACTACCGAAGAAACTCCTTTTGCGCTCGGTAAAGCGGAAATTTACTGGATGCCGGATGTTGGGATGGCGCAAGTGGGAATAATTGTTACAGGGGATCTGATGCATCGCGCCTTGCTGGCGGCGAAAGAGCTGGAGGCGGAAGGTATAAAAACAAAAGTTATGAATCTGGCCACTATAAAACCGCTTGACGTAAATACTATTGTCGCTCTTGCCAAAGAAACTAAAAGGATTGTGACAGTTGAAGAGCACCAAATTATCGGGGGAATGGGTTCGGCTGCGGCAGAAGTTCTCGTTCAAAATTTTCCCGTGCCGATGGAATTTGTCGGAGTTCAGGATAAATTCGGTCAGTCCGGTACGCCGGACGAGCTGGTGGAACATTATGGTATGGGCAAAAATGCTATCAAAGAAGCGGTAAAAAAAGTTTTAGATAGAAAATAGAAAATAGAAATGAGAATTGGATCTAAAATAAGTTTATATACGGTGACTCTTTTGTTTCTTACGGTGTCACTTATTTATATTTTTCCGAATCAGTTAAAGTTCACTCTGTCAACAATTAAAGATGTTGGCAGTCAGCTTGCTTCCGTCATTCTGAGTCATAATTTTAAGACAGTTGCTCAAATTAAAAAAAACTATGAATTGGCGCTTCTTGATCCTACAAAGAAAGTTCGGATTCTCCTTGTACCGGGACATAACCCGGGTTATGGTGGAGCGGAATTCAAAAACGTCAAAGAACGTAATCTTACCGTAGAACTGGCGGAAGAGCTAAAGCAATTTTTTCAAAACGATGAACGTTACGATGTCCTTATTACAAGGAATAATATTGCTTGGCTACCTGAATTCGAAACATATTTCAAAGATCATAGAAATGAGATTAAGGAATGGAAAAAAGCTTCTCGGGAGGAATTTTCCTCTCTTGTGAATATCGGATCTGTTATCAGCTTTTCACCTACAGTATTCCACAATAATGCTTCTTCCGAGGGGGCAGTCCAGCTGTACGGAATTACTAAATGGTCTAATGAAAATGACATAGATATTATTGTCCACATACATTTTAACGACAATCCTCGAACAAGGCCGAGTCTTCCAGGGGTCAATTCCGGATTCACGATCTATGTTCCAGCTGAACAGTATGGAAATAGCGTATCAACAAAGACTATTGCCAATAATATTTTTAAACGTCTTGAGAAATATAATCCAGTAAGTAGTTTACCAGGGGAATCGGCCGGAATCGTTGATGAACTTGCGCTCATAGCCATCGGATCAAACAACACTTCGGATGCGGTCAGCATGCTTATAGAATACAGTTATATTTATGAACCGTGGCTACAAAATTCAGATGTCAAAAGTCTCATTATAAGAGAGATGGCCTACGAAACATATCTAGGTTTTCAGGATTTTTTTAATCCGGCAGTAAGTTCAAACCAACAAAATGACACACTGGTGTTGCCTCATCTATGGGATAAAAATCTAACAGAGACAACCATAAGTTCTGCAGATGTATTTGCCCTGCAAACCGCTTTAATGATAGAGAGAGTATATCCGCCGCCGGGAAAGAGCAAAAATGATTGTCCTCGGGATGGAAAAATTGGTCCCTGCACCCGCAGCGCCCTGCGAGCCTTTCAAGATAAGTATAAAATTCAAGAAGAACAAGGGAGGATAGGGAGTGAAACTCGCAGAATATTAAGTAAGAATTACTGACTTTTATATTTTCCTTGCTTTATAATCTTCTGGCGCATTTTTAAGATATTCTTCAAGTTTTTCACGTGTAAGGAGCCCTTTTTGCGCTCCAATTTCTTGAACTACGGACATGGCATTAATCGGTCCCCAAGCGAATGCCTCAAGGGGAGAAAGTCCTAGAGCAAGCGCGCAAGTGATGGTCGAAGAAAAAGCGTCTCCGGCGCCCGTGCGGTCGAGCGGCGGAGCTATGTCCGGATACATAGATATATGCCACAATTGTCCATCGGAAAATAGATAGGATCCCTTTGGTCCATTGCTGATGGTCACTATTTTAGGACCTAGGGCTTGTATTCCTTTAGCTAACGTCAAAATATCTTTACTTTTAATATTTAAAATTATTTCGGCTTCTTCCACATTGCAGAAAAATATCTCGGCGCGGGCATAAATTTCTTTTAATTTTTCTGCGCCCAGTTTAATTTGAAAAGTCCCCGGTTGAAAAGCGAGCTTTGTTTCCGGATTATTTTTTAAGTGCTCTGCTATCTCCGAATGGTAAGAAAGAGAATTATTCGCCAATGAACTTAAATATATCCAAGGCACTTTTCCAAATTTTGGAAGTTTGTAGCTAAACTCAGTGTGTTTGATTAAAATCGTGCGGTCCTCATCGTACCAGAGGACGTAATGATAATTTGTCGGTTTGTTTTTTTCTGTGGTCACATAATCAGTGAGCACTCTGTCTTTTTTCAGGCTTTGCAGACAGTCTTTGCCATGTTTGTCGTCTCCAATATTAGTGACAAGAGCGGAACGCAATCCGAGTTTAGCGGAGCAGACAGCCGCATTCGGACTGTTTCCCACGGCCGGCACCACGGTGACTGATTCATAAGGAACTTTATCTCCAAAACGCAGACAAAGTTCGCAAGCGTCAGAATCTATTTTACAATGTATGTGCGCGTCTTTTAATCTTATAAACGCGTCAATGACAATATCCCCAATGGCCAGAAAATCTATTTTTTTCTCTTGCTCACTCATGATACTATTATAACATGTATTTATGTATAAAAAAGTAATTTTATTTTTTATAGGAATTATTTTCTTTTTCGGGTTTAATTTAACGTATGCAAATTTGATTTTTACAGAGGTTATGTATTATCCATCTGATAGTGATACGACAGGAGAATGGGTAGAACTTTATAATAATGGTGGTAATAACATACTTATTAAATCAGACAAAGATTCTTATGGAACTAGTGCTTGGCGGTTTAAGAAAGGATTAACAACAGAGTATTACATAAATAGTCCAGATTTTACGATAGGCGCCGGTGAATATGTTGTTTTGGCGGACAATTCTTCTTTGTTTGTTAATGTTTTATATAAAGTGATAGATTCTTCCGTTAGTTTAAGCAATACTAATGCCACGGATTTAGCAATTTTAGATGAAGCCAAAGCATCAGTAGCCACTTTGCAATATACTCCATCTGCTGATTCTCAAGATACGGGCAAATCTTTGCAACTCATAAATGGTTCTTTGGTTGCCGCCGCGCCGACGCCCGGGAAAGCGAATGGGAATGCAGTTTCTTCGCCTTCTGCTGACGGAATTATCGGAGGCATAAGCGGGGGAGGCAGCGGTTCAAGCGTAGTTTTAGAAACAATCTCGAAAGCGCCAGAACCAAAAATCAGAACAAAAGTTACAGCTCAAACGCTTGTTTTTGCAGGAATTCCAGTTGAGTTTCAGGCGAGCACCACGGGATATTCTAATGAACCGCTTTTTTCCGGCAAGTATTTTTGGAATTTTGGCGATGGCGATTCAAGGGAAATAAAGATGAGCGATAATCAAAAATTTACCCACACCTATTTTTATCCCGGTGAATACAATGTTAACTTGGAATATTATCTGAATTATTATTCTAATATTCCAGACGCAACAGATAAAATTATCATCAAAGTGGTGACAACCGATATCTTCATATCTAGAATAGGGGATGAAAAAGACTTTTTCATAGAATTGTCCAACAATACTAATTATGACGCTGATATTTCAAACTGGGCTCTTTCAAGCGGTCTAAAAAATTTCACTTTTCCAAAGAATACCATTATAAGCCCTAAAAAGAAAACGATTATTTCTCCCAATCTCACTCATTTTTCTATTCTGGATAAAGACACTTTGAAATTACTGACTCCGCAAGGAAAAATAGTGTTTGACTACGGCGCTTCCATTATTCCTAAAATTCCGGCCAAAACTGCGGCAAAAAACACAACACCAGCGCTGGCGCCGATAACAAAATTGAACCTCACTCCAGAAATGCCGTTGGCACTACCAGCTGAAAATTCAGAAATTATGTTAGGGGATAATTTAGGCGCGCAGGCTTCGGCTGCGTCCAATGATCTGGTAAAAAACAGTTCCTTCCGCGCATACATTTTGACTATGATTTTAACCGTTTTAATCGGGGCCTCCGCCGGCGCGGTCTATTTTATTCGTCAAAAGAAAGGTATTTTGAAAGCCAAAGATGATTTCAAGATACTGGATGAGTAAATCTATGCTATATTATTTTAATGTTAAAAATCGGAATTGTCGGTCTGCCAAATGTCGGTAAATCAACGCTTTTTAACGCGCTAACCAAACAGAGCGTGCCGGCGGAAAATTATCCTTTTTGCACCATTGATCCATCGGTGGGCATTGTGCCCGTGCCGGATCCGCGCCTCGCCAAGCTCTCCGAAATCAGTAAGTCTAAAAAAACCATACCGGCTATAGTTGAGTTTGTAGATATTGCGGGATTGGTCAAAGGAGCGAGTACAGGGGCCGGACTGGGAAATAAATTCTTGTCTCATATTCGCGAAGTGGACGCTATTCTTGAAGTGGTGCGTATTTTTGAAGACAAACAGATGATTCATGTGCATGACAAAATAGATCCCCTTTTTGATATTGAAGTTATAAACATGGAACTTGCACTTGGGAATATAAAAAAGCCGACTTTGTATGTTTTAAATACTTCCGAGGCTGCCGAAAATGTTAAAAAAGATTTTATTTCTAAACTGCCTGGACCACATATTGCAGTTGATCCCATTTTTGGGACCGGCTTGGATAATCTGATTAAGGCTAGCTATGATTTGCTGAATTTAATCACTTTTTTTACTACCGGTGAAGATGAGTCAAGAGCGTGGACGACGCGTCGGGACTCCACGGCACCAGTTGCAGGACGCGCTATCCATAACGATTTCAAAGAAAAATTTATTCGCGCGGAAGTGATTGCTTGGGACAAGCTTCTGGAAGCCGGTTCCTACGGCAGAGCCAGAGAAAGGGGCTGGGTGCGAACGGAAGGCAAGGAATATATTGTGAAAGATGGAGATGTTGTAGAATTTTTAATATGATTAAAATTTTTTTTACGAAAGATTGGGTGGATTATGAGCTTCTGGATACAGGCGAAGGGGAGAAGCTCGAGCGGTTCGGGCCATACACTTTTGTTCGGCCATATGAAGATGCTGTATGGAAAAAAATGTTGCCGGAAAGCGAGTGGGAAAAAGCCGACGGCAAATTTTGGAGTTCTAAGGTGGGTTCAAAAGCAGGCTGGAAAATGAAACATGAGCAAGGACTACCCTTGCTCAAAAAATGGGAGATGCAGTATAAAGGCATCAAGTTTTTTGCTTCTCCGACCCCTTTTCGCCACCTTTCATTTTTCCCTGAGCAAGCGAGCCACTGGGACTTTATCGAGACCCAAATCAAGAAAGCTTATCGAAAGGACCGTCCTTTGCAATTCTTAAATCTTTTTGGCTATACCGGAGTGGCTAGCCTTTTTGCTTTGCGCGCTGGCGCCGAAGTTACGCATCTGGATGCTTCCAAACAAACTCTTGCTTGGGCAAAAGAAAATCAAAAACTAAATGCTGAGCTAGCTGAAGCACCGATGCGCGTGATTGAAGATGATGCTCTAAAATTTTTGGAACGGGAAGCCAAGAGAGGAAATAAATATGACGCTATTATTATGGACCCGCCGAAATTCGGCCGGGGACCAAGGGGGGAGGTTTGGAAGATTGAAGAAATGCTGCCGAAACTTCTTGCTTGCGTGCGGAAAGTTTTAAGCGATAAACCACTTTTTGTTATTTTGACTTCATATAGCATAGACTCTTCCTCGCTTTCTTTGGGCTATGCGCTTGAAGAGATGATGAAAGACTTTAGTGGTAATACTGAAGCTGGAGAGTTGTGCGCATTAGAAAAGTCCAATAGTCGTGTTATTCCACTTGCCAACACGGCCGTTTGGAGTATATAATAAATGTATGGAAACACAAACAAATAAAACAGGCGGCGCGAAAGATTTTTTTATAAATTTAGGCGCGATTGTCGGACTTTATACGTTGGTGGTGAGTTTAATTAATTTGCTTTTTACTGTTATAAACAAGGCTTATCCTCAAATTATGAACGGATACAACTATTTTGGAAGTAGCTCTATCAGCTGGCCTGTTGCCACCCTGATTATCTTCTTTCCAATTTTTATATTTCTGATGTGGCTGATGGAAAAAGAATACATAAGAGAACCAGAAATGAAAAACCATGGTATCCATAAATGGCTGACATACATAACTTTGTTTATCGCTGGCCTTGTTATCGCGGGGGATTTGATAACAGTTCTTTACTATTTTATTGATGGACAAGAATTAACCGCTGCTTTTCTTTTAAAAGTTCTAGTTTTACTTGTTGTTGTTTCTAGCGTATTTATTTATTTTGTTTCTGATCTCAGAAATAAATTGACAACAAAATCCAGAATATTTTGGAGAATTTACATGGGAGTTATTATTTTAGGATCTATCATTTGGGGATTTTCTGTCCTCGGTTCGCCTCAAACCCAAAGGTTGTATAAATATGATGAACAGAAAGTTAATGATTTAATGAATCTGAATAATGAAGTTATAAATTTTTACTCAAATAAAGGAACCTTGCCGAAAACTATGGAAGAAATGGCTAGTGGAAATTATTATGTTGCTCCAGTGGATCCTCAAACACAAAAACCATATGAGTATGAAAAGACAAATAACACAACATACAATCTTTGCGCAGAATTCAACAAAGCGTCAGATGGAACTGATGACTCAACCAGGCCAGTTTCTCCTTATGAATATACAACCTGGACCCATCCAGCTGGTAGATATTGTTTCTCGCAAACTATAAATCCAAATTTATACTCTAAACCGGCACCAATGATAAGATAAATGTCAAAGATGCCCTTTGATAAACAAAGAATCACTTTGCATAAAAGTGTTTTTTTGTTTATTATGTCAATATATGCGAGAATACGACCATAAAAAAATTGAGAAAAAATGGCAGAATGAATGGAAGAAAAAAGGAACTTATCACGCAAAAAATTTCTCCAAAAAATCGAAATTTTACAGTTTGATCGAGTTTCCGTATCCTTCCGGTGACGGATTGCATGTCGGGCATATTCGCAGCAACACAGCGATGGATATAATTTCACGAAAACGAAGAATGGAAGGTTTTAATGTCCTCTATCCGATCGGCTGGGATGCTTTTGGTCTGCCGACGGAAAATTACGCCATCAAGACGGGTATCCATCCGATAAAAGTGACCAAAGATAATACCGACATTTTTAGACGCCAGCTCAAAGCGATGGGTTTTTCTTTTGATTGGTCGCGGGAGATAAACACAACTGATCCGAAGTATTATAAGTGGACCCAGTGGATATTTTTGCAGTTTTTGAAAAAAGGCTTAGCTTATAAGGCTAAAATGACAATAAATTGGTGTCCAAAAGACAAGATCGGTCTGGCTAATGAAGAAGTAATTGATGGGAAATGCGAAAGATGCGGTACGGCAGTGGAAAAAAGAGAGAAAGAGCAATGGATGTTAGCCATCACTAAATATGCCGACAGGCTGTACAAAGATCTCGACGATGTAGACTATCTGCCGCAGATAAAACTCGGGCAAAGGAATTGGATAGGAAAGAGCGAAGGAGCTCTAATAAATTTTCAATTATCAATTTCTAATTTTCAAAAAAATAAAATAGTTTCCGCTAGGAAAGTCCTAGCGGAGTATGTGGAGGTATTTACTACCCGTCCGGATACGATTTTCGGGGTAACTTTTCTTGCTGTTGCTCCTCTCGTTGCTAAAAAATTAACGGGCAAAGATTTCGGCATAAAAGTAGATATTGATCGAGAAAATAAAGAAAAAGTGGGTATAGATACCGGACTAAAAGCAAAAAATCCGGCAAACGGGGAGATGGTGCCTGTATTTGTGGTTAATTATGTATCTGCAGAATATGGCACCGGCGCAATTATGGGTGTGCCAGCGCATGACGAGCGGGATTTTGAGTTTGCTAAGAAATATGGGCTAGAAATAAAAAATGTTATTGAACCGGTATTTACTGATGAACCAAAAGCCGGAATACCTTTTATAGACAGGAATGCGATACATGCAATTTTGAAGCATTGGTCGGAAGAAAAGTATTTAGTCCTGCTTTGGAAAAAAGTTGACTGGGTTACATTTGTAACAGGTGGGGTAGAAAGAGGAGAAAATCCATTACAGGCTGCCATAAGAGAAATTAAGGAAGAAACAGGATATTTAAACCTGAAGTTAAAAAAAGAATTGCCTGCATCTCATAGTAAATTTTATCATATTCCCAAAAAAGAGAATCGATTTGCTCATTTTTCCAATTTTTATTTCGAATTAGAAAACGGGCAACAAGAAGAATTATCAGAAGATGAAAAAAGCAATCATGAATTAAAATGGGTTTCTCCGGATGAACTTGAAAAAATTATGAAAATTAAAGGGGCACTTCGGGACTGGAAAGTTTTAAGGGGTAAAGAAGAGGTTTATATAGGTGAAGGACTTTTAACTAATTCAAGCCAATTCGACGGTATGGATTCGGAAAAAGCTAAAAAAGAAATCACAAAGTTTGTCGGCGGAAAGGAAAAAGTAACTTTCAAGCTCCGTGACTGGATATTTTCCAGGCAGAGATATTGGGGCGAGCCGATACCAGTCGTGTATTGTCTGAGCAAGGGTAGTCCTTGCTCAAATACATGGGTGCCGGTGCCGGAAAAAGATTTGCCGGTGGAATTGCCCAAAGTTAAAAATTACCAGCCGACGGAAAGTGGGGAATCGCCACTGGCTAATATCTCAAAGTGGGTCAATGTTAAATGTCCGAAATGCAAAGGGCCAGCTAAAAGGGAAACTGATACCATGCCGAATTGGGCTGGCTCTAGTTGGTATTATCTGCGTTACACTGATCCTAAAAATAGTAAGGAGTTTGCCAGCAAGAAAAATTTGAAGTACTGGCTGACCTCACCCCGTCCCTCTCCCAAGGAGAGGGCTCCTTCCCTTTTGGGGAAGGCGGAGGAAGAGATGGGTGGGGTCGACTGGTACAACGGAGGCAATGAGCACACCACCTTGCATCTTTTATATTCTCGTTTCTGGCATAAATTTTTATATGATTTGAAATTAGTACCGACTTCAGAGCCATATATGAAGCGCACTTCGCATGGGATGATTTTGGGCGAAGGAGGAGTCAAAATGTCAAAATCGCTTGGCAATGTTATTAATCCAGACGATATTGTGAAAACATACGGCGCAGACACACTTCGTATTTATGAAATGTTTATGGGGCCCTTTGACCAATCTGTCGCTTGGTCCACAGAAAGTATTATTGGGGCGAGGAGGTTTATTGAACGTGTCTGGAATCTACAATATAAAATCTCACCCCAGCCCTCTCCTTTCAAGAGAGAGGGAAGCCCTTTCTCCTTTCAGGGGAAGGCGGGGGATGAGGTTGAGAGGTTGATGCACCAAACGATAAAAAAAGCAACAGAGGACATTGAGGCGATGAAATTCAACACAGCCATTTCGACACTTATGATTTTTGTGAATGAAGTTGGTAAGCTTGATTCTATCTCACGAGATGTTTATAAAAAATTCCTCAAACTTCTCTCGCCCTTTGCGCCACATATCGCGGAAGAATTATGGCAAAATTTAACCTCACCCCGACCCTCTCCAAAAGAGAGGGGGAAATTCAAGGTCTTCCCCTTTGGGGGAGGAGCGGAGGAAGTGAGAAGCATTCATCTTTCCAATTGGCCGAAGTGGGACGAAAGCCTGATTCAAGATGAAGAAATAAAAATTGCGGTGCAGGTAAACGGCAAAGTAAGGACGGAAATAATTATCCAGACAGACGAGCAGGAAGAAATTGTCAAACAAAAAGCTTTAAGAAACAAGACTATTATTAAATATATCGGGAATAAAATTCCCCTAAAAGCGATTTACGTGAAAAATAGACTTATCAACATAGTTATTTAGTCTGGCATTTGCATTTTTCCGTTTAGATATAGTACAATAAGCCTCATGTATACAAATATATTTGACCGTCTTTCGTTTTTGTCGCTTTTTTTAATCATAATATTATTACCGCTTTTCTTTTTGCCTTTCTCTAATATTCCGGTCGAAACTTCCAAAGGATTGCTTTTAGTGGCGGGATTGGCTGTTTGCGTTATTTGTTGGGGTCTGGCTCGTTTCTTTGACGGTAAAATGAGCTTTCCCAGATCCGCTTCTTTATTGGGAGCTGGGGGAGTTGTTTTAGCCTTTTTTCTTTCAGCCTTTTTCCTAAAAACTTCGCAAGTCTCTTTTTTTGGCACGATGTTTGATATTGGCACTTTTTGGTTTATTTTCGCCGGTTTTCTTTTGTTGCTTATGTCCGCTATTATTTTGCGGGATTCCAAAAAAGCCAAGATAGTTTTATTCGGAGCGGTGCTTTCCGGCGCGGTCGTTTTGATTTTTCAAATCGCTCGTTTATTTATACCCGAAATTTTATCCTTGGGAATTTTGGCTGGCAAGACGGATAATCTTTTGGGGTCTTGGAATGCGCTCGGAATTTTTGCCGGTTTTTCCGCTCTGATGTCGCTTTTGGTGGTTGAATTTTTTTTAACCACTCGAGTAGAAAAATTAATACTCCAGATATTGACCATTCTTTCGATGGTAGTAGTGGCGGCGGTGAATTTTCCGTTGGTTTGGGGACTGCTTGGAATTTCGTCTTTAATTATTTTTGTTTACAAAATTTCGATTACCTCTAAAGAAAAGACGACCGAAGGGACTGCGGCCGCCAAAAGCGAGAAAGTTTATTTTCCTGCGCTTTCTTTTACTATCATTATGATCACGCTTTTATTTTTTATCTCCGGAGACTTTATCGGAGGAATTTTGCCGAACAGTCTGGGACTGCAAAACACGGAAGTCAGTCCTTCTTTTACGGCCACCATGGGAGTTGTCAAATCAGTTCTTAAAGAGAATCCGATCCTTGGCATCGGTCCGAACAAATTTGCGGAAGCTTGGGCAATGTACAAACCTCTGGCGATCAACTCGACTCCTTTTTGGGATGTATCTTTCAATTCAGGTTCAGGGTTACTGCCTACTTTTGCCGCCACGACCGGGTATTTTGGAATTCTAGCATGGCTTGCGTTTTTTATTTTATTCATAATGAATGGTGTCAGGTCAATTTTTTCCAGTGTTAGAAACGGCATCAATTGGGAAGCAATAGCATTTTTTATATTGTCTTCTTACTTATTTGTTTCTTGTTTTTTCTATTCGGGAGGAGTAGCGTTATTTTTACTGGCTCTGGCCTTTGCCGGAGCGTTCATCGGGCTCTCTGCGTCTGAGCACCATAAAGGAGAAATTTTGATATCTTATCTAAATGACCATCGAAAAAGTTTTTTCTCCATATTATCTATTGTTCTCATCATCATTATTTCGGCCGCTGGCTCACTCAAATATGTAGAACGTCTTGTTTCTGTTTCTTATTTTGGAAAAGCGCTAACCGCTCCGACTGTTCCAGAGGCGGAAGCTTCTATCGGCAGAGCTTTGACACTTTACGAAAATGATTTATATTTGCGCGCTTACGCCCAAATTTATCTTGTGAAATTAAATTCTCTAGCTGCCAAAGACGCCGCTGCTTTATCTGACGAAGATAAAGCACTTTTACAGTCGAGTTTGGATCAAGCGGTCAATGGCGCGCAATTAGCGATATCCTATAATCCAAAAAATTATTTAAATTTTCAGGCGCTCGGTTCTGTCTATCAGAGGCTTGCTTCATTAGGCGTCAAGGATGCTTACGGTAAAGCAATTGAAGCTTTCACAACAGCCTTGACTCTTAATCCACTTAATCCGGGACTCAAACTGAACATGGCGAGTGTGTCTATGACCAATCAAAAAACAAAAGAAGCGAAAGATTATGCCAAAGCCGCGCTGGCTCTGAAAGCGGACTATCTAGACGCGTACGTGATTCTTTCCCAGATAGCCAAAAACGAAGGCGATAACTCAGCCGCGCTCTCTTACGCGCAAACAGCCCTTTCTCTTTCTCCAACGAACGCAGATTTGATAAAATTTGTTGATTCTATAAAAAATCCAACTGCCGCTTCGGCTCCAATAGCGCCAGCGCCAGCTTCCAACAAGCCTAAAAAATAGATCCCGTTAGAAGTTCAATAATGGATGAAAATAAAATAAAAATTATTTATGAAAGCTTCTAACGGGATAGATTTCTAACGGGATGGAGAAAATATTGAGAATTTTTAGCAAAGAATCTGTGAGCATAAATCAAGCAGCGCTTTTTTTGGGTTCTTTCACGATACTCTCTCAAGTTTTAGCGCTCTTTAGGGATCGCTCAATAGCTCATTTTATCGGCCCTTCATCGACACTCGACGCTTATTACGCGGCTTTTCGCGTGCCGGACCTTATTTTTATTTGCATCGCGTCTCTGGCTTCTATAACCGTACTTATTCCTTTTATTGTTGCCAGAATGCCTGCTCGCAATGCTGCGCATAACATTACAGGCGGGGGGCCTGCCCGTCAATTAGCAGGCGAAAACAGTGAAAAAGTTACGGATGAAGCGCGAAAATATTTAAATGATATTTTTACCGTTTTTTTTCTGGTCATAACGGCCGTTTCTCTTGTTGCCTTCTTTCTGATGCCGTACTTGACGCCGGCTATCGCTCCCGGTTTTACTCCTCTTATGCAGTCAAAAGTAATCGAGCTTTCACGCATCATGTTATTATCGCCCATTTTAATGGGCCTTTCCAATCTTTTTGGGGCAGTGACTCAGCTTTTTCGGAGGTTTTTCGTTTATGCCTTAAGCCCGATTTTTTACAATATCGGAATTATCATCGGTGTCATATTTTTGTATCCAATTTTTGGAGTTTATGGGCTGGCTTTTGGCGTTGTTTTAGGGGCGCTTATGCATTTTGGAGTACAAACGTTTGCCTCCAGCGCTCTTGGATTTACGCCGAGATTTTCTTTGTCTGTTAATTTTTCGAACATAAAAACTATTGTCCGGACATCGCTTCCGAGAACTCTCGGTTTAGCTTTTAACAATATCGCTCTTATTTCTATTATTGCTCTTGCTTCTTTTCTAAAAAGCGGGTCTATTTCAATTTTTAATCTTTCCTTCAGCCTTCAATCAGTGCCGCTTAATATCATTGGCATCTCTTACGCGGTAGCCGCTTTCCCAACTTTAGCCCAATCTTTTTCTCTTGGGAAAATAGATGAATTTAAAAATCATCTCCGGTCGGCCGCGCGGGCGATAATTTTTTGGTCTCTGCCAGTCACTTTTCTTTTTATCGTGCTTCGCGCGCAGATTGTGCGGGTAGTACTTGGTTCTGGAAGTTTTTCTTGGGACAATACCCGCCTAGTAGCGGCCTCACTGGCGATTTTTTCCGTTTCCGTCATTGCCCAGGGCATGATTGCTCTTTTGTCCCGTTCTTACTATGCGATGGGTAATACCAAGCGTCCGCTGATAGTTAATTTTTCTTGCTCCGTTTTAATTATAATTTTGTCCTATATATTTATCCTTCTTTTTGAAAATGCGCCGGTCTTCCGCTATTTTATAGAGTCAATGCTCAAAGTAAGTGATATTTCCGGCACAGAAGTCCTTATGCTGCCACTCGCTTATTCCGTCGGTTCTATTTTAAATTTTATTTTACACTCCATTTTTGCGAAAAAAGACTTTATGCCAAACGAATCTTTTATTACTAAAACTTTTTTCCAAAGTCTCGGCGCTTCGTTTTTCTTGGGACTAGCGGCCTATATCAGCTTGAATATTTTCTCTCCTATTTTCGGCACAACTACTTTCTGGGGAGTATTCTGGCAGGGTTTTATCTCCGGCATTATAGGCATAATAGCCGCTATTTTGGTGTTATATCTTTTGAAAAGCGAGGAGCTGAAAGATATCGCCAAAGTTCTGCAAACTAAATTCTGGCGCGCAAAAGTTATCGCTCCATCCCAAGAAGGGCTTTGAAATACGGACTTTTCCTGGTAGAATAAAAAATCGCCGAAAATATTTATGCAACCTAAAAAAACCTCAACTTTAAGGCGTATTGCCTTTTTTTTTCGAAACAGCAAAAAAAAGATTTTTCTGCTATTCATCCTTATAGTTGCTTCCCAAGCAGCTAGTATTGCGGTTCCCTTCATCTCGAAAATTCTCATCGATTCACTCACAAATTTTATTAGAAACGGCGGAGTGTTTCCCGTAAATGTTTTGTTGTATGCTTCTCTAGGAATTTTAATTGTTACACTTTTTAGTAATATACTGCATTCTAATTACAATTATAATCTTTTCCAGATAGCAACTAAAATTGAAGATGAAGTAAAAAATAAAGCTTTTGGGAAATATATGTTGCTGCATTCTCTATTTCACCATGGCGCTTCAAGTGGTCAGATTATAGGACGTATAGACCGTGGAGCAACTTCTATATTCAATATTCTCTATGACATAATTGGACAGAATTTTGTACCGCCAATCGTGATTTTTATCGGCGCATTTATTGCTCTCTTGTATTCAAACATATGGATCGCCTTAGCTGTTCTCATACCATTTCCTATTTACATATTGGCTACTCGCAGTATCGCAAATAAGATATATTTAATTGAACAGCAGGCTAATGATGCATTTGAAGCTGTTTCGAAAGAGATGTATGATGTGGCCGGGAATATTCTTACCGTTAAGAAATTTTCTCAAGAAACGGTGGAGACTCAAAATAATAAAAAATTACTCTCGGATGCTCGCCAAGTCCAATACAGCGCGGAACGTCTATGGCAACGCGTTGAAAATATTCAATCAATAATAACAACTACCGGTCGAGTGGCGATACTTGCTCTATCTGCATTTTTTGTTTTGAGAGGGACAGCTACTATTGGCCAGTTTGTTTTATATGTGACACTCCAAAATATGGCTTATCAGC
>CAYHGI010000003.1:0-24776 GCA_964356285.1 uncultured Candidatus Saccharibacteria bacterium
AGGCGGGAAGCAGAGTTCTTTAGTTCGGTTTCGGAGAATTTGCGAAAATCTCTTCTAATTATCAGGTCCTTAATTTTCCAAAAAAGAACGCCGATAATTTCTTCCATTCCAACTCCCCTATCCATGGCTTGCCTGAAATAAATCCAGGTATGAAGCTTGTCTTTTGCAGCAAAAGCGTTAGCTACTAAAAAATTATCATATTTTTCTTTTTTCGCTTTAGGTAACTCGAAAATGTTCAGTTCCGCTTTGGCCTTTTTAAAAGCATCCAGAACGGGCTTGTTTAATTTTCCTTCCAAAAAAATAAAAGAATTATCGGACTGTCCCATCAATTCCAATTTTTCCAAAATAAAATCACGTGTTTCTTCATTTTCAAAAATATTGGCAAAGGTAACAGCAGATTTTGCAAAAAAAAGACTGGAACCAGAATACAAGCTCTCAATCTGCATCCGGTTAAAATTATTTCTGCTTATAGAAAAAGTTTCCGTATCTTTCGGTATAGACTTTATGAATTTCTCATAAGCAAGATGTTTATTTTTGGCATCATCACCAGTAAAAAGATACAACATGGTTTAAAATTTAACTAATTTTTTATACTCCAGATAAGGAGCGCCATATTTCTCTACCAGAATTGCCTCCTGTTTATTTAAAAACACAAATTTAGAAATAAAAAAGGAAATAACTGAAAATAAAATAATGAACAGCGCATTAATCACCATGCCAAACCCCAGCATCAAGAGAAAAAGTCCGAAATGGGTGGGACTCCGAGTATAACGATACGGTCCCTGACAAAAGGTTTCTCGATTCATGTTTTCTTTTTTGAAATTGTGCGTAGTCGCCTGCGCCCAAAGGATTAAAAACGATCCCAAAATCAACACTATCATTCCTGTTTGGATCATCAAGGGACTTGTGAAAATTTTAAATTGGAAAACAAGATCAAGATAAAAACCTACTAAAAACAGAACAAACTGAATCAAATAGGAATACGCCAAAACTCTATGTACTTTGTTTTTATGGGGACTGCTATTGTTTATTTTGCTGTCAGTTTCCATTTTGTCATTCTAGCACAAAAATCTATTATTTCACCTCCCCAAAATTGTTTCCGCATCCGGAGTGAACCACAAGCGGAATATCAGTTTTATAACGCAAATACGATCTTTCCAGCACATTTTGCATAGCATTTTTTATTATCTTATCGGCCCTTGAAAGAATATTCTCCTCTATTTCATATACTAGCTCGTCGTGTATCTGAAGCACAAGATGGACTTTGCTTAAAAGCCTTGCTTCTTTTAAATCTTCATCGGCATATCTGATTGCGAGCTTGATTATATCTGCCGTGGCAGTGCCTTGAATCGGAGCATTGGTGGCAGTTCGCTCGGCCATATTTTTCAAAAAAGGAATTCTAGAATTTATATTTGGGAAATTTCTTCGGCGACCAAATAATGTTTCCGTGTAAAAGTGTTCTAGCGCAAATTTTTTTACTTTTTCTAAATAATCCCGTATGCCGGAAAATTGATTAAAATAATTATCGTAAAATTTTTGCGCCTCTTCGCGGCTCACCTCCGACCCTGTGTCGGAGTCCGACTTTGGTCGGACAAGATTCTTCCGTAAAGCCGAAACTCCCATGCCATAAATAATGCCAAAATTTATCACTTTCGCCTGCCGCCGCATTTCATAATCCACTTTTTCAATAGGTACGCCAAAAACAAAAGAGGCGACGCCCGTATGAATATCTTTTCCCTCACGAAAAATTTGCGTCATTTTCTTATCGCCGGAAAGCATCGCCGCTACCCGCAATTCAATTTGGCTATAATCAAAAGCGCAAAGTTTAGAGCCGTTGGGTGCGATAAATCCATTGCGGATTCTTTTACCTAATTCTGTTTTTATGGGTAAATTCTGCAAATTTGGATCCTGCGAGGAAAATCTTCCGGTGGTGGAGCCATTTTGCAAGAACCTTGCGTGCAATCTTCCATCTTGGCCAACCATTTCGGGGATTACATCGATGTAAGTGGAAAGCAATTTTTGCAGTTCTCGGTAAGCCAATATTTCTTTAATGATCGGATTTTCTTCCGCCAATTCTTCCAATATTGAAACTTTAGTGGAAAAATTGCCGCTGGCATTTTTATTTTTACCGGACTTCATGCCCATTTTCCCAAAAATAACTTCCCCCATTTGCTTCGGCGAATTTATATTAAATTCCGTACCAGCCATTTTATATATTTTTTTGGTAAGCTTATCTAATTCTGCATGGTATTTGGCCGATAAGTTTTCAAAATACTTTTTATCTATTGAAATTCCGTAATTTTCCATTTCTTGTACTATATGGATAATGGGATGCTCGATTTCATCAAAAACTTTATCCAGATTATCTTTTTTTAGTCTCGCAAAAATGAAGTCGTAGGCACTATTAAAATTATCAGTACCGGCGAATAATAAAATGTCTTCCAGTTGCGGATTGGGAATATTGGAATTGATAAGCCAGAGAGCGATACTGGCTTCTTGGAGTTTTATGGGATCAACCTCACCCGGCCCCTGGCCACCCTCTCCTGTCAGGAGAGGGGCTGGGGGTGAGGTCTGATTCCCCAAAAAATTCTTCAGGCGAGTAAACAGACTTCTAAATTCAAACTTATTAAAAGTATCCTGTACTTTTTTTGAATCAATATTCTCCCAGAAAGTTTTATCTGGCAAAACAAAATTTATCGGCGCGTCAGTCCGTATTTTTGCTAGCGTTTTGGAAAACAAGGCTTCTTCTTCATTATTTTTTATTAATTCCACCATTCTGTCGGTAATGCCAGTTTTTTTGAAAGTTCTGTCGTCTTTCTTTATTTTTTTATAAATTTCTTCGATGGTGCCAAAGTTCTGAATCAAAATACTTGCCGTTTTCTCTCCGATCCCTTTAATACCTTTGATATTGTCGGAAGAATCTCCACGCAATCCTTTATAATCAGGCAAAAGCGCCGGCTTAAATCCGAAACGGGCCACAACCGCATCTTCGTCATATAAAATAGTCTCGTTGATTCCTTTTTTGAGGGTATAAACTTGCACTTTTTTGTCGTCTATCAATTGCATCGTGTCCATGTCACCTGAGGCTATAATAATATTTAACCTCTCCCCACCCCCTCTCCTGTCAAGAGAGGGGCAAGGGGTGAGGTTTTTTATTTTCTCGACAATCGTCCCCAAAATATCATCCGCTTCGAAACCTGGACTGTCATACATGGGAACATTAAAAGCTTCAAAAATTTGGCGGGACTTTTTCAACTGTATAATAAGAGCATCATCCGCTTTGGCGCGACCGGCTTTATAGGCATCATAGGCTTCATGCCTAAAGGTTTTCCCGGGCAAATCATAGCAGGCCGCGATGTAATCCGGCTTCAAGTTGGCAACTATTTTCATCAGCATGCTTGCCAATCCATATAGGGCGCCAGTGGGCTCTCCTTTGGACGACAAAAACTCCGGCAGGGCATGATAGGCGCGGTGGATTATGGCATGAGCATCCAATAAAACAAGGGTTTTTGGGCTTTTATTCGCTTCAAGCATTATGTAAATTATACCATTTACGCTATAATTATTTGCAATGGCTTTATTTGACGAAGAAAAACAAAATAAACAACTCGATGAATTGTATAAACAGGAAGAAGAGCAGTTAGTGGCCAGCTTGGCAGAATCAAAATACGGTCTTCCTTATATTGATCTATATCGCCTAGGTATAGATAATGAAGCCTTAAGAGCTGTATCACACGAAGATGCGATGAAAATGAATGTTGCGCCCTTTAAACTCTTCGGAAAGAATATTTTCATAGCCCTCCGTTCTCCGACTCCGGAACTGATGGAAAATTTAAAAGAAAATATGGAGAGAATAAATTTAATACCTACTTTCTACATGGCTTCGAGCGCCAGTCTGAACAAAGTTTGGGACAGATACAAAGAAATTTCATTGGCCGAAAGTTCGCAAATCGGAGGTCTAGATATTTCTGGGGAAGTTTTAAGAGAGACAGCCAAAAATATTGAGCATATGCAAGATATCGAAAAGTTGGTGAGAGAAGCATTGGAAGAAAATAAAATTCATAAAATTTCTCGCCTGCTGGAAATAATTCTAGCGGGCGCAATTGCCATTAAAGCTTCGGATATCCACATCGAACCAGAGAAAGACAGAGGACGACTGCGATTGCGCCTTGATGGCGTGCTGCAAGATATAAATTTTTTCGGATTGGAGATATACCGCCTGCTCAATTCGCGCATCAAACTTCTCTCCGGTATGAAACTAACTTCCAAAATCGCGCAAGACGGGCGTTTTAATATCATGGAAGAGAAGGAAGAGATAAGCATCCGTTGTTCACTTATACCTGGAAGTTACGGTGAGGCAATAGTGATGCGCATCTTAGACCCGAAATCCATTCAAGTGCCGATTGAAGAACTGGGAATTGAACCTTATCTTTTTGAAATAGTTCAAAACGAAATCATAAAGCCAAATGGACTTATTTTAGTCACCGGTCCGACCGGATCCGGAAAAACGACCACTCTTTACGCATTTTTACGGAAAATATATTCGACCGAAATAAATATAATAACCATTGAGGACCCAGTCGAATATCATCTACCCGGCATCACTCAGACGCAAGTAAGCGTCAAAAAAGGTTATACCTTTCCGGAAGGATTACGTTCGGCCCTGCGTCAAGACCCAGATGTAATCATGGTCGGAGAAATAAGAGACTCAGACACGGCTGAAATTGCAGTGCAATCTTCTTTGACTGGGCACATGGTCTTTTCCACTTTACACACTAATAATGCCGCCGGAGTCATCCCCCGCTTGATTGATCTGGGAGTTAATCCAAAAATTATGGTGTCGGCGTTATCTTTGTCCATAGCTCAGCGCTTGGTCCGCAAGCTTTGTAAGTTTTGCAAAAAAGAAAATGCGCCCACTAAAGAAGAAGTCGATGTCATAAAAACTGTTTTGGACAGTATGAAGGAAGAAGGCAAGGATTTTTCAAAATATAATATAAAACCGGACGAATTTTTTTCCGCCAAAGGCGGATCCGCCTCAGGCGGAAAGATTTTCTCTCTAGTCGGCTGCGACAAGTGCAATAACATCGGCTATAAGGGACGCATCGGCATTTTCGAAGCAATCAAGACTGATGAAGCCATAGAAAAAATAATGCCGGAAAATCCAAGCGAGCATGAAATTAAAAAAGTTGCGCACAGCCAAGGAATTCTGTCCATGCGCCAAGATGGCGTGGTTAAAATTTTAAACGGCATCACCTCAATTACTGAAGTGCAAAGCGTGGTGGATTTGCTTGAAGAATAGAAAACTTATTGTTTTATTTCTCCTTCAAATACACATACTGCGGGGCCGATGAGCCAGATATTTTCATACGAACCATTTTTTATTTTCTCGAATTTGACGGTTAAATTACCGCCAGGCATTTTTACACGACAGATATTTTTTTTCAGCATGCCCAGATGATGCGAAGCAATCGCCACCGCTGTCGCTCCGGTCCCGCAAGCTAAAGTTTCATTTTCTACTCCGCGTTCATAAGTGCGCACATAGAATATGCCGTCTTTTAATTCGACAAAATCTATGTTCACTCCATCAGAATCAAAATTCCGGATTCTCATTCCTTCGTTGATAACTGGAAATTTTTCTATATTTTTTACGAACATAATGTTGTGCGGAGTGGTGCCGGAATAAAGAAAAGTTAAGCCATTTCTTTTACTTATTTCATTTACATTCTGCATTTTAAGCTTTACTTCATCGCCCTTTATTTCAGCCTCATGCATCCCATCAGCTGCCGAAAAACACACATTTTTAGGGTCTTTTATAATTTTTAAAACATGAAACGCAAAATGCACAATACATCTTCCGCCATTCCCGCACATCGCGCCGATACTACCATCCGGATTCGCGAAAACCATTTTAAAATCACAATCTGGATCTTCTTCCAATAAAATCAGGCCATCCGCCCCTATACCAAAATGGCGATTGCATAAAAGTTTTATTTTTTCTGTATCTTTAATGTCAAAAACATTGTTACGATTGTCTATCATAATAAAGTCATTTCCGGTTCCGTGATATTTATAAAATTTAAGCATGATGTTTTATATAACCCTTTTTCACCAATAATTCGGCATTTAAAATACTGCCACCAGCGGCGCCTCGGATAGTGTTGTGCGACAAAGCAACACATTTCCAGCCCAACACAGAATCTTTCCTGATACGACCGACACCAATACCCATACCGCCTTGCAAATTCCTATCCAGACGCGTCTGCGGTCGATTCGGCTCTTCAAAATAGGTTATGAATTGTTCCGGCGCCGAGGGCAGATTAAGCGAGGCCAGCGGATTTTTAAAATTTTTTAAAGCTTCAATCAATTTTTTTTCTGAAACTTTTTTGCCGAATTTTATATTGATTGTCGCCAAGTGGCCGTCAGTGACGGGCACTCGTATGCAACTGGCTGAAATTGCCGGTATATCTTTTAAAATAAATCTACCTCTTTTTATATCTGCAAAAATTTTAGAGGGCTCTTTTTCAGATTTTTCTTCTTCGCCGCCGATATAAGGTATAACATTATCAATCATTTCCGGCCAAGTCTCAAAAGTCTTGCCGGCGCCGGAAATTGCCTGGTAGGTTGAGACAATGACTTCTCGTGGATTAAAATTTTTCCAAGCGTGAAGTAATGGAACATAAGACTGAATGGAACAATTCGGTTTGACAACAATAAATCCAGTCGTCCAGCCATGATTTTTTCTCTGAATAGGAATGATATTAATATGTTCCGGATTAATTTCAGGCATAAGCATTGGTATATCGGACGTCCACCTGTGAGCCGAATTGTTAGAAACAACAGGCAATCCCTTCTCCGCATAAGCTTCTTCAATTTTTTTAATAAAATCTTTATCAGCATCTATCGCTGAAAAAACAAAACTGCATTTTTGGGAAATTTTTTCAATGTCGTCTTCAACAGAATATATGATAAAGGGGCCCAGTTTCTTACCCGCCGATCTTCTAGAAGCAGCCACGACTGCAATCTCAAACCATGGATGGTCTTTAAGCAAGGAAATAAATCGCTGTCCAACCATGCCTGTAGCTCCAAGTATTCCAACTTTTATTTTTTTATTGAGTTTCGATTCCATTGCTTATCCTAGTACCTTGTCCTTTTGGATTAAAAGTATTCTTGACATATATAGGTATATTTTTTAATACCGCCGGCCTTATAGTTTTCGGATGAATAACTTTGGCGCCATTGTATGCCATTTCCTCCGCTTTTTCATAAGATATTTCTGGAATAAGAAGAGCGTCTTTCATTTTTTTGGGATCTTCCGTCATAATACCATCTACATCAGTCCATATTTCAATCACAGACGCATCCAGAGCCGCGCCTACCAAAGAAGCAGTGTAATCAGAACCGCCTCTGCTGAGAGTGGTAGTTTCACCCTTTTTTGTAGAACCAATAAATCCACCCATAATATATAGATCTTTCTCTACAAGATAGTTTGACATAAGTTTATAGGATTTTTCTAAATCCACACTAGCGCTACCAAAATTATTATCCGTCTTTATGACTATTCGAGAATCTATAAATTCACACGGAATTCCACGACTTTTTATTGCTTCACCAATTATGTAAGATGACAACTGTTCACCAAAACTCATTACAGTATCCAAGGAAGACAACGAGAGTTCTTTGGCGGAAAAAATATTTTTTACTATTTCTTCTAATTCGTCGTATTTTTTACCTGCTCGCGCCAGTACTTTTTCTTTGTCTTTTGAATTAATCAACTCTTTGATGGCCTGATTGTGCCTGCCACAGATAGCTTTAAAAATTATTTCATATTTAAGATCTATTTTGGAGGCAAGATTCGCAAGCAGAATAAGATCATCGGTAATACCACTAAAAGCAGAAACAACGACAACAATTTTTTCTTGTCGTTTTAGTGATTCCAATATTATATCGATGACCTTGTTTATATTAGAAGCGTGAGCCACCGACGTGCCACCAAATTTCATCACTTTCATGGTTTTATATTTTCTTTTATGCTTTTCATAGCCTTTTTCACCACTTCCAAATCGGCAAAGGCGCTCAAACGAACATAGCCTTCCCCACAAGCTCCAAAACCGGAACCCGGTGTCACGACAACATGCGCTTCTCCCAGCAACTTATCAAAAAACTGCCAAGAATTCAGGCCAAGAGGCGTTTTGAGCCAAACATAAGGAGCATGTTCTCCGCCAAAAACCTTAAAACCAAGTTTGGTGAGATCTTTTTTTATCAAAGTCGCGTTATTCATATAATACCGAACAAGCCCCTTGCTTTCCTTCTGACTCGCAATTGAAAGAGCGGCAAGCGCCCCTCCTTGGGAAATAATAGACGCTCCATTAAACATGGTGCTTTGGCGCCTTCTCCAGATTGCATGCACTTTGCCCTTCTCTGCATCTTCCACGGCAAGATCCGTGGGCACAATTGTCCAGCCGAGCCGGACCCCGGTGAAACCAACCCACTTTGAGAAACTATTGATCTCAATCGCGCATTTTCTGGCTCCTTCAATCTCATAAATGCTCTTGGGTAAAGATTCATCAGAAATATACTCAGCATAGGCGGCATCGAAAATAATTACCGCCCTGTTTTTAAGAGCATAATCGACAAAAGCTTTTAGCTGGTCTTTGGTCATTACAGAACCAGTGGGATTATTGGGACTGCAGATGTAAATCAAGTCCACTTTTTCTCGCGGCGGGATAGGAACAAAACCATTTTTCTCGTTGCATTCCATGTACACCAGGCCTTGATACCTTCCATTTTTAAAATTTCCGGTCCTGCCAGCGATAACATTGCTGTCTACATACACGGTGTACACAGGGTCGGTCACCGCCACCTTGTTATTTGAACCAAAAATGGACTGGATATTGGCTAAATCAGATTTTGCCCCGTCACTTATGAAAAATTCTTCCGGGGTAAGAGAAATATTTTTCTTACTATAATAATCGCGTAAGGCGGCGCGGAGCTTCGAGTCGCCCTGCGGATCTCCGTATCCTCTGTAGGTGCTTTTTTGGGAAAGATCTTCCACTCCTTTTTGTAGCCCCGAAATTGTAGCGGGGGTGAGAGGTAAAGTAGTGTCGCCGATTCCAAGACGCATGAGCTCTATTCCGGGATTTTTATCCGAAAATTCTTTGGCGCGCTTCGCAATTTCTACAAACAAATACGCGCCCTCTAGTTTATCGAAATTTTTATTAACGGTCGCCATTCTCGTACTTTTTAGATTAACTTAAGCTCCTTTAAAACCTTTTCCACTATGGCTCTGTTCTTCTCCTCGAGCTCCGTCAACGGCAGTCTTAAACTCTCTTCGATAAGACCCATCGAAGCTAGAGCGTATTTGACCGGTATAGGATTGGACTCAATAAAATTGACATTCATGAGCGGAAGCATTTTGTAGTGCAATTCCCCCGCCTCCTTAAAATTACCCGCAAGCGCCAGATGGACCATCCGAGAAAACATTTCGGGAATTTCGTTCGCCACAACCGAGATGCATCCGTGGCCGCCAGCGCCGATAAGAGGAAGAGTGAGCGCGTCATCTCCCGACAAAATAGCGAAGTTCTTAGGGCCATTGGTTCTGACTTCACTTATGATTTCCATCATTTGGTTGAGCGAACCGGAAGCCTCTTTCACCGCCGCCACACTCGGAACTTCTCGGGCGATCCGCAGAATAGTTTGAGGCATTACATTGGAGCCGGTTCGTCCGGGAACGTTGTAAATAATGATCGGCAGATCCACTGCTTTGGCTATTTCCTTAAAATGGAGAACTAGGCCGTTCGGGGTCGGCTTGTTGTAGAACGGGGTGACATGAAGCAAAGCATCCGCTCCGGCTTTCTTGGCGAGCTCTGAAAGGTGGACAGCTCTCTTGGTGTTATTAGAACCTGCTCCGACTATGACTGGAACTCTTATTTTACTTGCCGCAACTTTCTTTACTACTGTTTTTATAACTTCCACATATTCATCATCAGTCAAAGTAGCAGCCTCTCCGGTAGACCCAGCGGCGACTATTGCATCTACTCCCCCTTTTAATTGATACTCAACCAATTTTTCTAAAGCAGGCAGGTCTAAATCTCCATTTTTTTTGAATGGCGTAACTATAGCTGGCATAGAACCAATAAATTTTATATTTTTTCCGCCCGAGGCGGATCCGCCTTTGGCGGACATATTTGTGTTCATATTATATCTTCAAACTTATAAATTCCCTTTTTATTTTTAATAAATTCGGCCGCAACCAAAGCGCCTTTGGCAAACCCGACTCTGTTATACGCTTGGTGAGATAAAGCGATGCCATCAGCCTGACTATCAAAAACGATCTCGTGAAAACCGGGATTTCTGCCTGCCCGGATTGAAGTAAAATTCAGTCCATTTATCTTGCTTGCAATTTTCAAAGCAGTACCGGAAGGACTATCCAATTTTGCTTTATGGTGAATTTCTAGACCATAAACATCATAACCCGGAAATTTTTCGAAAAGTTTCGCGGAAAATTCTGCCATTTTTATAAAAATATTCGCCCCAATCGAAAAATTCGGGGCATAGATAAGACCTATCTGATATTTATCAACTATTTTTTTCACTTCATCCAAATGTTCATACCATCCGGTAGTGCCAATAACTATATTTTTTCCAAGTTTGGCTACTGCCTCTACGTTTTTTATTACCACATCTTTAGAAGTAAAATCTATGGCTAGATCTGCTTTCTTAATTCCTTCAATGTCCAATTTGTCGCTTTTATTTTTAAAACTGACTGAAACCACTTCAAAAATTTCTGACTCTTTATACAAGTTGTTGACTTCTTGCCCCATTTTTCCGAAACCGATTAAAGCGATTTTTATTTTGCCCATAGAGATTGTTTAAACACCCTGAATTAGATTTTTAATTTTTTCTGTGGTTTTTTATACATTATTTATAAACACTAACAGAAACAGCCTTATTTATCAACCAAAACTTCGAGCGGCAAGGGTCGGCTATTATAGCGAGATGCCATAACGTATCCATACGCGCCGGTGTCCAGTATGGCAAGAATATCCCCCGCTTTTGGCGAAGTGATAACCCGGTCTTTGCCAAAAATATCCCCCGATTCGCATATGTTACCAACTATATGAGCTTTGATCGAAATCCCTTTTATTTTACTTGCATTTATTATTCTATGAAAAGACCCGTACATAGCAGGACGGACAAAATGGTTAAAGCCGGTATCTACCCCGACAAAGGTGTGGACGGGATTATTTTTTATTTCAGTCACAGAGGCAAGGAGAACCCCAGCTTCGGCTACTAGAAAACGACCAGGTTCTAAAATCATTGCCAGTTCTTTCCCGTATAGTTTGTTAAACCGCTTCATTTTCCTCACCATTGTCTTGCCAAGACCTTTGACATCGAGCTCTTTCTCTTTTGGTAGATAAGGAATACCGAAACCGCCTCCAAAATCAAGCGATTCCAAATCTTTGAAATTTAGGGCTGTCTCAAGCAATTTATCAAAGGCTCTGAGTAATATTTTTTTATCCAAAATATTTGATCCAATATGCTGGTGCAAGCGGATAATTCTCAATCTATATTTTTTTGCTAGTTTCTGGGCAAATTCCATGTGTTCTAAAGGAATACCGAATTTTGAATTACTCCCGCCAGTGATCACATGATCATGGTGGCCAGCGCCAATTCCTTGATTGATCCTTATACCTACATCTGATCCAGGATTTATTTCTCCATAGAGTTTGATTTGAGACAATGAATCAAGATTTACCATAACTTTGCGTCTAGCCACAAAAGCAATTTCATCCCTACTCACGGAGGTAGATGTATATAAAATATCTTTGGGCTTAAATCCAGCCTTAAGCGCCAGTATAATTTCTCCTCTGCTTACTGTTTCCACTTTCGCGCCAAGTCTGCGCAATAATTTCAGAATGGAAATATTCGTGTTGGCCTTGCAGGCATAATGAACGCTAAGTTTGCGATAGGCAATACTGCTTACAAGTTTCTTGTACTGGCGTTTAATGGTGGAAACTTCGTACACGTAGAGCGGCGTGCCAAATTTTTTACCGAGATACGGAGCTGAGAATTTTCCAAAATATAGTTGATTTTTTTTAATATGCATAGATCCTCGCCTAAGAAATAAAAAGCATTAATCTCTAAACAATCCTTTCGGAGCTAGGCCCCAAGAGTAACAAATTATTAGAGGATAGCTCCAGCAAACTAGTTAAAGCGCCAGAACGTCCTATGCAAACTTGTATAACCGATGGCTGATTGCTTAGAGATTAATGCTCTCTATAAATATATTTTACTATATGGAAAGTACTGCAAATGCTATAATGTGTATAGGTATGTTGATAGTCTGTTAATAAGCCTATGATAAACTTACTACTTGTATAGTATAGCATATTATGAAATCAATGTCAAGTAATAAAAGGGGAAAAGCAGAAGATGTTGTTCTAGATCAAACTTTGCGTCCTACTCGCTGGGATGAGTATATCGGTCAAAAACACATCAAAGACAATGTTAAAATTCTGTTGCGAGCGGCCGAGGAACGCGGACATATTCCTGAACATATTTTATTTTATGGACCGCCGGGATTAGGTAAAACTACTTTGGCGCATCTTATTGCCAAAGAAACTGGCAGGCAAATGAAAATAACTTCCGGACCAGCTATTGAAAAAGTGGGTGATTTGGCTTCTATCCTCACTAATCTTGCCCCGGGCGACATTCTTTTTATAGATGAAATACATCGGCTCAATAAAATAGTGGAAGAAATACTCTATCCCGCCATGGAATCCGGCGTTTTGGATATAATTATCGGGAAAGGACCTTCCGCCAGAACTATTCAGCTTGACCTGCCACCTTTTACCTTAATCGCGGCAACCACTCGCGTCGCGCTTATTTCCTCTCCCCTGCGTTCAAGATTCTCCGGCGGAGTTTTTAGGCTGGAATTTTATTCAAACGAAGAAATTGAAAAAATAGTTGAGAGATCAAGTAAGCTTTTAAATATTCTGCTGGAAAAAAGCGCCTTGGAAGAAATTGCCAAAAGAAGTCGTTTCACTCCCCGTACCGCGAATTACTTCCTGAAGCGTTGTCGGGATTTCGCTCAGGTAAGTAAAAAAAGTGACAAGAAAAGTCTGGATCAAAAAATAGTGAAAGAGGCGCTGAATATGCTGGCCGTGGATGAAATCGGCTTGAATTCTTCCGATAGGAAATTTTTAGAAATGTTAATTGAAAAATTTGGTGGCGGGCCGGCGGGGCTGAAAACTATGGCCGCGGCTTTGTCTGAAGAAGAAGCAACGCTGGAAGAAGTAATAGAACCGTATTTGATCCAGCTCGGCCTTTTGGAACGCACCGCGCGGGGACGCATGGCTACCAAGAAAGCGTATGAGCATCTGGGTTTTGAGATAAAAGATACAACCCCCTAAATCCCCCTTATCAAGGGGACTTAGATTCTCCTTCCCCTGATAAGGGGAGGTTAGGAGGGGTTTTTTAACAAGAAAAACTTTTATAGAAATATAAATGAAAAAGTCCCTAGGACTCTTTCGAAAAAAGTCTTAAGGACTTTGAAAATTGACGGGCCAGGGAACCCCATGATTCCCTGGCCATTCGCTCTTCAGGCCAGAAAGGCCTACTTGCCAAGCGACGTGGTGTGTTTATCTTTGGGCATTGTTGTAACCCGCCGGTCGGACAACTATCTTGAACTTAGGGCGGGGGTCTGAACAAACCAACAAATTGATTTACTCAAATCCTCGCCATAAGTTATATACAAAGAACTACATTATTTATAACTATAAACCGATATATATATATGTCAAATTTTTTGGGGGAAAACAAAAACCCTCTAAATCCTCACCCCTTTCCCCTCTCCATAAAAATTTTATGGAGAGGGGTGGCTGCGAAGCAGACGAGGAGAGGAAAAAGTGCTAAACTTCTTTTATGCGCATTTTAGGAATAGACCCAGGGTTTGAAAGGTTGGGGATAGCCATCCTGGAAAAATCCTTAAAAAATAAAAGAGAAACAGTTATTTTTTCTGAATGCTTTAAAACTTCAGCTAAATTGGATTTTACTGAACGGTTGCGATTAATCGGCAAAGAAGTAAGAACTATAATCAAAAACTATAAGCCGGAAGTGCTGGCGATTGAAACCTTGTTTTTAAATACCAATCAAAAAACGGCTATGAAAGTGGCTGAAGCGCGCGGAGTTGTTATTTATGAGGCAAGTCTTGCGGGACTTCGCGTATTTGAAGCTTCTCCGCCTCAAATAAAAATGGCTATAACCGGTTACGGCAGATCGGATAAGGCGCAAATAAATAAAATGCTTAAAATTTTAGTGGAAATAGATAAAAACAAGACATCGGACGATGAACTAGACGCTATAGCTGCTGCCCTCACTGCGTTCGCGCACAACAGATCAACCCCGATAACACCTGATAGGTTCTGATATGCATTAGTTTTGATCGGTTTTTATCAGAGAAAATCAGTTATCCCCAGATGCTATTGCTAAGCTTTTTGGATTTTGATACAAAGTAGTGAATTATTAGCGTGCGGCTAAATTTAATAAAAATTAAAACATGAGTTACGATGAAGACGAAGAAGTAGGGGCTGGTTTTAAGGTGGACGCTGACGATGACGAACCGCTGGATATGCCGGAAGAACCGATCGATTTCGGGCTGGATGAGGAAGACCCGGATAAAGACAGATAGAACCTAAAAACGCCCGAAGTGGGCGTTTTTAGGTTTGTACAATTTTGATGAATTTCTTTTTACCGATCTTGAGAGTTAAATTTTCTAAAATTTTTGAATTTACATCTGTTATATTTTTATTTTTAGACAAGTCGTGAATGGCATTTCCTAAAATAAGCCTTCTCCATTCTCCCTTAGAAGACAAAACTTTATTTTTTACCAAAATTTCGCTCAACAAATCTCCCTTGCCTGCTTTTATCTCCTGCATCTCGCTCGGGATTTCTTTTTTTTGAAAAGTATTAAAGAAGTTTCTTTCAGCTTCATCGGCAATATCAACACCACGACAAATTTTCACGATTTCATGAGCAAGTTTCACTTTTTGATCTCGTGGTTTTTCCATTGCAAAATCTTTAAAATTTAACTCGGTACAAATTTCAAAACCCAGAGCTAGTATGTTATCCGACCAACTCATTATTTTGCCAAACATGTCATTTGCCGAATCCTCCAGGGTAATCATGTTTCCTTCGGTCTTTCCCATTTTTTTACCGGTTGGATCTACTAATAACTTTGTTGTCAAGACAAACATTTCCTTGTGTCTTTTTCTTTTCATTAAATCCCTCCCAGCAAGCATATTGAACATTTGATCGTTGCCCCCAATCTGCAAATCTACATCCATAGTTACGGCATCATATGCCTGGAAAATAGGATATAGAAATTCATGAACATAGACTTCTCGGCCAGCTTTAATTCTTTCTTGAAACATGTTCCTAGAAAGCAAACTGGAAACTGTAAAATGTGAAGTTAACTCCAACATATCTTCTGGAGAAAGTTTATTCGTCCATTTTGCATTATGGGTAAAGTTAACTTTTAAATTTTTTAAGTGCAAAACTTTGCCAATTTGTTTTTTGTATCCCTTCGCATTTTCTAAAACCTGTTTATGAGTCAGTGGTTTCCGAATTGTTTGTTTCCCTGTTGGATCTCCGATTTGCGCCGTAAAATCACCAATCAAGATAATAACTTCATGACCAAGATCTTGAAATTTCTTCAGCTTCAGAAGTTGAACCAGATGGCCAAGATGCAAGGTGTTTCCAGTTGGATCAATCCCATAATAAAGCTTGATTTTTTTGCCCGACATTAAAACTTTCTCCAACGAAGATTTATCCGGATAAACTTTTTCTATTCCGCGAGTTAAAATTTCATCTATTTTCTTTTCGTCCATAATAATTTTCATACTCGGATTCTAACATATTTACTGCTATAATTAAAATAATGAGAAAATTTTATGGGAGTCGGTGGTTCTGGAAAAATTTAATCCTGCTGGGGAGCGGCATTTTCATTTTGGGATTCGGAATGATTATTGTCTGGCTTTCTTCGCTAAGAATTCCCGATTTCAACTCTTTTACGGACAGAAAAATCACAAATTCCACTAAAATATACGATCGCACCGGCGAAATTTTGCTCTATGACATACATCAAGATATAAAAAGGACAAATATTCCATATCAAGCGATGGGAGTAAATATCAAAAACGCCACGGTGGCGATTGAAGATTCTGAGTTTTATAATCACCGCGGAATAAGAATTATTTCTATTATTCGCGCGATCTTGTCTAATATTTTTAATACGGGCAGAACTCAAGGCGGTTCGACTATCACTCAGCAATTAGTCAAAAACACCCTTCTTACCCAGGAAAAATCTTACACCAGAAAAATAAAAGAATGGGTGCTTTCAATCAAGATAGATAAATCCATATCGAAGGAAAAAATTCTAGAATACTATCTAAATGAAGCTCCCTATGGCGGAACTGTTTATGGAATAGGCGAAGCCAGTAGAACCTATTTTAACAAAGACGCGCAAAATTTGACACTGGCGGAAGCGGCCTATCTGGCCTCGATTCCGCAAGCTCCAACAACTTTGTCGCCTTACCGAAAAAATAAAGACAAACTGGAAGTCAGAAAAAATCTGGTGCTTTCCAGGATGCTAGAACTTAATTTTATTTCCAAGGAAAACTATAAAAAAGCAAGGGAGGAAACAGTTGTTTTTTCCCCGCCAGCAACAACGGGAATAAAGGCGCCGCATTTTGTCTTTTTTATTAAAGAATATATTGAGGAAAAGTATGGAAGTGAAATAGTGAAAAGGGGGGGATTGAAAGTCACGACCACGCTTGATTATGGACTGCAAGAAAAGGGAGAACAAATTGTTAAAGAGGGCGCCTTGGTGAATGAAAAGGCTTGGGACGGGAAAAACGCGAGCTTAGTGGCCATCGACCCAAAAACAGGACAGATTTTAACCATGGTCGGTTCACGGGATTATTTTGACAAAGAAATAGAAGGAAATTTCAATGTAGCCACCGCTCTTAGGCAACCCGGCTCGTCTTTTAAGCCCTTTATATACGCTACCGCCTTCAATAAAGGCTTTACTCCCGAAACAGCGCTCTTTGACGTGCCTACGGAATTTCAAACCACTTGTGATGCTTCTGGCCAGGCTCTGCCCAGACACGATCAAAAAGACTGTTACATGCCTGATAACTATGATGAAAAATTCCGCGGACCAATGAGCCTTCGAAGCGCTTTGGCGCAATCAATCAATCTGGTGGCTGTAAAACTTTTTTATCTGGCGGGACTTCTTGATTCATTGAAAACAGCCGAAGATATGGGCATTAATACTCTGAGCGATATTGGCCGATACGGATTGACTCTGGTCATCGGAGGCGGAGAAGTATCGTTGCTCGACATGACGTCCGCTTACGGAGTTTTTGCAAACAACGGCGTTCGGAATCCTTATACCGGAGTCCTAAAAGTTGAAGATAACAGTGGAAAAATTTTAGAAGAGTTCAGATCAGACGCGCAGGAAGTCCTGCTCAAAAACACCACGTTAACCATTTCGGACATTCTGTCGGATGAAAAAGCCCGCATTCCGACTTTCGGAACACATTCAGCTCTTTTTATACCAGGAAAAGAGGTAGCGGTAAAAACTGGGACGACTAATAACAACAAAGACGCTTGGACCATCGGTTATACTCCTTCCATTGCCGTGGGTGTTTGGGCAGGAAACAACGATAATCAGCCGATGAAAAAAGGCGGGGTGGCAGTGGCTGGACCTATTTGGAATAAATTTATGAACGAAGCATTAAAAATTTTGCCCGATGAAAAATTCGAAAAACCAAACAATGCGGAGGTTGACTCTACAACCCTGAAACCAGTGCTCCGCGGATTTTGGCAGGGAAATGAAAACTTTTTCATAGATAAAATCTCTCAAAAATTAGCGGGTCCGAACACGCCCCAAGAGACCATCGAGGAAAAAGTTATAACTAATGTGCATTCAATCCTGTATTGGGTGGATAAAAATGATATTTTGGGAGCGCCGCCAATAAACCCCGAAAACGATCCGCAATTTAACCACTGGGAAATACCTATCCAGAATTGGTGGGCGCAAAACAGCGGAAAATATAAAATAACAACTTTAAATGACAAGCCAAATATGATAGATGACGTGCATACTGACGCATCGAAACCGATCATTTCCATTATTGAACCAAATAGTTATACAAATTATCCGCCCAACCAAAAAATAAACTTAAAAATTGCAAGCTCCGGCCCATATCTTCTCTCGAAACTAGACGTTTTTGTGAACGAGAACTATTTGGGAACTTCTCAAGCTCCTTTTGTTTTTTCTTTTATTCCTTCTTTATTAGAAAACTTACAAACAGATAATGAATTAAAGATAATTGCTTATGACAGCGTTTATAATAAAAGTGAGGCAAGTCTGATGTTCAAAGTACAACAGTAGCGCAGATAGAGCCTTAGGCTCTATCTGCTGTTATCTGTTCATGGGCATGATGAGATAAATAAAAGAAGCGTCGCCTGCGGGAGATATGACCAAGGGACTTGAGGCCCCGGAAAACTTGATGGACAAGCTATCGGTTGTGATTGATTGGAAACAGTCCAAAAAATATTTATAATTAAAACTAAGCTCAATATTTTCTCCTGTCAGGGCGGCATCCAGATACGTTTTATTTTCTCCGACCTCGTTATTATTGGATGAAAGTTCGAAAACTTTTTCTTTGGGCAAAACTTTTAGATTCACTTGATTTAATTTATCTGAAAAAATATTAGAAAGCTTGAGCGCGTTCAGTAAATCTTGCTTAAGCATTAAAGCGTTAGTTCCCGAAGTTTTTGGAATAATTTGGCGATAGTCTGGGAAAACTCCGTCGATGACCCGCGAAGTCAGATAAACATTGTCCGATGAAAAAGAAATTTGGTTTTTATTAAAACATACTTGGATGGCAGAAGCAGACTCTCCAAAAACTCTCAGTATTTCTGAAATATTCTTAAACGGAATAAGGATACCTCGAATTTCAGGCAATTCTTTTATTTTAATTTTTTTCTCAGCCAATCTGAAGGAGTCAGTTGAAACAAATACTAAGTTGTCCTCATCGGTATATATAAAAACACTTGAAATCTCAGGTTTTATGTCCGAGACGGAAGAACTGTAGTAGACCGATTTTATGCCATTTGTTAATTTTTTTGATTCTATTTCAAAACTTATCCCTTCAACTTTAGGTATCGTTGGAAAATCTTCATGAGGCTGGCCTTTTAGTTTTATTTTGCTTTTTTTTGTTCGAATGGATAAATTACCATCCATACTTTCCAGATAAACATTTTCATTTTGAAAAACGTTAGAAAAAATACCGTTCAGCACCAACCCAGAAACAGCAACAATCCCTTCTTTCTCTATTTTAGCGGGAATTTCAACTTCAATACCAAGACTTAAGTTTGTAGACCTAATTTTTAAAGATTTTCCAGACGCAATTAAAAGAATAGAATTTAAAACAGGTAAGGTTAGGTTTTTGCCAGTAATTCTCTCTACTTGAGAAATTTTATTTTTAATTTCCTCGATTTTACATTCTAATTTCATGTGCTTATAATTTATTTTTTAAATTTATTAATACTATTAGACGTGTTGATAAGTGGATAACCCTTTTTGTTTTTATTTTATAAAGTTATTTATTACCCTTGCTTTTGATCTTAGTCTAATAACTTTTTATTACTTAAACATAATTCGTATTTGTTCCAACTCCTGTAAAAGTTGTGGGTCATTTTTCAAGTCGTTTTTAATCTTTAAGCAGGAATGAATGACTGTGGTATGATCTTTTCCGCCTAATTTTTGTCCAATCAAGGGGTATGATACATTAAAATCTTCGCGGAGTAAATACATTACCACCTGTCTTGCTTTTACTATTTCCTTCTTTCTGGTTTTTTCATAAATAGTGGCTTCTTCTAATTTATAGTATTCGCTTACTATTTTCACGACGTCTTTTATGGCCATATTTTTTTTAGGTTTCATGTTGTTTTTAAGCAAGTTTTTAACTTCCGGTAGCATTAAGGGTCTATTTTTCAAGCGATATTGACAAACAATGATATTTAAGTTTCCTTCGAGCTCGCGAATGTTGCCGTCTACAACCGAAGCGACGTATTCCACTATCTCTTGGTCCAAATCAATATTAAGTTCTCGTAATTTCACCTTCAAAATTGCTAGACGGGATTCATATTCTGGGGGGGATATATCCACAATCATTCCAGCCGCAAAGCGGGATTTTAATCGATCCGCCAATTCGGGGATATAATTGGGATGTTTATCAGAAGAAAAAATAATTTGCTTATTATTTTCGTGAAAAGTATTAAAGGTGTGGAAAAGTTCCTCCTGAATTTTTTCCATTTTGCCGATAAATTGGATATCATCTATGATTAAAAGATCATACTTGCGGTATTTTTCCTTGAAAGAATTTGCTTTATTGCTCTGTAACGAATTTATAAAATCGGTAGCGAATTTTTCCAGAGTCATGTAGTGCACTTTTTTATTTGAATATTTTTCTTTAATTGAATTCCCCACCGCTTGGATCAAATGAGTTTTGCCGAGTCCAGTTCCTCCGTAAACAAAAAACGGGTTATATTTAGTTCCGGGACTGTCTATGATCGCCTGAGATGCGGCATAGGCGAGTTCATTGAAAGACCCCACAATGAAAGAATTAAAGTGATAACGCGGATTCAAGTTATCTTCCAGGTTTATATAAAGGTCTTTTAGGGGCAATTCTTTGTTTATGTAACTTTCGTCATCTTTTGTTGTGTCCAGTTCTTGTTTATTTGCTTCTATTTTAGTGATAATATATTCGACGGCGCGCATATTTTCATACACATCGGCTACAGTTTTGGTAATTAGTTTATGATATTTATTTATAAGCCAATCGCGGACAAATTCATTCGGCACACCAATGTAGATGACACCCGTATCTTCTTTTATAATAGACGTATTTTTAAACCAAGTGCTAAAGTTTGCCTTGGATATGCCTGCTTCGATTTCGACTAAACAATTTTTCCAGAGCTGTTTTGTATTCATGACCCCATATTATACTATTTGTAAAATGTTTGATACTTTCTAAAAGTTATTAAACCTGTTGATAATGTGTGGATAATATTATATACTCTTTGGTATGTCATTCACATACAAACCCAAAAAAAGAAAAAGAGCTCGAAGCCATGGGTTTTTGGTCAGATCCAGAATCAAGACTGGCAGAAAAGTTCTAAAAAGAAGACGTCAAAAGGGTAGGAAAAAGCTCTCTGTTTAAATCTGCATTTTTGGCGGGATAATATGCTATCTAAAAAAAATAGAGCGGGCGCTGAGGAAATCAAAAAAATGTTTAAGGGAAGCAGATTTCTTGTTTCTTTCAGTTTAACTTTTAGATATTTAAAAACCAATAATCAAGAAGTAAAAATTTCTTTTATCGCGCCGAAAAACGTTGCTAAATTGGCAGTAGAAAGAAATCAGTTGCGCCGACGAGGATATTTTGTATTAAGAAAATATATTCACCAATTCCCTGCCGGACTCATCGGCGCTTTTGTTTTTAAAAAATATCAAGATGATATTTTAATACTTGAAAATGAAATTAAAAATATTATCAATAAAGTGCATTGATTTTTATCAAAAGCAAATCCGGTTTTTTATAAAACCTAGCTGCGTTTTTTATCCTACTTGTTCGGAATACACAAAACAGGCTATTCAGAAATATGGCATCCTAAAAGGAATTTACTTGGGGTTTTTGCGTATTTTGCGTTGTCATCCATGGCAAAAGAATCATGTTGATTCGCTCCTTTGATTTTTGAGCATTTTCAGATAGAATGAAAGAATGCTCTCCAATATCTGGAATACTGTTTTATATCAGCCATTACTTAACGCATTGGCCTTTTTGGTTTTCATTATTCCTGGCGGAGATGTCGGTGTTGCGGTTATTATTCTTACTATTCTGGTTAAATTATTGCTTTTCCCTTTTTCTCAAAAATCCATTAAAAATCAGGCGGCTATGACCATGCTTGCCCCAGAACTTGATAAAATAAAAAAAAACGGGTTTAGCAAAGAAGAACAAGCGCGATTAACTTTTGAGCTTTATAAAAAACACAAGACTAATCCTTTTTCCGGATGTCTTTTGGTTTTAATTCAAATCCCCATTATTTTTGCCCTGTATTATGTTTTTTTTAAAGGAATAAATTTTCAGAGTGAATTGCTTTATTCTTTTATTCATATCCCAGAAAATATAAATATGATTTTCTTAGGAATCATTGATGTAAGCAAGAAAAGTTTAATTTTGGCAATCTTGGCGGGTGTATCTCAATACCTTCAAGCGCATTTTATGCCCAAACCGGCTATTTCCTCGATTGCCACTGGTTCTTTCCAAGAAAATTTTACAAAAAGCATGCACATGCAAATGAAATATTTCTTTCCGTTCATTGTCACTTTCATAGCTTACAGCATCTCTGGCGCAGTTGCGTTATATTGGATTACGAGTAATATCTTTGCTGTGGGTCAGCAGATTTATGTTAATAAAACAGAAAAGAAGGCGCTAGATGAAGAGGTAAAAGTTTTAATTACTGAAAAGTAAATGAAAAAAGAAGAAATACAGAATTTAATAAAGCAATTAATTGAAAAAACCGGAATCATGGTGGCGGGAATTACTGTTATAGAAGATAATCCAAGCAACACGTGGTTTTCGGTTGAAGTAAATGAACCGCATTTTTTTGTAGGGCATGATGGCGAGGCGCTTTATGCGTTAAACCATTTGGTTCGCAGAATAATTGAAACCAGAACCCCAAAGACGGTCATCGGCGATTCCCTGATGACCGTCTTTGGGGACAACAATGTTTTAATTGATATTAATGGTTTTCAAAAAAAGCGTGTAGAGAATGTTCGCGCAGTAGCTCATATGATGGGAGAAAGGGCCAGGTATTTCAAATCAAGCATAGAAGTTGATCCGATGTCGGCTTTTGAGCGCCGGATTGTGCATGAATTTTTATCTAACGCAACCGATCTGAAAACAGAATCGGTGGGTATGGGAACTTCTCGTCGAGTGGTGATTAAGTATATTGGTAGAATCTAACCCCCTCTCCTTTTGGAAACTCCCCCTTGTCAGGGGGAGAGGGTTCCTCCCTCCCTGCTAAGGGAGGGCCTTGGAGGGTCGTATTTTATTTTAGCTCCAACCTCCACAAAAAAGAATCTTTTTTATTTACGAAAAATAAATAATTTTCCCCTTCATCCAGGGCAAGCTTTATGCCGTCAATTTCTTCTCCCCTCGTGACTATGGTGGTCGGATCCAATATCATCGTTCCATTTTCAGTTTTGATGTCTATCTTCCAAAATTGGTCGTTAAAAGATATTTCTCCTTGATACCAACTATCCGGATATGCGCCCAGTCCAAGTAATTTTGGCGCGGCGCAGTAAATAACATCGCTTGTTTTACCCCAAACGCATTTTTCCGGCAGAGTTTTTACTCCCAATACATCAGAATTTCTGCTGTCAGCGTGATAAACATTCAATGATAAATTATTATCGCCATAAAGAATTAGTTTTCCATTTGGGCTTCCCAGGGTGGTCAGCCCGTTTATATTGCCTAAAATTTTAGTTAAACTTTTTTTGATTAAATCCAGGCTGTACATATGCCCCGGAACACTATTAGAAGGTTTGGTTGTCAGGGTAATCGTATTGCTATTTGGCCACTGAGACAGCCATTCCGTAAAAGGAGAATCAAAGACTTGGACTTTTTTGTTATCCAAGAAACTTAAAGTCGTTCCTACCATATTATCTCCACTGTCAAACAGGTAGAACATTTTCGAAATATCAGGCGAGATACTTATATCTTTTATATCATTGGGCAAGAAAAATCCTTTGATTTCGTTGTTGGCGCTGGGGTCTGCGCCTAAATATTCCTTCGGGAGAGTTCCGACAAAAGTTTCTATCGTCCGGTCATCCGCTTTTAAATATCGCATCACTACCGATTGCCCGCGATTGCCAAAATAACTGTCGTACAGCTTCGGTATTATTGTTCCCGAAAATTTTCTTTCTTCAATTTTGTCGGCAAAAGTTTGGTAGATATTTCCGGTCGCTTTGGCCGCATATCTGACAGCTGTTACAAATTCGGTCTTTGGTTTTAGACTCCCCGAACCCTCCTTAGCAGGGGGGATTGAATTTACCTCCCCTGTTAAGGGGAGGATAGGAGGAGTTGTATTCCTTACTCGTTCTTTACTGAAGATTCCAAAGCCAGCCACTGGCATGCTTGAAACTTTTACTAGTTTTGCTTTTGAAGCCTCTTCTGCGGCGGGAGGAATATATCCTGAGACATCAATTGGAGGTGTGGCAACCGGAGACGTTGTTTTAGTTCCAAACGGATTGAATTGCGAGAAAAAATTCGTGCCTGTGCCACTATCTGTGGGTGTAATTGGTTCTTTCCAAAAAGACAAATATCCAAGAACCGCGATTGTCGCGATGGCCAGTATTATTATTAAAAGTATAAAATTTCTTTTTGACATAAAGTGAGCCTATTATTTTTTAATTTGAACTCCAGCGTACATTTGTCGGTTGTTGGCTAAATGAATTACAATTTGCATTTGACATGTTTGTATATGTTATATCATCTCCATTTTCTTTTACAATACATGTTCCTTCACCTGCTGTCGTTGAATTTGGGGTCCATTTTATCTTTTGTCTTAAGGTTGGTTGTTCACTAACAAATGAATTACAATTTGCATTTGACATGTTTGTATATGTTATATCATCTCCATTT
>CAYHGI010000003.1:24876-41358 GCA_964356285.1 uncultured Candidatus Saccharibacteria bacterium
ATTTTCTTTTACAATACATGTTCCTTCACCTGCTGTCGTTGAATTTGGGGTCCATCTTACATTTGTTATTTGTTGACTAAGAAGTGAAATGCAGTTAGCATTTGAAATGTCTGGATATGTTATATTTCCTCCACTTTTTATTACTATACATGTTCCTAAAACCTCTGGAGCTGGGGTTTGGATAACTACATTCGATGGATCTATATCAGATTTAAGCAAATCTGGATTTATAGTAAAAAGGAGCGTGTAAGCGCCCAGAGCTAGAATAAGCCCTAGAATTGCCTGTGTTATTTTTTCCTTACCCGCCTCTTTTGTATGAGCGAGTTCGCTTGTCATATATTCTATTCCGCCCACCACAATCATTACTACGGATAAAACTGCCGCTAAGCCGATAATTATTTTTATCATTGTATTCAAGTAATTACTCAAAGGATTAGGATTTGTTGCATCTATTGTCGGATTAAAATCTGTTATATCACCAATTGGGGCCAAGAGATGATATCCTGTTACTGCGTTCTTTTTCCAGGATCCTGGAGGTGTTCTTCCTTTGCACTGCGCTTCAGTTTCTATGGCCGTATCAGGACTTCCTAATGCCGATGTTAATGGAGACCTATAAGTGCAAGTTCCCATAGATTGCGCGTTTATTTTTTCTATCGGACCAAAAAGTCCAGCCAAGAAAATTATTGTTAAGATGTATAGAAAAAGTTTTTTCATTAAAATTCTATATTTATTTCATTGTTTGTCGTCTGGAAAATTTTATCTTTGTTTTCTATTTCTAATCTTAGTTTAGATGTTCCGTGCACCTCCTCTTCCGCTTGCAGCGGCATCAAATTTTTTTTAAAACTTGTTAAATTTACCCTATCGTCGTTGATAAACCAACTCCATACGAGTGTCGGGTTTTGAATTTGTTTTGGCGAGATAAAATAAGGCGCCGCTTCCACTATCTCGCTATTTTGTATTTTATGCGGGTCGGCGAGTGTTTTTTCCCAAACTGTTCCAAGCGCATTGTCATTTTTGTAGAATAATATCTTTGGCTGGGTCATTCCTATATCTATACTTGCGCTGGATGAATAATTTTGGTCCACCGTCGAGGCCACGACCGATACATTGTTTGAATTTTCCAAATAATCATTTACAAAAAGAAAAAAGCTTTTGCCGTAGCCTGAGCCGTCCACATTATTGGTATAATCTTTTTTCCAGTAGTAAGTCATATTTTTGGGGTCAATTAAACCGGAACCAGTTCTTATTTCCGGCATTGCCACCACTTTTACTTCGCTATCGGTCGAAGGCAGGGCTTTGCCGCGGTAGAAGGGCGGAACATAAGAATCATTCGCCTGCCATAGCAAAACCATTACGGAAGGCCTAATGGTTATTTTCGTTTCAATCGTGCCATCCGGCAGAGATATGGTAGCTACCACTTTCGCTTCCTCTCCTGCGGCAGGCGCGGTGGTGGAAAATGATTTTTTCCCAATGCCAGAAGCAACCGTTTTACCACTGACCGACCAAGATATAAGAACGCTATCTAAATTATTAGCGTAACTGTTTAAAGTAATGGCCACATTTTCATTTGGAGCTGGATTGGGAGGTGTTATGTCGACTAGAATACTGCTGGACGAAGCGGCATATGCTATTGTTCCAGACAGAATGAGCATCAATATCAATAATAAGAATCTGAATCTCATAGCTTGATTATATCATAAAATTCAACCCCCTTGATCCCCCTTATCAGGGGGATTTCCCTATTTACTCTCCCATGACAAGGGGAGGGTTAGGGAGGGGTTGTGCCTCTTTTCTCTAAAGTTTCCTGCTCTTCCTTCGCTTTTTTGTTCAATAAAATTTGCGAAGGGTCGCTGGTGATAATTTGGTCTTCCGTGTAAGAAGCGATGATTTTTATGGCGACATGTTTTAAGCCGGCGAAAAATATGCCCTCCCCCACGCTCGACTCCAGCAGAAGATATTTTTCTTCATCCGTCAAATTAAAAGTTTTTTGCAGGATATCGATAGTGGTCGGCGATTGTTTTAAGAGAAGCTGGATGGAAGAGTTGGTGATGATTGGCACGCCATAGGAAGATTTCATAAAATCCGCCGCGTCTTGGGTGATGGTGGAAAGACCCAAATAATATTTTCTGCCTCTCTTGGCGATGGAGTAGAGAAAAGAAGCGGTATCTTCGGATTTCATCATCCACCAAGCTTCATCCACAACCAATAGGCGTTTTTTCAAGTTTTTTCTTATTGCGTTCCAGATGTAATGCATAATAATATACATAGCCACCGGCTTCAGTTCGTCTTCCATATCGCGGACAGAGAAAACAACAAACTTTTTATTTATATCAACATTGCTGGGCCTGTTTAAGAATGTGGCCCAGGAACCTTTGGTGTATTTTACTAGTCTCTGTACCACCGAATCGCTTCCGTCCATTCCCGAGAGCACCATTTCAAAATCGGAAAGAAGCGGCGGTTCAATATTTGAAAAATCCGATTCCGGAGTGATGTCTTTGATGGCGTAAGTTTCGGAAATAGCTCGGTCCACCATTGAATCTTCTTCGGGCGTGAGCCCTCCCAACATCAGTCGAAAAAGCCCGACCAGATTAATAATGTTTGAACGGAGAACATCCTCGGCTGTTTCGTCTTCGCGCGGGATTGGCAAATCAAAAGGATTCATATGGTGGTCGGAAGAAAGAGAAATGTTAAAATATCGCCCGCCCACCGCTTCCGCCAAAAATTCATATTCTTTTTCCGGGTCGATGACAATAACATCAACATCAAACATCAGAGACCTCAAAATTTCTAATTTGGTCGCGTACGATTTTCCCGAACCGGATTTAGCAAAAGTCACCGAGTTATAATTTTCTAGAGAAAATCTGTCAAAAATTACCAAGCTTGAATTGTGCCGATTGATGCCGTAGAGTATGCCCTTATCGGAAGTTAAGTCGAAAGAAATGAACGGAAAGACGCTGGAGAGCGGTTCCGAATTCAGTTTTTGGTGGATGTTCAGCAAGTCGGTGTTTATCGGGATGACGCTCTTAAAGCCATCTTCTTGTTGAAAAAACGCTGGTTTAATGTATATCAATTTCGACTCAAGCATTGATTTTATTTCATTTTCAACCTTAAAAAGCTCCAGATCGTTGTCGGCATAAACGGTGATATAAATACCCACGTCAAACATTTTTTCCTGCGCTTGAATCAAGTTGTCGCGCAGTCCTTCCAAGTCTCGATAAGCGGTATCCAGCATCGGGTCGCGCACCATGCCTTTTGTCTCGCGCGCGTTTATCTGGCTTTGCACTTCGGCGACCTTTTTCTGGAATTGCCGCAGCATTAAAGATGTGTCTATCGGGTGAATAAAAATTGAAATATCGAAAACTTTATCCAAATTAATTATTGGAGAAAACCAATTGTCTGTCAAAAACCTCGGGTAAGATATAATGAAAAATGTGCAAGCGATTTTAGCGCCTAAATTGATGGACTTTGATTCAATTTTAAGCATTGACGGCGCGATGACGTCTTGCAGTTCCAGACTAGCTGATTCGTAGATTTGTTCCGGCAAGACCGCCAAAATGGAAGCCCCAACACTGCCCTCTTTGAAGTCATTTTCCTTTTTTTTAAATAATTTATCGAAAATTCCCATAATTTTTTATTCCAGCTTAATTTTTCCTTCCACTTCTCCCGGGTTGAAAACTTTATAAAATACTTCCACAATCTCTTCGGTGCCCAATTGAGCCGATTTTATTCCACAGCGGCTGAGTCCTTGCTGGATGACGCTCACCCGCTCTTCCAGTTGAGACCTCTTTTCCTCAAAGTCTTCTTGGCTTGCCATTTTCGCCTCTTCTTTATTTTTTCTGGCAAAGAGCCTTTTCCATATTCCAGAATCCGATTTCAAGATAGTGTGGGTGTAGGGAATTACAATAAAAAAACTTTTGGTCATAATGCTTACGTCTTCGGTGAATTTTCTGATGAACTCTATATATTCTTTTGTTTGCAGTTTGAGCAACGGCTCGTTCTGTACTTTTATTCTGTCTTCTAAAAGCAAAAGATAAGGTCGGATATCCAGTCTTCTGCTTTGGACTGATATTTGAATGGCAAAATCCAAAGTATTCAGAAAACTTTGGAATTGAAGAATAGTCGCTTTCTGCTCATCGTCTGATTTTAAAGACAAATTGACTGAATTCGCGAGTATAATAGCCCTTAAACCGCCGTCTTTCAATACGATCACTCCATCGCGAACTTCCTTGATGGGCACAAATTCTTGAGTTGCTTTTGCGTTTAGGGGCATTTTTTTACTTTATAAACTTTATAACTTTTACTTTATAGCTCATTTTTATGTTTACTTAAATCTAACACATCTAGACTCCAAGCTAAATCTCGCAGTTTATTTCCACTCAGCCTCACCGTATTTCTATTCACTATATTTGTTCCGTTTATTGTTTTATTTTGCTGTTCGATATTGCTGATTTTATTTTTGCGTCTTCTCCAAATATAAAGTTTGCTCTGCAGGATATAATTAAATCCCGCTTCAATCATATTGATAAAAGGTTTGTTGTTTGGTCGATAACGGGCAAGGGCTATCGAAAGTCCGGCTACGGCTAAAATAGGGATAGCGCCCCAGAACAGTCCTAGTAATTTGTAGAGTACGAAACATAAACCGGCTCCGCCCGCCAGATAAACGAATTCCTTAAAAGTAAAGGGTCCAAAAATCTTATCTTCAATGTCTAAAAATTGTGGTACTTTGAATTGCATGTTACTTTTATGAACTTTATAACTTACTCCGGTATCTCTCGGTAAGGGTCGATTTTAAGAGCGGCGCTTGGCGTATTATTTGATGTCAGATTGTTCAAGGAGTGGTCTGTTTTAACCGTTGGAACTTGGACAGAGCCGGATAATTTTTGCGCCAATATAGGGTGGACCTCTTCTCTAACTTTTTCTATGAGCTCCGGTTTTTCTATTTTTTTCAGTATTTCCTCTCTATTTTGAGATATTGTTGTTGAAGGTATCTCAATAGGCGCGTCTTTGTCCAGTATTTCAATACCGGCAGTATTTAATATTTGGGTGTCGTTTTTTCCAAACCCCTCCAACCTCCCCTTATCAAGGGAGGTATTGCCCTTTTCTCCCGCTAAGGGGGAGCGTTTCGATTCCGACCGGAGCGAAGTGGTCATTTTATTTTGAAATATTTTTTTTCTTTCTGTGTTTTTAACCAGTTCTTCCCGTATCTTTTTGAAAGCCAAATCATTCATTTCATTCACCAATTCATTCGCTTGAGCTCTGGAAATTTTCATTCGGTTTTCCAATTCCCTCGGATAATTTTCCGGGCTGACAAGTCCGCAGAGCAATAATTCTGTTTCTAGCTCCAGGTCGCCCAATTGCTCAAAAGTATAACCCCTTTTTGTCCGTAATTCTAAAATAGCCGCTCGCCAATCAACCGCATTAATGGCATTGACAGTTTCCAGCGGAAGCTCCCTTTTCGCCTTTTCTATTTTTATTTTTAATAAGTCTATTGTGTCTTGCATGTTGTTTAAAACCCTATCCCAACCTCTCCCTTATCAGGGCGAGGAAGAGTATCCTCCCTGACAAGGGGGGTATGGGGGGTTGTATTAATTATATTATCTCTCTGTCCAAGAAAAGCCGAATAATCTCCGCCGGAAAGAATAAAATTAAGGGTCTGTTCCGGGTTCGGGTTTTTATTTTTTAGGCTCCTTTTAATATTTTCTTCTATGAGGTTACCTATCGGGGTAAATATTTTAGCAAAAGCTTCCGCGGCGATGTTTTTTGCTTCATCTTTTGTGGTATTTACATGGTTTTCAATGTTAACCGCGTAAAATTCCGGATCTACCACGCCGATCAACACCAACAATGTTTCCAGTTGAAAGTCGTTGATTTCCTCTTCATCTAAATTATTTTTCTTGCCTATCTCTTCACATATAGTTTCCCAGCCAGAGGCTGGTCCGCCTTGGGCGGAAAGAGCATTAACAGCCTCCTGCATTTCTTTAGGCAACTGCGCTAATTCTTCTTCAATTGTTTGTTTTAATTTTTCGGTCATATATTTAACGTTTATGTTTTATGTTCTGGAGCACTCCCTCCACTTTCTTTTGCAGGCGACGCGGGAGGAGAGCTTTTATCATGGCCATGACTGGAAAGCGCCTGCCCCAACCATTCTATTCCTGCGTGTCCAGCCAAACCTACTCCATGTCCTTCGCCCTTGCCGCCGCTTTCCGCTTTAACACCCATTCTCATCTCATGCGCAGATTTTTTGCGCGCCGCTCTGTTCCAGAATTGCATTTTGTCCCAAGTACTATTTTCTTTGTATGTATTATCAGCATAAGCTCGTATTCGCGTATCATTTACATATTTTAGTTGATGCTCTTTCTCTGGTAATATCTCATCTTCATACTTGTTTTGGGAATTTCCAAAACCACCGTTAGCTTTGGCAGCCATTGCAGCTATATTCACTTCGGCGGTTCTAGTTTTAGCCTGGTCATAAGTAGCCATAACATTGGTTACAGTTTCTTTTGTCTTTGTAACTTTAGTTGTTGCCTTAACGACAGCTTCATCAGCCGCTTTTGCTGCCGCCAGAGCCGCCTCAGCAGCGCTAGCAAGTGCCGTATTTTGAGGAGCCATGTATGCTGCTGCGCTCGCATTCTTAGCCGCTTTTGCTGCCGCCAGAGCCGTTGCCTCGGCTGCGGACTTTTCATTCACTGCGTCTGTATAAGCCTCTCCTGCCGCCACCTCTGCCTCTCCTGCCGCCACCTCTGCCCTCCTTGCCTTTTTCACTTCTTCCTCAGTTATGTTGCCATTATGTGTTCTGTATTTCCCAGTTTTTTCGTTGAATGCGCCACCTTTGATTGCACTCCTCTCATCTTTTAATTGCTTAAGCTTATTGGCCATCTCGCTGTATGCTTCCTGTTTTTCTTGATATTGAGGATCTTTATAAGTCCCGTCATCATTTTGTCCCAAGTTCTTTGCGGAATCAGCCACATCTTTGAGATACTTCACCTTACCCTCCGTAGCAATTATATCTCTATCCTTTTCATGGATATCTTTCTCATTGTTTAAGGAAACTGTTTGATGTCCTTCCTTCGCATCATTTAGATCCTGTTTTTCTTTCTCTCCCTCCTTTGTTTTCAATCCTTCGGCTCGAGCTTTTCTCTTCGCGTCTCGTTTCTTCAGGTCTGCTTCATATCCTCCGGCCTCCACTGATACTATATTGGAATCCAATTTGACCCCAGCCGCGCTTCCTACAGCCCCCAATATTCCGCCAACCGCGCCTTTTCTTACATCAAAACTGGATCCGGCCCATCCGCCTTTACCGTCATCTCCGCCCGCAATGCTTCTTAAACCAGTACCAATAAATCTGTTAAGTCTGCTTTTCTTGTCCGTTTCCATTTCCGCCAGTGTTTTAGATTCAAAAACCCTCTTACCTATATGTCCAAGACTTCCCTGCAGACCCTTTGCCGCCAAACCCATCCCGCCGCCAATTGCCAGCCCGCCTGCTATCTTAGCGCCACTAATTAACATTTCCCCCAGGGCCCCCGACGCTTCTTTGGCAAATTTTGTCGCTTTTATCAGAAGAATCAAAATTATCAAAGCAGGCAAAAAAAGGAATAACATAGTTTCAATCATCCCTTGATCTTTTGGACTTCTCATGGCTATGTCCTCCCATATACTTGTGTTCACTATTTTAAATATTAAATACATAAAGAACATAAAAATCGGCGCCATAAAAGCAGTTTTCAGTATCCTTTTAGACCAAGAGTCCCATCCTATGTATTCTGTCCCGCTCAATAATGGTATAGTTGACGACATAAAAGCAAAAGGAGAAAAGATAATCAGCACCCAAAGCTCAATTAATCTGCCAACGAAACTTATGCTTGCTATAAAAAATGCATATATGGCAAATATCATGATTAATCCAGCGCTCAAAATGATTCCCAGCATTATTCCAGGTGGCACTTCAGCACCTTTCACGAAACTAAGTCCGTAGGCAATACCACCAATGATCGCCCCTATTCCTGTTCCCACGATTGGGATAAAGCTTCCGATGAGCGCTCCACTGCCGATAGAAGCGCCAACGCCCAGAGCTGTCGGAACCACACTAGATCTTTCTTTGACTTTTGTGAAAAATTCTTGAGTTAAAAGTTTGGTGGGGTCAAATTTATATACTAGACTGCCTGTCATGTCTTTATCTTCAACTCCGCTCTTCAACATCGGCACGTATATTCTTTTACTTATTTTCCCTTCCTTGTCTATAGTTTTAACATCAATTTTATTATAAAAAACCAAAGCCAATATATTTGAAGAGTCAATAATTATTTTAGTAAAGAACATGGAAAAGTTTATAAGCAAAGCCATAATTATGACTTGGACTATCATCTTTTTGACTTCAGACCCTCCCAGTCCTAGTATTGTTTTGATGGCTATGTAAAGCAGAATAAGTATAAAGAAAATATTAGAAAGGTCTCGAACGATTGTCCACGCATCACCAATAAAAGAGGCTGTATACATCGTGCTACTTAATGCTAAAGGTATAATAATATTAAAAAAATTAGCGACTAAGTTAAGCAGAAAAGATGGCACAACATAGAAAATGTAATAAGCAAGTTTTACCAAACAGGCGTCCAAACCGCCAGTAAGGGCGCGACATTCAGAAATGTTGTTTTCAAACGCTGAACCTGTGTCTATTACTCTTACTCCCGTCACAGTCGTGGCTGTTGCTCCTGCCGCAGCTGCAGCCTCTGATGGTACCCATGTTGCACTCATAGTCCGATCAATTGTCCCATCTGCTTTTTTTATCTGTGCATCACATGCTGTTTTAGTCATTTGCCCCTTTTCTATAGGATAAGGTGCTCCCAATATAGTGACAGTACATCTTCCTAATCCTTCTTCAGCCGCACTCGCTTTCCCCACCGGTCCAAAAAGTCCGGCTAGGATAGACAGCATCACGAGGTACGGGATTATCCCAGTAGTAGAAAATGACATCCCACTTCTTTTTTTCAGTGTCATTTTCACTACGGGACTAGTTTTTTTGATTGGTCTAGGCATTTTTGACTTTTAACTTTACAAACTTTATGAACTTTAGAACTACTCAGTATTTTAACATTATTTTAACCCATTGACATTCATATTCGGTTTTGCTATACTCCAGATACAAATTGCCATTCGGCACGACTCCGCTTCGGCGGAGGTAAAAGCCGGAAAAAGCTTAAGGAAGCAAATCCTTAAGCTTTTTCTTTACTTCTTTTGACTCATTTTCCGTTATTTTCCCCATTATGTACCCCAATCTTTTGGAATCAATGAGGCGCATTTGAGATAAAATTATTGACCCTTTAGTGTTTCTAGAATTTATGGAAATATGGAACTGGTCGTTCTTTATTTTTGAAGTTATGGGTAATCCATAAAATATGTTTTTATTAAATTTTCTTAGTACCAGGACAGGCCTTAGGTAATCTTTACCTTTTCCGTCCTGTTCACTGCCAATGTTTACGCCCAAGGAACACCACCATATTTCGCGTTCCGAAAACAAAGGAGGTATGTCCTTGCTATGTGTTTCTTTTTTTATCTTATTCCACTTATCAAAATCTTTTTGCATTTTACTTTGCGAACTTTACAATTTTTCACTTTACTTGTCCCGTAGTGAGCTTTGCCCTACTACTGGGATGACTTTTTTGTACGGTAAAAATTTTTTCATTTTTATGGCAAGAATGATCCACCTAATCCTGTACATTCTGACTGTGATATATCGTTTATATTGCCATTAATCAAACAAGTTACTGTCGGATTTGATGGGTCAGTGACTGTTATATTTACGCCAACGATTTTTGCCGGATAAGATGAATCTTCTATTGCAACCGAAGTATTACCAGGCTTTTTGCCGGTAATCTTGAGAGAGTAAGTGTTATTAGTACCAGGAATTATGTCAACGGTTGCTACTGTTTCATCCAACGAGCTTTCTGCGCTGATTTTAAACTCCGATGTACCACCGATTATGGGTTTAGTGATAGCCTTGTCGTCACCGACTTCAACCGAAACATTTGGCTCGATAACCAGATCTTCGGGTGCGCGTATTTCAATATTGACAGTAAGTGTCTGAGGAAATGGCGTTGCAGAATCTGGAAGTGTCGAAGAATCTTGTATTACAAATGAGGTCTTGCCGTTTCCAACACCGGTAATAATCAAACTCGTTCCGGCCAGGCTGGCTATCGCCACCGCTCGATTAGGAACCACTTGTATTTCATAAGGCGTTGTGCCTCCATATATATTTACAATTTTTGGATTTTCAGTGTCAGTGGTAATTGTTCCCCTCGGCGGTGTGCCTGTTGGCGGTCCTATTGGCCTGACCACTAAGGCTCCCGCATAATTCACTTCAATCTCCACTCTGGCAGTTTTAGGGGTAGGTGTGGTGGAATCTTTTATTACAACAGAAGTATGACCCGCGCCCTGTAGCTTTCCGGCAACAGTAAGAGTGGCCGGGGTCGTTGATGTGGCGTTAGTAATACTCACGGTCGCTACATTGGAATTTGGTTGTGTTTGAATACCATAATTTCCTATTCCGCCGGAAATAACCGTTCTGGTTTCTTCGCCTTCAGTTATGGAAACGCTTTGGATATTCAAATTCAAGATTTCTCCAGTATTGTTATTGTCGTCAGACAGAGTGTAACTTCCGCCACCAACTGGATTATAGCTCCAATTGTCTTGTTGTGCAGGGCGCGGATTTATATTGTTTGCCGCAGATTTCAAGCCATCACCCACAAATTTATTTAACAAGGCATCAAAAATAGCAGACAAGCTGTTGCCAAACGCCCCGTCTAATATTTTTGATTGATTGGGGATATTAAGCGCGAACATCACTTGATTTGCCGCCACAGAGCCGGGGGTGGTTTTTACCAGATTTTTACAAGTGTTTGTCTCTGCCCATACATTTTTATCTGATGCTACAGCCTCTTCGTATTGTGTGTTATAAACTGTAAGACTGTGTAAGTAATTTTCATCACCCTCATCACCACTATTATTCGGAGGCGGTGTGTATTCCACTTTAGTTTTGAAGCTTGGTCGGTTAAACGCATTCGCCATAACACTATTGTATGCATTTTCACCGTTATTATCCGCGCAAGTTTCAGGCGACAAAAACCCCATCCCTTGTTGCAGAGTGTCTTTTATTTTCTGGGCTGGAGCCATTAATGTTCCTTCCAATCGGCTGGCGAGATTTTGCTGGATTATCATATTGTATCCCAGATAATTATTTTGCGGATACTGGGTGTTTATGAGAAAGCCATTCCATCCTCCAACATTGAAATCATTTCGATAACGGACGAGCAAGTCCGGGTCATTTATCACTTTACTCAAAGTGTATTGAGAGTTATCTGCCAATCGTCTCTTGTAGCTGTCTATGATTTGCAAAGCGGTATCTTTACCAAAAGGAAATCTAAAACTGTCATAACCAATCATATCCACTAATTGTTTAACCTCAAATTTGCCTATATCCTTAAAAAATGACTGGGGATTTTCTAAAAAAAGCGGCGATCCATGGAAGCCCCTATTGATCCAATTTACAGTGCTTTGAGTTATTTCCGCCAAAACTTTTTTCGCGACTCCCCTAAGAAATTGTTGACCTAAATATTCTGCCCATTGTTTTATGGTCCAACCAGCAGTTGCAGCTGAAGTTACTGCTGTTTGTGCGCCAAAAGTTTTAGTTAGAAAAGTATTGATGTTTGTGAATACTCTCTGCCCAAAAGCTGGAAGATCTGAAAAAGCGTCTGCTTTTTGTGGTTGAGAAAACAAAACAGTAGGCAATATTATTGCCATAATTAGAACAGAAGAAATTAATTTTTTTATTCTGTTTTTTCTAATCATTTTTTGTCTATATTATACAGTCTTTATATTAATTGTTCAATTTTTGCTTAACTGCGCTTGAAAAACTTTCCAAGACGGAATCCAAGAAAATAATATTATTTTGATATTGGCTCATACCCCCCAGTGCTACAATAGTATCACTATCATAAAGTTTCATATCTTCCATATTCTCGGATATCCTTTCAAGCGCATTTAGAAAGTTTATATGCAAAGACGCAAAAAATTGCGGGACACTCATTTGCGCCATTTCGGATATTATTTTGTTTGTTTGTTTTATAATTGGATCAAGTTCTTTCAAAGCATCGATATTTACAGTATTTTCATCAGGTGCAAACTTGTGAAGTATATCAGGGACACTGTTTTTTATTGGATTTTTTTGATAAATATCATTTATAGTATTGATATAGTTGCTTATAGTTTCCAAAAGATCATTTTTTATTATTTTAATATCGTTTAATGTATATACTTTCCTTGGTTTAGAGTTCTGAATATGGTCTGCCAGGGCACTACTTAATTGGTCTATTGCGGCTTGGTCCATAGTCCCGTTTTGGTTGAGGGTTGCGACTGTGCTAAAAAGCTCTCTCGCAAATTTATCAGTTTGAGTCAGTTTCTCTTCGGTTATAGATAAAGACTTCAGATTTTCACCTTGTGCTGTTTGATTTCTTAATTTTTCTATTGCCACGCTATCTGGTATGCCCGGGGAGGTTTCCTTTTTCGTCGGGTCAAGTCCGTACAAGCCTTCCTCCCAATCCAGTATGCCGTCTCCATCCATGTCTCTATTTACCAAATCTTTTATCGCCACATTGTTATAGGTCAGCCCGTTTTCTTGACTGGTTGATTGATATGTTTCTTTATTATTGAAAAATGACGGTGTTTTTAAGAAAAAAATCACAACAACAAAAACAACCGCCAAAACGATCCAAAGCATCCTTTTGTATTTTAACCAATCTGATTTAATTATGAGTTAATTATAACATCAATCAGGCTTTAGGCACTAGGCTTTAGGTTTTAGCTAAAAGGATCCAATCCGAAAGAGTTAAATCTTCCGCCCTTTTATTTCCTAAATTTGCTGATACGGAGGCAATGCCTCCGTATCTTATAGCTTTCAAGTTAGAAGAAAGCTTTTTTCGCTTGTGAGCAAAGCCTGTTTTCACTATTTCCCAAAATTTTTCTTCTTCTATCCCATTTTTCTCAAAAATTTTTCTACTAATATTATTTATTTTTATTACCGCCGAATCCACTTTTGGTGCAGGGCTGAAATATCTTTTATCCACTTTCATCACCATTTTTGGTTCCCCATATGCCTTGACGGAAATTGATAAAATACTTTCCTTGCCGTCGCGAGCCATGATTCTTTTTGCCACATCGTGTTGCACCATGAGAACCATCATTTCCGGCTGATTTTTTTCTGTCAGAAATTTCTTTAAAATCGCGCCGGTGATATTGTAAGGAATGTTGGCGATGATTTTATATTTTGAAAATTGAAAATTAGAAATTGAAAATTGTAGTATGTCTCCATGTACTAGTACAAGAGTACCAGAGGCAATTTGATTATTGAATTTAATTTTTAAGAACTCAAAAAGCTCGCGGTCTTTTTCCACAGCGATTACACAGTTACACTTTTCCAGCAATTTATCTGTCAGCGTTCCCCTGCCCGGCCCGATTTCCAAAATTACATCATCCGGTTTTATTTCTCCCGCTTCAATAATTTTTCGCAAAGCGATTTCCGACTTTAAAAAATTTTGCCCGAGCGACTTTTTAGCTTTCATCGGATAAAATGTTTTCAAGCTGGGATAAATTTTTAGGAAAGTAATCTTTTATTATTGGTTCCATTAATTTTTCCACAGGCGAAAAGTTATTCGTTAAAATCGCGGATGAAGAATTTTCAAGGGCCGTGATCGAAATTATTTTATTCGCCAGGAAACTATTTTCTCCGGCCGCTAATTTTTGACGGAGCTTCTCTGCGCCCATGGGCAACTCACCTTTAATGCCCACCAATACTACATTTTGCGCATGTTCAGGATTTTTTCCGAATGCAAACGCGTAAAAATTAGGAAAACCGATTTTAAATGTATTTAAAACGCTTTTTGTGAATTCTGATTTTGCGCCGGTGATTGAGCCTATGAAATTTATAGCGTAAACTCCATTGTCATTTAATTTTTCTTTCACTTGCTCGTTCCATTCTGCGGTTAGGAGATACCAGGGTACCGAGACAAATGAATTATAAGCATCGCCGAAGATTACATCGTATTTTCCTCTGCTTTTGTTTATCACTATTTTCGCGTCCCCGATAATCGTTTCGATATCATATTTTTTCAAATCAAAAAAAGCGTTGCCAATGTTGGTTATTTCCGGATCTATCTCTATTACGGCCACATCCGCGTTTTCATAATAATCTTTAAAATATTTTGGCATCGTATATGCTCCGGCGCCGATGATCAGAATGTTTTCTATATCTTTTTTTAAATTATCAAAAACAGGATACATCTCCGGATAGGTCTGCACTTTTTTTTCCGGCTCTACGCTATGAATGTCAAAATCCAGGGTCAATATTCTAGAATTTCCATAAGGAGGAAGATATGCGTCGACGACCTTGGCGTTATAATAATTTGTTTCTTTTTGAAATATGATTTTTTTGTTGGATTCTTTTTTTTGCGTGGCATAAATGAAAATTGACGCGACAATAATCGTTAACAGAAAAAACGAAAGGACTTTTTTGTCCTCTTTATTTCTAATGGCAAAAATACCCCCCACCAAGAACAGCAATACGGACATCAGCCATATCGTTTCGTTGCTACCTATGTTTGATATGAAAAAAAATCCTGTTAAAAACACTCCGAGTATGCCTCCAGCCGACCAAGCGAAAGACAATATGCCGTAAGAACTGCCAATTTTAGAAAAGTCGTCAGCGAATTTTTTTAAAATAATGGGCTGAATAAGTCCAATTGTGAATGTTGGAAGCAAAAACAAATAAAAAGATAAATATAAATTTAATATTAGTATCGAATCCGACGCGTCGGTTATAAATCGGGTGTTCCCCGCCAATATCGGGATCAAAGAAACAAGTATTGCCGAAATCAAAAATACCAATGAAAGCCATCTGTTCCCTTCTTTTTTATCCGCTATCTGGCCGCCGACATAGCTGCCGAGCGCGAGTCCAAGTAAGGTTGTCCCTATTACCGACGTCCAGGTGAATACTGAAGCTCCGATAATCGGAGCCACTATTCTGCTCGAAATAAGTTCAACGGTCATTACGGCAAACCCCGCCAGGAAAGAACTCAACACATAAAACATTTGCCTACTGAAAATTTCCATATCTCTATTATACATTTATATATAAATTGTTTTTATTCTCTCCTTCTCCCCTTCTTTTTCCAACAAGTCGGCTGGAATGTCGGAAATAAATTCTGATGGAGTATTTATTTGACGAGCTCCAAAGATGGTGCGGAAATTTGCGAAAGATAAAAATAACTTTTCCTTGGCGCGGGTGATAGCCACATAAAAAAGCCGGCGCTCTTCTTCCCTGTCTGTTTCCACTTCATTATTGTGTCTTTGATGAGGAAAAAGTCCGTCTTCCAAGCCGATCACAAAAACATATTTAAATTCAAGCCCTTTTGACGCATGCACCGTCATTAATTTCACTCCATTTATTTCTTTCTTTTTACTTGTCTTATTTTCATTTATCATCAAAGAATCTTGGTCCGACGCCAAAGACGCGTCTTCTAAAAGTTTTTCTATTCCTCGGCCATTTTCCAAGTTATCGTACTTGAGCGCTAAAGTAGCCAGCTCTTTTATATTTTCCAGCCTTTCCATGTCCTCTTCTGTGCCGGACGACAATTCTGCCTCAATGCCAGATTTTTTGACCACGAATTTTATTACCTCGCTGGTTTTTCCGTTCTTTATTTTTTCTTTTATTTCTTCCAAGATTTCATAAAAATTATTTATTTTAATTCTTACTTTTATCGGCAAATTTTCCGTATCCTTGGCGAAAATTTTTGCCAAAGTAACTTTACCGATACCTCGCGCCGGGAAATTTATAATTCTTTTTATATCGGAAAGACTTTCTGGATTCAAGGCCGTGCGCAGATATGCCAAAGTGTCTTTGATTTCCTTTCTTTCAAAAAATTTAACGCCCAAAACCTGATATGGAATATTGTAACGAAGCATCGCTTCCTCCAACGCCCGGGACTGAAAATTCGCTCGGTAGAGAATCGCTACTTCGGAGAAGTCAGATCCTCCCCTAACCCCTCCCTTCGCAGGGCGGGAGGATTCCTCTTCCCCTGACAAGGGGGAGTGCCTGAATGGCGAGGGGGTTTTATCGACGACTTCCAAAACTTTCGTGGCGACGAAATCGGCTTCATCATTTTCATCCAGCGCCTCGTACAGGCCGATTTTTTCTCCGGCAATATTATTGGTGAATAAATTTTTCTCCGGCCGGTATTTATTTTTCTTGATTATTTCATTGGCTGCCTCCAAAATATTTTTGGTGGAACGGTAGTTTTGCTCCAATAAAATTATTTTCGCGTTCGGATAATCTTTTTCAAAACTCAAAATATTTTTTAGATTCGCTCCGCGCCAAGAATATATATTTTGATCCGAATCTACCACCACACAGATATTTTTGTGGCTTTCCGATAGCATTTT
>CAYHGI010000004.1:0-30785 GCA_964356285.1 uncultured Candidatus Saccharibacteria bacterium
TAGAGCGGAGGACTCATAAGCCTCAGGTCGGAAGTTCGATTCTTCCCGCCGACACAGATAGTTCTTTTTGAAAAATTAAAATGCGATCGTAGCTCAACTGGTTAGAGCACTCCCCTGTCACGGGAGAGGTTGCCGGTTCAAATCCGGTCGGTCGCGCTAGTAAACTAAGTGGGAACTGGTATAATTGAAAGATGCCTATTGGTGGGCCGGGCGGGCCTGGAATAAAAAAAGAGGGTGGTCAGACCATAGAAAATTCCATGGTTTCTGCGGCGACTTATGAACAGTTACTTTCTGTTTGGACAGAACTAAACAAACAGCTAGATTTTCTTCAGGCGACTGAATATAAAACTTTGGTTTCTCGTCTTAGAAATGTTTTTACCTGTTTCGGAAAATCCCCATTTGAATGTGATTCTTCTGTTAAAAATATTTTTGAAAATGACAAACTGCGAAGAGAATTAAAAAATGCGGGTATATCAGAAGAGTTTTTACTCCATACGGTCAGAATGGGTGCAATAAAAGGAGTTCAGGCTCAAATTGAAAGAAATCCAGACCAGCCCGTAGAATTGCATCCCGACGGCACTATGTTTCGTCTTATAATCGAACAAATTGAAGGTGGTCGTTTGACGGATCCAAAAGAGAAAAGGGAAAGATTAGCTTTACTTATACGCCAAATTGCAAATACCCCAACCTTGGACGGTTATAGTTGGGCAAATCAAGAATTGAAAACTTTAGAAGAAAAAAAGAAGACTGCTCAAAAAGGAAAACTAGAAGAAAGCAAGCAACAAATTGAGAGAGAAAAACTGTCCGCTCTGGGTAGGATAAAAGCCGGTATGCGCGCAGAAGGATTTCGCTTGTCAAAAGAGGATGCGAATTTATTGCGTCAAGATTTTGCAACAAAGTTAATACTATGGAAGGCTGTCTTGGAAAGTGGCGTGGGAGCAGTCCTAAGTTCTTTTTTATATGAATATGGTAATTTAGAGTTGACACCAGAAATTTTTGCTAAATTTAAAAGTTTTTATGAAAATAATGCAGAAATTAGAGATTTGCGTTTAGGCCGGGCTGATTTGCCATTGGAAATAATTGATCCTAATTCAGGTTGGTTCGCGGTTCTCCTTATAAACAAGAAGACAAAGTTGAGGGAATTTGTTAGTTCTGCTTATAGCAATATAAATAGCTGGTTTGAGTTATAGGACTAAAATAGTTTTGGTATATAAATATAACCATTATGATTCCGAATTGTAGTTCCCACTTCGTTGACTAGTCTGCGCATTTTACCAATCGTTTTGCAAAAAAATCTTAAATAAACTAGTATTAGTTTTAGACATTTTGCCGTTGTAGCTTAGTGGTAAAGCACGTTCTTGGTAAGAACGAGACCGTGGGTCCGATCCCCACCAACGGCTCCAGGTTTCGCTAGGTCTTGCCTAGCGGAAGAAATAAGCCGATGTAGCTCAGTTGGTAGAGCATCGCTTTCGTAAAGCGAGGGTCGACAGTTCAATCCTGTCCATCGGCTCCGTAAAAATAATTAAAGTATCATGGAAAAAGAAAAAGATAAAAATAAAATAAAAAAACAAATAGAGAAACTTGAAACAGAAATGCAAAGTCAGGATTTTTGGAGCGATAAAAACAAAGCGCAAAATGTTTTTAAGGAACTGACGGAACTGAAAGAAAGATTGGATGGTATAGGGAAATATGACAAAGGTAATGCAATTTTGACTATAATTTCCGGCGCGGGAGGGGATGATGCCGAAGATTTTTCGGCTATGCTTCTTTCCATGTATATGAAATACGCGAACAAAAAGGGCTGGCAAGTTCACTTTATTCATGAGCATAAAAATGACCACAGAGGATATAAAAATGTTTCTTTTGAGCTAAAAGACCCCTACCCAACCTCCCCCTTATTAAGGGGGAGGAGTAAGGAGGAGGTCGGTCCCTACGGAAGCTTAAAAAATGAATCCGGTGTACATAGGCTTGTAAGAATCTCGCCATTCAATAGCAAAAAATTAAGACATACCTCTTTTTCTTTGGTAGAAGTTTTACCAAAGTTTTCAAAACTTGAGGAGAGGGATGTTAATATCCCGATAGCTGATTTGAAAATAGAATTTACCCGCTCAAGTGGTCCGGGAGGACAGAATGTGAACAAGAGAGAAACAGCAGTACGCATAGTGCACATACCGACTGGCCTCTCGGTGCATGCTTCAAGCGAACGAAGCCAAGAGCAGAACAGAGAACAAGCCATGGCTATCTTGCGCGCGAAAATTTTCAAACGCGCGGAAGAAGAAAAAAAGAGCGTAGAAGATAGTATGAAATTAAAAAATACGGAGATAGAATGGGGGAATCAAATTCGTTCGTATGTGTTGCATCCATATAAAATGGTCAAAGACCATCGGACGAACGCAGAAACATCAAATACAGATGCTGTTTTAGGCGGCGAAATAGATATTTTCATTGAGGCGGAGAAGAATTTGTGAACAAGTTATGAATTTAGTATACTTAAAGTTATGTATGAAAAACTTTAGAAAAATTTGTGCTTGGATAATTGGAATATCAGTTATATTAGATATCTGGCTTGTTCTAGCTTTAATGTTTTCGAACGGTTTTGGTGAAGCAGCCTTTTCAAGAGGGATGAAAATTATTGGTTTACCATCTTTTGTAACTGATTATCTTTGGATAGTTTTCCCAATAGCTATAGTTGTATTGGTTTACATAGATTTTAATAAAAATAAATATTCAAACTATCCTAAATTTGAAAAATTAATTCTGATTTTTTTTACTCTTATTTTTATCTCCCCTTGGCTTTTTAGTTTTGTTGCTATAAAGCTTAGTGATCAAAAGTATGTTGAAGATAAGGCTATTCGCGAAGCATCTGGAAGGCTCATCCAAATAGAAGGATGCCAATTTAAAATATTTCCAGATAACTCTTTTCAAGAACTTGGTTCTGTCCCAGGCCAAATTTGTCGTAACCCTGTAGGAGTGTGGACACGAGCGTATCAAAAGGGAGAAATAAAATATTGAAAAATATCTATCCTCTTGACTTTGTAGATACATTGTATATACTTTATGTATGACAACCAAAATACAAAAGTGGGGAAATAGTTTGGCGGTAAGAATACCAAATGAATTTACGGCAAATTTGAATTTGCGGGCAGGTTCTGTTGTTGGTTTTAGACAACTGGGGAATAAAATAATTATCACTTCTAGTCGTCCCCAATATACTTTAGAAGATATGGTGAAAGGAATTACCAAGAAAAATCGACATAAGGAGTTTGATTGGGGTAAACCTATGGGTAAAGAAGTATGGTAAAAATATGTATATACCAGATCAAGGTGACATAGTTTATTTTAATTTTTCTCCGAGTGTTGGGCGTGAACAAAAAGGTGTTCGTCCAGCCATAGTAATTAGTCGAGATATTTTTAATAAATCAAGTGGCTTAGCTGTGGTTTGTCCCATTACATCAAAACAAAAGTTCTATCCTTTTGAGGTTTTGATTGAGGTTGATAAAATATATGGTTTTACTCTCATAGATCAAGCGCGAGCAATTGATTATAATGCTAGGGAATTTAAATTTGTTTCCCGTGCGCCAATTGCCTTGGTTGAAGAAATAAAAGCAAAATTTATATCTATTGTGTCTTAATAGAACTTTTGTGTTAAAATCTATAGGTGATCTACTTTAATAATGTTTCCAAAATTTACAAGGATACAGTGGCTTTAGACAACGTTACTGTTACAATTACAGCGGGGGAATTCGTCTCTATTGTTGGACATTCGGGGGCAGGCAAAACAACTCTGACCAAAATGATTTTGGCGGACGTTGTCCCCACTGAAGGCACGGTTTTTTTTGAATCCATTAATGTGCATAAATTGAAAAATAAAGATTTGACCAAATTGCGCCGGCGGATTGGTGTAGTCTTTCAAGATTTTAAATTACTTTCAAATAAAACGGCGTACGAAAACATTGCTTTTGCGATGGAAGCAGTCGGCAAGACCGATGAGGAGATAGCCTCCGATGTTCCGCATGTTTTGGAACTAGTTGATTTGAGTCATCGTTTGTATCACTTTCCGAATCAACTGTCTGGCGGCGAACAGCAAAGGCTTGCGATTGCCAGAGCCATTATTAATCAACCTGAACTTATTATTGCGGACGAACCAACTGGCAATCTTGATCCCATCAATACGCATGAGATAGTGCAAATTTTAAAAAAAATAAATGATCTTGGCACGACCGTGATTCTGGCCACGCACAATCGCGGAGTGATTGATTCAGTCGGAAAAAGAGTGATCACGATGGAAAATGGGAAAATTGTTAGAGACGCCAAGAATGGGAAATAAGTGGTATAATTAAAAAATTATTAATGAAAGTTTAAAATTTTAGTACTGGGATGACTGAATTAAAAAGAATTATAAAAGCGGGGTTTATAAGCTTTATGCGAGGTGGGTCGGTTTCTTACGCGGCTGTCCTAGTGGTCACCATTACCCTTTCGGTTATCACTTTTCTCATTTTATTGCAGGCAGCGCTGTATTTTTCTTTGGATCTTATAGAAAATAAGGTAGATGTGAAAATTTATCTTACCAAGGGCGCACCTGAGGAAAAAATTATGCTTTTGAAATCGTCATTGGAAAAATTGCCCGAAGTAGCGCAAGTTTCTTACCTAAATGCCGAAGACAATCTTAAAGATTTTCGTCTTCGCCATTCCAACGATTATCCTACCATTCAAGCGCTTGATGAATTAAATGATAATCCGCTTTTGGCTACTCTGGGCGTCAAGGCTAAAGAAATTTCCCAGTATGAAACTATTGCAAATTTTTTGAAATCAAATAATGCACTGGTTCTCGGGTCGATCTCGATAATAGATCACACCAATTATTACAATAATAAATTAGTGATCGATCGATTAAATACCATCATATCCGGAGCGCAGCGACTTGGCTTTTTAATCACTCTCCTTCTAGTCATTCTTTCCATAATTATCACTTTCAACACGATTCGGCTGACTATTTTTATTGCAAAAGAAGAAATCGGCGTGATGCGTCTCGTCGGAGCTTCCAAAATGCGTGTGCGCGGTCCTTTTATGATTGAAGGCGCAATCTACGGAGTAATCGCCACAATCGTGACGTTAATTCTTTTCTGGCCGGTCACCGCTTGGCTTGGACGCAATATGACCAGTTTTCTCTCACTCAATATCTATGATTACTATCTTTCAAATTTCTTTCAAATTTTTGCAATAATTTTATTATCAGGTATAATCTTGGGGGTAATTTCCAGTTTCCTGGCGGTCAGGAAATATTTAAATAAATGATAAAAATTCCACAGTTTTAATTTTTACTCAAGTCCTCGGGTCACCCGTGCAGGATTTTAAAGAAGAACGGGTTTGACCAGACCATTTGTAAAAACTAAAACTGTGGATTTTTATAAATATGAAAAAACAAACAAAATATATTTTTGTGGTGGGAGGGGTTATGTCTTCCGTGGGTAAAGGCATTGCCGCCGCTTCTATCGCCAAGATTTTGCAGTCTCGCGGCTATGCAGTTGGCAATTTGAAAGCAGACATGTATGTGAATATTGACGCTGGCACAATACGCCCTGCCGAACACGGAGAAGTTTTTGTCGGCGAAGACGGTATAGAAGCTGACCAGGATCTGGGCAATTACGAACGTTTTACTGGTCAAAACAGCACCAGGGAAGATTACGTTACTACCGGCCAGATATATGCTGAAGTTATAAAACGCGAACGCAATTTAGAATACGAAGGCGAAGACGTTGAAGTTTATCCGGATATACCAAAGGAAATAATAAGACGCATTGAGGTCTGTCAAAAAAAGAATAAATCAGATATTACAATAGTAGAATACGGCGGAACAGTCGGGGAATACCAATTGTTGCCTTTTTTAGAGGCTACTAGGATGATGAAATCAAAAAATCCCGCGGATGTTTTATTAATTTTAATAAGTTACCTGCCAACGCCAGTGCTTCTTGGAGAGCAAAAATCAAAACCGACCCAGCGCGCCGTTATTGATCTCCATTCTGTCGGACTGAATCCGGATTTTGTAATTTGCCGAGCTGAATGTCCAGCCACTGCCGACATCAAAAAAACCATCAGCAATGTTTGCAGTCTGCCGATTGAAAGGATAATTTCCGCGCCGGATGTTTATTCCATTTACGATGTACCGGTTAATTTTGAAAAAGAAAATTTTGGAGCTACTTTGCTTAAAGCCCTGGGTCTTTCCCCACGAGAAAGGGACTTGAAAGAATGGGTAAAACTTGCCGAGAAGGTTAAAAAAATCAATAAAGAAGTTAAAATCGGCATTGTCGGCAAGTATTTTAATTTCAAGTCATGTAAAGATACTTATATTTCTGTCATCGAATCAATAAATCATGCCTCTTGGGCTCTCAATTTTAAGCCGGCTGTTTTATGGCTTGATTCGGAAAAATATGAACAAAACCCGAGCAAGCTCAAAGAGCTGAAGGACTTGGATGGCATTATTGTTCCCGGCGGTTTCGGTAAGCGTGGCACAGAAGGAATGATTTTGGCTGCCAATTATGCAAGGGTAAACATGATTCCTTATTTCGGGCTTTGTCTTGGAGTGCAGATTATGACTATCGCGTTTGCCCGGGATGTTTTAAATTTAAAGCGCGCCAATTCTACCGAAATGGACCCCAATACTCCGGATCCAGTTATCGCCACTATGGCCGATCAAGTGGATAAAATAAAAAATAAAAATTATGGCGCGAGTATGCGTTTAGGCTCCTATCCCGCGAATTTAGAAAAGGGAAGTATCGCTTTTGCCAGTTACGGAATTTCTAAAATTTCCGAACGTCACCGACATCGATATGAAGTAAACACAAAATATATTGCAGAGCTTCAAAAAGCCGGGTTGGTATTTTCCGGCAAATCTCCTGATGGAGTTTTAATGGAGATAGTCGAGTTGCCCAAAAATGTTCATCCATTTTATCTGGGAACTCAATTTCATCCTGAATTCAAATCCCGTCCGCTTAATCCGCATCCTCTGTTTACCGCTTTTCTAAAAGCTTGCCTGCCTGCGCAAGCAAGTGTACAAAAGGCGAAAAAGTAAATTCATTTTTATGACCATATCAGTCGGGATCGGATTAGCGTTTGTAGCGATGCTTTGCTGGGGCTTCGGCGATTTTCTGATTCAGAAATCAACAAGAAAAATTGGCGATTGGGAAACGCTTTTTGTCATTTGCGCTTTTGGCTCGCTGATCTTATTGCCGTTTGTTTGGAAAGATATTCCGGCGACATTTGCTAATAATAAAGGTTTGTGGATTTTGCTTGCTGGTAGCGCTATTCTTTTTATAGCTGCCCTGCTTGATTTTGAAGCGCTGAAAAAAGGGAAGCTCGCAGTGGTGGAACCAATTTGGTCTTTTGAAGTTCCGGCTTCAGCGTTGTTAGCATTTTTTATTCTTGGCGAAAAAGTAGATTTATTACAGATTGTTTTAATCGCCACGTTAATTTTTGGACTAATTTTGGTTTCTTTTCATAAAGTCAGAGCTTCATTCAAAAAATTGCTGATGGAGAAGGGGGTAATTTTGGCGCTCTTCGCTGCGATTGTGATGGGCTCGGCTAACTTTTTTGTCGGCTAGGGCGCAAGAGTTACTGATCCCTTGATGGTGAATTTTTTCCTGAATGTTTTTATTACGCTTGCCACGGCCATTTATCTTTTTTCCACCGGTCGTTTTATGAAAACTATTCGCGACGCTGTTTCTTATCGCGACGTTTTGCTTCCGATGTCTATTTTTGACAATGCCGCGTGGATCGCTTTTGCTTTTGCCATGAGTATTGTTCCTATCGCTGTCGCCGTCGCTCTTTCGGAAAGCTACATAGTGGTTGCCGTGATTCTCGGCCTTTTGGTCAATCGCGAACGGTTGCAATTTCATCAAAAAACTGGATTGATCCTAGCGATTATTGCCGCCATTGTTCTAGCAGCTATCACTAGTAGCTCCTAGAACAGAACACTGTTTTTTTATCTACATTTGAACTATTCCACAAAATCACCTTCTTTGGCGTCAATCTCTTTAAAAAGGTCTTTCATTTCTCTTGTTCTTATTTTTACGGAATTGGTTCTTAATCCTATGGTAAAGGCGCTTTCTTTATTATCAAAAACGAGCCTATCGACTAAAATAGGAATCAAGGTTTTGTGTCCGAAGGGCGGTACAGATCCTATTTCACAACCAGTCATTTCTTCCACTTTCTCTTTGGTCGCCATTCTGATGCTGGTTCTGGACCATCCTAATTTCAAACAAATTTTCTTTAAGTCGGCCTTCTGATCGGCCGGCATGTTGACAATGGCCCAATCGTTTTTTCCATTAGTAAACAAAAGAGCTTTGATTCCTTGTTTTAGTTTCAACCCTCTGGTTTTTGCCGCATCCTCGCTGGTTGTTACCGCTTCATGTTCCAAATAAGTAGGATGCAGGGACAATCGGGCAAATTCGCTTTTTATTTTTTCTAATTCGTTTAGAGACATACAAATATTATATCTTATGAAAATAAAATTAACGAGCTGACTGACTCAGTCTGGAACCTTATTTTGTGAGACCTCGTAAGGGTTCCGTGAGCGCTTTTAGTATACCAAATTTAGGTATCTCAGTCAGGTATTAATTTCATTGCGTTAAATTTTTGACGTGATATAATAATTGTAGAAAAGTAAAAGCAACGAAGACAAGATAAGGGGGTTACACGAGACCAGAAAATAGCCTACGGTAACCAATTAAGCCACCCCCGGTAAGTGAACTACAACGAATAAAATAGTTGAGCCAAAGCCTGAGGTCGGCATCTTGTAAAGATGTAGTTTCGGGCTTTTGCTTTTTTTGGTCGAAACATTATCAGAACAAGAATAAAAATTATATGGAAGTACTAATACCTGAATTTGAAACTTTTTTCGGGAAACATGGACGCTATTACAATGAGTTTTGTATTGGCATAGCTAATGACCCGAAACATGCGCTATTTACAAGACATGGAGTCCGAGAGTTTATTGACCCATGGATTCATTCCACAAATGCGCTCTCTTCTTCCGTCGTTCGTGTCATGGAAAAACTTTTTCTTGATAAAGGAGCAAAAGGAGGGGGTGGAGGAGGAGATAATAATACTTGTTTTATATACGCGTACAGAATTACTCCTTCAACTAGGCAATAAACATACTGGCTTATAGAGAGCTAGAGGAGAAAGAGAAAAGATTGAGTTGTTGCATTCACCAACGGCGCTAGAAAGGTATGTTCTAAAAACAGCTATGCTCTTACGTAGCTGTTTTTATTTTTAAGCAACAATTTTGGAATTTTTAGTGACTGCCGTATTTTTCGTTTTACTTTTATCTTGCCCTCTTTCAAATCCTGCTACGAATTCATAGCTTTTATCCGAGAAAAGTCCTTCGGGTAATTTATCAAGCCGTTCCTTAGCTACTCTAATTGCCTGTTCTGATTGATCTATACCTATCCAATTTCTATTTAATTCTTGTGCTCCGATTATTGTTGTCCCTGAACCACAAAAACAATCCAAAACAATACTGTTTTTATTTGAGGAAGCAGAAATAATAAATTTTAACAGATCAAGACTTTTTTCAGTTGGATAATCTGGATATTGTGGGTCTTTAAATTCCCAGATGTCTTGGGTTTTTTTACCCTCTCTCTCATTTACGTAAATCTTCTTTCGTGGTACGTCGTTTTTTGACCATTCAATTAAACCTTGCTTATCCCATTCCTCTAGAATTTTTGGATCTGTTCTCCAATGCCGCCCCTGTGGTGGTTTTACTCCGCGCCATTCTTTTCCAGTATTTCCATTTGTTGTTTCTCCGGGAGCATGTAATGGTATAGTGGTGTACTTTCTTCCATCTTTGTCAGTTTTTTTAAATAAGCGTTCTTCGTCGGCATTAGAAAAAGCAATTCTTGGATCATTCCAAATAGGATTTCCGTTTTTTGTGTAGAAAAGTATAAGGTCTTTTATATTACCGTATGCTTTTCTGTGAAAATTCTTCGGATTACATTTAATTCTAGTAATATCATTACGAAAATTCTTTACTCCAAAAACTTCATCCATAATTAACTTTACATAGTGGCCAATTTTGTAATCAATATGCAAATAAATTGAGCCTTGTTCCGACAATAGTTCACGAAGTAAAATAAGTCTCTCTCTTAAAAACTCTAAAAAATCAGCTCCAACAAGTGTGTCGCTATAAGCAATTTCATCAAGAATACTACTACTAATAGTATTACTTCTTTCTCCAATTTTAAACTCAGTGTTGGTTGCAAAGGGGGGGTCAATATAAATTAAATCAATTTTTCCTTTCAGATCATGATCTTCTATTAAGGACTTGAGTACAGCTAAATTATTACCTTGAATTAGTTTATTTTTTGAACCCTTACCAGATATCACTTTCAAATCTGCCTTTTGGGTGTTTAGTATTTCAATCTCTGATTTTTTGTTTGCGTAAGTTAAAAACATATAAAAATTTAAAGTTGAAAAAGAAATTCACGAAGTACAAGACTGCTCATAATGTTTTCCTTTTTGTATTTTGTTGTAATATCTCGATATATTTTATTATTACCCTTTATATATAATACACCATCTAAAATTGCAACCTTAACTGCATTAACATTTTTGGCTTTTATTGTTGCAATAGCATCATTAAATTGAGCATTCTGATGTCCTCCAAAATCAGTTAGAAACTTAGCTTCACCTATTACATATTTACCATTGAAACGAGCTATGAAATCTAATCCTTTTGGGTGTTTATAATTAAGATGCTTTCTTGCAAAAGCCATCATTTCTGCATCTCCTGCATTTAATACCGCATTGCCTTTTTTAGTTAAAAATTCATCAGCTTTCAAATATGGAACGCCTAGAGATTTATTACTAAGCCAGCGACGGAATAATGGACCAATTTGTCGGTTGGTTTCTTTTGGTTCAGAACAGCGAGCGTATATTGTATCTAGCCCCATCTCATACAAACGCCCGGAAAGCCTTGCAACCGTTTGAGGATTTCTTTCAGAGGCTTTTTTATCTCTTTTTAAATAAGCAACATAAGAATCTTTAATGGGGAATAAATTTAATTTTACTAAATTTTCTATCAGTCCAGCGTTATCTTTCTTTTTAAAAGAATTTTTTATATTTTTCCAAAGCTTCTCGTCAAGTTCACGTATACCGTCCGGTATAGTTGGATATACTTTAAAAAGATCATCTAGATAGCTTCTCTGATTTGCGTAATCAATACTTAATTGTATCCAGGGATTCATATTGAAGATTATATCATACTTTATACCTTAAAAATGCTGATATATAGTAATCATACTATCTGTGTGTATTAGTCACCTGACTTAGCATGTAATGGCTGGGAGACTTGGATTCGGACCAAGATAACGTCCTCCAGAGGGACGTGTCCTACCGTTAGACGATCTCCCAAAGTACTTTTTAAACCTCTTTCCAATCTAATCTAAGTACAATAGTATAATTAAAAATTTTAATCAAATTTTTAATTCAGCTGAAACTCTGATATGATGTCTTTACAATGAAGAAAAATTTTGTCTGGTTTATTTTTGTTTTAACCTTTTTGTTATTCATTCTTTTTTTTGTATTGCCAAAGTTTTTCGGCGGTGTTTCTTTTAAAAAAGAACTTTCGAGATTACCGCCGCTTGATACTGTGGCTTATGATAAAAAAATAAATGAATTGGCGAATAATCCATTTTTGCCAAGTATTTGGCCAGTCAAGACTGTCTATCCCAATGCCGGCGCAATCTTGCCGTTCAAGCGCATTATCGCTTTTTATGGGAATCTATATTCAAACAAGATGGGGGTTTTAGGACAATATCCCGAAGCTGAGATACTAGCAAAACTAGATGCTGAAATGAAAAAGTGGGACGAGGCCGACCCCAATACACCTGTGGTTCCAGCGCTCCATTATATTACAGTCGTGGCGCAGAAAAGCAGTGGTAAAGATGGCAAATACAGAGTACGGATGCCGGATTCAGAAATAGATAAAGTTTTGGCCATGGCGGCAAAAATACCTGCCCGCCCTCACGATAATTCGGGAGCAAGCGGGAATGCTCTTGTTTTTCTGGATATTCAAGTCGGTCTTTCCAATTTACAAACAGAAGTTCCTCTTCTGGAAAGATATCTCAAAATGTCGCAAGTGCATTTAGGCATTGACCCGGAATTTTCCATGAAGAATAATACCCGGCCGGGGAAAATCGTCGGTACACTTGATGCCGTAGATATAAATTTTACTGCAAATTACCTGGCAAAAGTTGTTAAAGAAAATAATCTTCCGCCGAAGGTTCTTGTCGTGCATCGCTATACCCCAAAAATGGTTACCAACTATCAAAACATAAAACCGCTGCCGGAAGTCCAAATTGTTATGCATATGGATGGCTGGGGTGAAACGGCGAAAAAAATAAATACTTATCAGCAATTCATTCACAAAGAGCCAGTACAATTTACCGGCTTTAAATTATTTTACAAAAATGATGTTCGAGAGCAGGGCGCTGTCCTGATGACGCCGGCAGATTTGCTTAAACTAAGTCCGCAACCCATATATATACAATATCAGTAGGGTCCATAGGGCAAGTGGTTTTTATTTTTATTAGTGGTATAATATGGATATGAAAAATACATACATTTTAGTTTTTGTTTTAGTTGTTCTGATAGTAGGAACAGTGTTTATTTTTGGAATAGGCGAAAAGGCGGAGGCGCCCGTTTTAGGAGGTGAAGATAGTGAAAAAAGTGACGTAATAAGCAATAAAATGCCAGCGATAAACACGTCTAACACCGCAGAAACATTGGTAGTTAAAGAATTTACTGTTTCGGGCAAAAATTTTTCTTTCACACCCTCTTTTTTAACAGTTAAAAAAGACGACAAGGTTAAAATAATTTTTGAAAATAAAAATGGCTTCCATGATTTTAAGATAAACGAGTTTGATGTTGCCACAAAGCAGACGCAGTCGCCAGCCACTGAAGTTTTGGAATTCACAGCCGACAAAACCGGAAGTTTTGAATATTACTGTTCGGTCGGCAGTCATCGCGCAATAGGGATGAAAGGGATTTTAAAAGTTGAATAAAAATGAATCCTCAAGAAGAAAAAAAAGCGTGGCGTGAGGTAAAATATCATGAAAAATTCTTGAACGCGTTTAGAGGTTTTTATGTTCTTTCTAAAACAACGAGGCATTTGTTTATTCATCTAACATCCGCTTTGGTTGTGATAGTTTTTGGATTTTACTTCAAAGTTTCCAGTCTGGAATGGATTGCGCTTATTTTTGCGATTGGTTTTGTTTTGGTTACCGAAGCGCTGAATACCGCCATCGAGATAGATATGGATTTAACTTCTCCCGAATATCATCCTTATGCTCGAGATACAAAAGACGTGGCCGCCGCCGCTGTCCTGTTGTCTGTATTTGTGGCTATCATCATCGGATTAATTATTTTTTTGCCAAAGGTTCTTAATTTGATATACTAAAAGTTATGAATAACAATATGAAAATTTTTCTTTCAGTGATTGGTATTTTAATACTGGGCGTAATTGCAACTGCAGTGCTTCGTTCAGGCAATATACCTGCGGATCCTGGCAAGTATGATGCTTTCGCGCAATGCTTAGGAAACAAAGGCGCTGTTTTTTATGGTGCTTTTTGGTGTTCGCATTGCCAAACTCAGAAAAAATTATTTGGGTCTTCCGCTAAATTATTGCCTTATGTTGAATGTTCCACGGCTGATGGAAGGGGACAGTTGCAAGTATGCAAAGATAAAAATATCGATGGTTATCCCACATGGGAATTCGCCGACAAATCCCGCTTGAACGGAGAAATTTCTCTCTCGCAGTTGGCAGAAAAAACTTCCTGCCCGCTTCCATAATATTTTATGTCCGAATCTGTACAATATTTAAATCTGTTTTTGGGTTCGGGGGCGATCCTGCTCCAAGTCCTCTCGGTCGTTGCCCTTTTTCTTCTTTTCTTAAGAATAAAAAAAAACTTTTTCTTGGATTTTATTGACAAACATTTTTTGCCGATTGGTTTTGTTCTGTCTTTAACTGCGTCGCTTTTTTCCTTGGTTTACTCCGAAGTAATTAATTTTTTGCCGTGTTATCTTTGTTGGTTTCAGAGAATTTTTCTATTTCCACTGCCTTTTATTTTTGGTGCGGCTATTTGGTATAAAGACAGAAAGATTGTCAAATATGTGCTTCCACTTCTTGCTATTGGTTTTTTTATTTCGGTTTATCAAAATTTTATTTATTATTTCAGGGATACGGGATCCCTGCCGTGCGACGCTTCCGGTGTATCTTGTTACCAGCGTTTGGTGTCGGAGTTTGGAGGATATATTTCAATTCCAATGCTTGCTTTGACCATTTTCTTTTCTTTAATTGCTGTTATTTTGGTCGCTCATTTTTATAAGAAAGAAGATTGAATAAATATGAATAAATATGTTAGCATAGTTATTGTGGTGGCGGTGATTATTTTTTGTGCCTGGTTTTTTATGACCGGCAATAATAGTAGAGAAGAAGTTGTAGACGGAGTTGAAGAAAAAATTATGAATGCGACATTGCGCACAAGCAAGGGAGATATTACGATTGAATTCTTTGATAAACAGGCGCCAAACACCGTGGCCAATTTCATCAAACTTTCCAAGGAGGGTTTTTACGACGGAGTTAAATTTCATCGAGTGATAAAAGGTTTTATGATTCAAGGCGGGGACCCTCTCACCAAAGACAATTCTAAAATGGCTCTTTGGGGTACGGGAGGTCCGGGATATAATTTTGCTGATGAAATAGGGGCAAGCAACAAGAATAATCCAGGCACCATTTCCATGGCTAACGCAGGACCAGATACCAATGGTAGTCAGTTTTTCATTAACGTGGCGGCCAATAATTTTCTGGATTCTAAACATACTGTCTTTGGAAAAGTTATGTCTGGTATGGATGTTGTCACAAAAATTGAAAACACTCCGACCGGAGTAGCAGACAGACCAATTACTGCGGTGATCATCGAAAGTATTTCCTTGAAATAAAAAACAATGTTTTATTATTTATTATTGTAGTACCATATATATATGAATAAACAAAAAATCGTCTTAATAATACTTCGTTTTGCAATGAGTTTTATTTTTCTTTGGGCGTTTTTTGATAAGATTTTTGGTTTGGGATTTGCGACTACTGCCGATAAAGCGTGGATTAATGGAGGTTCACCGACCTCAGGTTTTCTTACTTTTGCCGTCCAAGGTCCTTTGGCGGATATCTTTCATAGTCTGGCTGGTATAACAATTATTGATTGGTTATTTATGCTGGGGCTTCTCTTTGTAGGATTAACTCTCTTATTTAACAAATACGTAAAATGGGGGTGTCTGGCTGGTAGTTTGATGCTATTACTGATGTATTTAGCTTTGCTTTTCCCAGCCAACAATCCGATTATTGATGATCATATAGTTTATATTTTAGTGTTAATTCTTCTTGCATTTAGAAGTGAAGAAAAAGTAGTTTAAAAAACAAGTAGTTATTAATATTTGATTGGTGTATAATAAGTTTACCAACATTTTAATTATATCAAACTATGATTTATTTATTTGTTTTAGGAAGAATATTATTGGGAGGTTATTTTATAAAAAGCGGCTATAATCACTTTAAGAATCTTGGTATGCTTACTGGTTATGCGCAATCTAAAGGAGTACCTATGCCAAAAGAGGCGGTGTTTTTGACTGGACTGATGATGTTTCTGGGTGGCTTGGGGATACTTTTAGGCGTTTATATACAGCTTTCAATTTTTCTGCTTTCAGTTTTCTTACTTGTCACTACTTTTCAAATGCATCAATATTGGAAAGTTACTGACCCTATGACTCGCATGGGCGAGCAGGTTAATTTTTATAAAAATCTTGGCCTCTTGGGAGCCGTACTGACGCTTTTGGCTATTCCTTTGCCTTGGGTGCTTACTCTATGGTAAGAATTATGGTTTTCGGGACTTTTGACGGATTGCACGCTGGTCATTTCGATTTTTTTAAACAAGCGAGAAAATTGTCTTCCAAGCCTTTTTTAATCGTTTCTGTGGCCCGAGACAGGAATGTTTTAAGAATAAAAGGAAAACCCCCGTTTTTTAATGAGAAAAAAAGATTAATTTTAATAAAGAAATCTGGCCTAGCTAACAAAGTAGTGCTCTCTGGTTTAACGAACCATATTCCTCACATTATAAAAGAGCATCCGTCCATTATTGCCTTGGGATATGATCAAAAAGCTTATGTCAAAAATCTTAGAAAAGACTTAAAAAACAAGGGTGTTTCGACTAAGATAATTCGCTTGAAATCTTATGAAGAAAAATTTTATAAAAATCACTTGCTAAGAAAAAATTATCACTAAGTACCACCCCTTGCAACTAAAGTTGCAATGCCCCTCCTAATCTAGGAGGAGAGAAAGCAAAATTCAAACACAAATTCAAATGAAATTCATACATAATGTAAATCCTTTAGTTCATAGAAGAAAAGAATTAAGAAACAAAAGCACTCGCGAAGAAATTTTATTATGGTCTAGATTAAAAAATTCTCAAATTGGTTTCAAGTTTCGCAGACAGCACAGTATAGGAGGATACGTTGTTGACTTTTATTGTCCAGATAAAAAGTTGGCAGTTGAAATCGATGGACCAATTCATTCAAAACCAGAAAATAAAGAGTATGATAAAATCAGAACAGAATTTTTCGCCGGACTAAATATAAAAGTTGTGCGATTTACTAATTTAGAAGTGAGCACGGAAACAGAATCAATTGTTGGAAAAATAAAAGAAGCACTTACTGTCTCTTAAATACCACCCCTCCGACAAAGTCGGATGCCCCTCCTAAACTAGGAGGGGAAGAAACTGAGACTATCTTCAACCACCTCCTTTCTATTTTTGTTGTGTTATTTTACCTTAAAAGATCGAGTAATTTCTTTGTTTTCTGTCCAATTAGTAATCTTGAAAAAATTCAGCACCTCACGGGCTTTTATTTTTCTAATTTCAGATGGAATTATCTTGTCTTCATTCGCAACGTAATCAAATCCATTCTTCCCTAATTTTATATTCTCTGCAGGAATTTTTTCAGAATCAACAACATAAATATACACATCTTGATCTGGGTCGAATAATTGAGGATTTCCAAAAGTAATCGTGTTGGCTTGTTCGTCAATCGAATTGTTTCCTTATGGAAAAGAACCCATTGCAACTGCGCGACCATAATCAGGAGTGAGATAAATCGCGTTCAAAAGTTCATCTTCTAGCACTCCGCTTTCACCCTTTTGTGCCTGTTTCCGTTCAAGCTGTTTAGATTTAACTTTCGATCCATGATATAACTTCATAATAAAAATTATACCACGGATTCTTCTTTCTCTTCTCCTCCTAGATTAGGAGGAGTGCCTCGATCTTTATCGGGGCGAGGTGGTATTCCTCCCCTCCTAATTTAGGAGGGGCACTGCAACTTTATTGCAGGGGGTGGTATTTTCGAAAGGGGTGATATTAGCTACTTGCTTAAACTAAAAAAATAAATATAATATAAAAATATGCAAGATTTTAATTTGATCAGATTCATAAAAAATAATTTCACGAATAAATTTTTTCTTACCATCTTTGTTTCTAGCTTTGTATCCTCAATTATAATTATCACAGTCGGCGTAGGTGTTGTCTGGAATTTCCGAGCTGATATTTTCGGGTATTTTGCCAAAGAATATCTGCAAGAAGCGCGGAATCAAAATGATTCTGAAAAAGTTACTGAACGAATTTTAGAAAAGCAAACAATTTTTTCCCAAGAGTCTTTTGTGGTTGAGGCGGTGAAAAAATCAAATCCGGCTGTTGTATCTATAATTATCTCCAAAGAAGTTCCCAAATATGAAGCCTATATTGATCCGAATCAGCAACAAAATCCTTTCGGCGACTTGTTTCCGGGTTTTTCTTTCAACATTCCGCAGTATCGCCAGAAGGGCACGGAAAAAAAACAAATTGGCGGCGGATCGGGATTTTTTGTTTCGAGTGACGGCTTGATTGTTACCAATAAGCACGTCGTTGACCAAAAAGATGTTGAATACACCGTTTTTACCAATGATAGCAAAAAACACGTAGCGAGAGTAATAGCTCGCGACCCTGTTTTAGATATCGCTCTGATAAAAGTTGATCCGCCAGCTGGCGGAGGCTTCCCTTATCTTTCATTAGGCAATTCTGATACCCTCGAAATAGGTCAGAGTGTTATTGCCATCGGCAATGCGCTGGCCGAATTTAGAAATACTGTTTCGGTAGGGGTTGTTTCCGGACTGGCGCGCTCAATAACCGCAAGTAGCGCAGGGGGAGTTACAGAATTTCTTGACCACGTTATTCAGACAGATGCGGCGATTAATCCGGGGAACTCTGGCGGCCCGCTCTTAGATCTTAAAGGCAAAGTGATCGGTGTGAATGTTGCCGTTGCGCAAGGGTCTCAGAATATTGGTTTTGCCTTGCCTATCAACAGCGTCAAGGGGGCGATTGAATCAGTAAAATCTACTGGTAAAATTGTTCGCCCTTATCTAGGGCTTCGCTACGTGGCTATTAATGCGGATATGCAGGCAAAAAATAATCTGACAGTGGATTACGGAGTATTGGTGAAGGCAGGGGCGAATGCCGACGAACTGGCGGTTATTCCGGGTAGTCCGGCAGACAAAGCGGGCATAGTTGAAAATGATATAATTTTGGAAATTGACGGGGTTAAACTAGACAGTAAAACAAGTCTTGTTTCTGTCATTCGCGGAAAAAAAATCGGCCAGATAATAGACCTCAAAGTTCTCTCTAAGGGAGTTGAAAAAAATGTTTTAGTTACTTTAGAAGCCGCGAAGGATAATTAAATATCCCCCTTTCTTATCGTCGAGGCTAAGTAAACTCCCAAAAGCATTGCTGTGCCCAGGATGACATATATATAATTAAAGGCTGGAACAAAAAGGAAAACTAGGGAGGCAATAGCCGGGCCAATGATATAAGCGATAGGCGAGGCGGTGCGATAAACTCCCACGAACTCTTCGTTTTCCGGCCGAATGTGCTTGAAGAAATAGGCATCGCTCATAACTTCAATCGTAGCGGCGCCGACTCGGGTGGTCAACAGCAGCAGGGCCCATAACCAAACGACAGGCTGATAAATAAAAAAGAGGGATAAGGTTGCCAGCGAAGCTATGGTAAAACCGAACATTAGCATTTTTCTTTCGCCGATTTTGTCTGCGTATCTGCCTAAAGGAAAAGGAAGAATGGAAAAAGGTAAAAGCATAACAGCAAAAATCAAGCCGATTTCTTTCCATGAAAAACCCAAATAGAAAGATAAATATATTGGCGTGTAAATAACCATCCAACAATAAAAAAATTGCAGTAAAAAACTTATTCCATAGGCATGAAATAGGTTTTTATTTTTGAAAAATTTGCCAATATATTTTTTTATATTTGTTTTGTCATAATTCGGATCTGGTATATCTCGAAAGTGCGAATACGACATTATAAAAAATAACAGCATTACTGTAAAACTAATCAAATAAATTGTCCTGAAAGAAAATTCTCCTAAAATCGTAAAGAACATTAATTGTGATATTATCCAAGCTAGACTGCCTATGGTCATGTATGTTCCCCTTATTTTTCCAGTTGTAGAATCTTTGGAAAATATTTTTAAGAGTTCATCCAATGAGAAAAAGATTAAAATATTAAGAGTGAAACCGAAGACAAATGCAAAAATGGCGCTCCACGCATTTTTTGAAAAGGCAAACAATAAAATTGATAGGCTATCGAGAGCAATTACCCATAGGAGAAATTTATACCCGCCTATTTTGCTGAATATTGAAGGCGCGATCAAAAGTGCGAGTATGGAAACGATTGATCCAAGGGCATAAATTATTCCAACAAATTTTCCATTGACAAAAGAGGAAATAAAAGTCGAGTTTATATAAGACATCAAGGCGATTGGCAAGGAGAAGAGGAAACCAGCTACATAGATTGTTATTTTTTTGTGTCCCATGAATTATATTTCCATTCCCAGATAGAGTCTAAGGCTCTATCTGGCGCTATACGCTTAATATTACCGGTATGACTAAGGGCCTTTTTTCGGTTTTCTGGTACAAGAATTTTGAAACTGTTTCTCCCAATGCGGCTTTTAAATAATCAAAATCTGCAGGGCTGTTTTGACTTCTTTTAGCTGCTCCATCTTCGATGGATTTTTTGATAATGATTCTGACCTGGCGTAAAAGTTCCTGATTTTCTTTTAAGTAAACAAAGCCACGGGATATCAAATCGGGTGACTTTTTTAATTTGCCGGTTTTTTGATCAAGCAGGGCGATAATAACGAACATTCCGTCTTGAGAGAGCATCTGACGGTCTCGGATAACGACATCCTGCGCATCTCCGACGGAAGAACCATCCACCATCATCAGACCGGAAGGCGCTTTTTCTTTTCGCGTTGCTATCTTTTGTCCATTATTTCCTATTTCAATGATTGAACCATTGTCCGGTACAACGATATTCTCCTCGCTCAGACCAAGTTCCATCGCGAGCTCTTTATGCAAGACCAGGCGATAGTGATTGCCATGGATCGGAATAAAGAATTTTGGATGAGTTTTGCGGTGGAGCCATTTCACATCTTCTTGATTGCCGTGTCCGGTCGCATGCACAAAGTCCTCTCCCGCGGTGCGGTAGCTGATTATGCGCGCGCCCTGCCTTGTGAGCCCGTCTTTCATGTTTTCCACTGCTCTTTCATTCCCCGGAACAATCGAAGCGGAGAGAATGACGGTATCGCCTTTATGCAGTTTAAATTTAGTATGAGTCTTGTTGGCGACGCGGTTGAGCGAGGCGAATTCTTCACCCTGGGCTCCGGTCATCAGAACTACGACTTTGTTTGGCGGATAGTTGTCTGTCTCCTCGATTGGTATGATCGTATCTTTTTCAGGTGAAAAAAGTCCGGCTTCGATGGCCACGTCGATATTTGTTTTCATCGAACGTCCGTCGATGGCTATTTTTTTGCCCTGTGACTCGGCGAATTTTACCACGTAGGCTAGGCGGGTGATGTGCGAAGCGAAGGCGGCAATAATCATCCGACCGCTTACTTTTCTGATCAAATTTTCAAGGCCTTTGTGCACTTTCACTTCCGGCAAAGAAAAGCCTTCGTTTTCGATGTTGGTGGAATCAGTCATAAGGAGAAGAACTTTGGCATTATCGAAGATCGCATATTCTTTTTCTTCTTCCTTGGAGACTATGCCGTCCACCTGATCGAGTTTGTAATCTCCCGGAGTCACGATCCATCCGTGTTCTGTCTCGACGATTATTCCCATAGAGTCGGGGATGGTGTGAGTCACACCAAAAAACCTGACTTTTATTTTTCCGCAGGTTATCGTTTCATCTTTTTCAACTATATTTTCTTTCATTGGTGGCAAATGCGGGAATTCCGCCTGACGCTTTCTCATCATCAGGATAGAAAGATTTCTGGAGTAAACGGGAGGGTTGCCGATGCGCGAGAGGACGAGGGGCACGCCTCCGATATGATCCAAGTGTCCATGAGTTATGATGAGCGCGCGTATTTTTTCTTTGCGTTCTTCAAGGTAGGTCGTATTCGGAATAACATAATCAACTCCCGGAGTGGCTTCATTAGAAAAATGCATGCCGGCATCGATAACTATTATGTCATCTCCCATTTCGATGACGGTCATATTTTTGCCGATTTCCTCCACTCCTCCCAGCGGGACGATACGAATTACGTCTTTTTCTACCGGAGGGATTTTTCCATTTGAATCTGATTGACCTTTCCCGCCAAAGGACGGAGATCTCCCTCCTTGCCTGAATCTCTTTTTTCGGTATTGATAGGTAGAATTTTTTGTTAATCTTTTTCGTTCCGGTCTTTCGTGAGTTTTATGCCCGCTTTCTCGCTCCGCGCCACCTCGGACCGGCGCTTTTTTATTGTCGACGCTTATTGCACTGAAGGACAGTCTGTGTTTCTTTATCATGTGATTCTCTTTTGGGCTTTAGGAAGTTCAGGCTTTAGACTCTAGCTTTTAATTTGCTAGCGCCTAATGTCTAGTTACCCAGCGCCTTGTTATTAGTAAATATTTTCCAGATATTTTCCGTCTGGCCGTACCATAAATATGCATTCAGGTAGCGGTCTTCCGGCGAGATAATATGATCCACTTTCGGTTCGCTGATATTTTTTGATACTACATATATAAATTTTGGGCTGTACAAAAAGATAGCTCCCATGTCTTTCTTTACCTCGTCAGAAAATTGAATGTATTTTTTTGTTCTTGCCTCTTCATCTACGGTGACGAACGCGTCTTCCAGAATTTTGTCAACTTTTGCGTTGGTGTACATCGCGACGTTTAGCCCCGGATCCTTTCTCTGCGAGGAATGCCAGAAAGCAAAGAGATCGGATTCATTATTTATGATCTCACCGAAAAGAAGCGCTTCATATTTGCGCGGGCGAATCACATTCTGATTTAAGTTGCCAGTTTCAAAAGTTTTTATCTCGACTTTTATGCCAATTTCCGCTAAATCTTGCTTTATCAATTCGGCCGTTTTTGTAAGTTCCGGAATATTGCCTGTTGAAATAGAAAACTCCAATTTTTTAGTTACTTTCTTTTTTTTCTCAGTTGTCGTTTTCCCCAAAAATCCATCAACGCCTTTTTTCCAGCCAACCTTCGATAAATCATTCTGCGCTTTCTGCAATATTTCTTCACGCGGAATATCGGTTTTTGTTTTTAATTTCTGATATTCCGTCATATTAGGCGGTATTGGACTTTCAATTGCCAATCCATATCCAAAAAGCACATCTCTCACAATTTTACTTTTATCTATTGCTTGATTGATTGCGCTGATAACCGCTTTATCGGTAAAAAGCTGGTTCACATTTTGGTTAAAGAAAAGCCCAAATACTCGGGGAAGAATCGCAGACTCCACTTGATAATTTTTCTTTTTTAAATTCTCTGCATTCAGAGGGGTGATAGAGCTTATTTCTTCCACTTCTTTATCAACCAGGGCTTTGACCAGATCGTTTTCATTTTGATAAAAACGCAAATTTATATTTTGAATGTATGGTTCACCTAAGACAAATTTTTTAAATGGTATCAGTTCATAATGATCTATAATTCCCGACGATTGTTTGCTTATCGAACTTATCATATAAGGTCCTGAACCAATGGGATTTGTATTTGCATTATTGAGTTCTAAGGGCGTGTTTTCCCACAGATGCGCGGGCATAATGCCAAGCGTCGTATTCTCTAAAAATGACGCATAGGGCTGTTTTAAGGTAAATTTAACAATTTTTTCGTCTATTTTTTCGACACTAACACCATCCCAATTCACCTTTTGCGGGCTTTCGATAATTCTGTCCTTCACTTTATTTATGGTAAATAATATATCATTCGCGGTGACAGGTTTCCCGTCTTGAAAATATAAATTATCCTTTAAAGTGAAAATATAGATTAAGCCGTTTTGTGACTTTTCATATTTTTCCGCCAAATCTTGAATGAGTGTGCCATTGGAGCTTTTTCTCATGAGGCCGGAATAAATAAATGAGACCAAATCTAGATCGGCTTCTGAATTTGCCAAGATTGGGTTTATAAAACGCGGAACTCCGACGATGCCTAGAGAGATAGAGCCTCCCCGCAAGGGCGCTCGCACCATAAAAGATTTATTAATATTTTGGAGCATTAAAATTGTGCTTAATAACAGCGTTACTAGGAGTCCAACAAAAACAATCCTTTCTTTTTTTGAGAAAGAAGAGAAGATAAAATTCATTTCTTTTTTTGAAGGTAATTTAAAATTACGCATACAACTATACAGATTTTCTATTTGGAGATAAAAACTTTTACAACCATTTGCCCTAGGCAGCTTTCATTATTATACTAAGCAAAGAAAATAAAGCAAAAAGGACTCCACAAACGATGGACAAATAAAAAAGAAATTTCTCAAAGCCTCGGCGAGTATGATGGAAACTCTCATTGTTATTTCCACCCAGGGCTCCACCCACGCCGGCACTCGACTGTTGGAGTAAGATCGCTGATACCAATATGACTGATAGAATTATCTGCGCATAAGGCAGAACAGCTACGACTAGATTCATCCCATGATTATTGCATATTAAAGTCCAAAATGCAAACAATTATGTTATAATATGATCCACACAAATTGCCGACATATATTCATGTAAAAGTTTTAGCAGGTGCAAAAGGTGAATCTTTGAAAGTATTATCGAAAGATCATTTTGAAGTTTTGGTCCGGGAAAAAGCAGAACGCAATATGGCAAACGAGCGTGTTCTAGAACTGGCAGCGGAGCATTTCAAGGTTCCGGTAAATAAAGTTCGCATTGTGAACGGGCACCGGCATCCGAGCAAGTTATTGATTATCGAAAATTAACTTGTTATATTCGTTGTATGTTTCAAAATTTTTTACTCAAAAAAATGCTTCGCACACAAGGTGTGCCGGAGGCGCAAATAGAAATGTTTGTCGGGATGATAGAAAAAAATCCTGAACTTTTCAAAACTATCGCTTCCGAAATTCAAGAGAAAGTAAAATCTGGTATGAGCCAAATGGACGCCAGCATGCAAGTGATGAAGAAATACGAAGGGGAACTGAAGAAGTTGGGGTAGAGGGCTAAGTTCTTATTTTCTTGCACGCGAGATCATAAAATGATCTAATGAAAGCATGTCTAAAAGTCAAGATTCAGGTGATGCTGGAGAAAAAGAAGTGGTGCAACATGTACCATGTCCTAATTGCTCTAAAAGATTAATGCTCTTACCGAAAAATTTTCCGCTCTATGATATTCAATGCATTGGATGTAATTTTCGTGCTCAAGTGAAAACAAGTAACTCAAAACCTAAATCTACAATTTTTGGGGCTGGTTGGGATGTTATCGAAAAGGTATTAAAATCTGGTTTTCTAGTTCCATCCATTATTACGAATTTTAAATGGAAAGATAAAGAAGAGAATCATCAAGAGATTAGATTCTATCCTTTTATTCCAAAGATAAATCTTAAAATGCACAAACTTTCACCGACAGCTCGCCGTGCAAACTATAAAATGTTCAACTATATAGGTATCGAAAAAATCCCGTTTTTCGTTTTGTATAAAAAATAGTTATTAACACTTGACTCCTTTTATATTTCGATCAATGATTGGGATATGGATATTAGCAGAGAACTAGCAATAAAAATTTTAAAGTATTTGGACGAACATAAAAATTTCTATTTTCCTTTTTTGGTTGTGAATAAAGAGTATTCTGAAAAGTATAATGATTTTGTTGAAATTGAGTCCAGTGAATGGGAAACGATTATCAAAAATGAAAATTATAAAACTTTTCAATTGTGGGAAAATTTACAAAATTTACACGAGGAAACGCTAAAATTGATGTCAAAGGGGTTTTTAGAAAAAATAACAAATGAGTCATTCAAAAAGCATATTGCTGAATTAGCAAGAAATTACAGAAAAGAATTGAGACAGATTTTACCAGAGAGTGCAAAAACTAAAGAATATGGATTTAATGAATTTATGAATGGTAAAGCTGAAGCATATGAAGATTGTTTAGATTTGATTAAGGAGTATAATGAATAATATGCCAAGATATAGATTTTCAGACATATTCCAAGAAAACTCCGATAGCTCCCTGAGCCCGCGTGTAAGAATAAATGTGAATGGAGTTATGTTTGGCCCAGAAGTTACATTTAATCCAGGAGTTTCTTTTGGTGGTATTGATTTTTTTCAATACAAAAATCTTGACATAGCCGCTGAGGAAGAAAATGGAGTACTAACAATAGGGGGTTTTTATAGATGATTTATGCCTGTACTCCCCAAACCAATTTCCAAAGAAGAATTACCACCAGATGTTTCGGCTTTGCAAGCTACAATTGCATCTCTAGCAAAAGAAGTTATTTCTTTAAAAGACGAAGTAAAAGATCAGAAAAAAGAAAATAGTAATTTTATTTTTGGAATTATCGGTGGATTTTTTGCCGTTGTTGTAGTTGTCGCCGTAGAAATAATACTGTTTCACTCAAGATCTGAAAAAGATATTTTAGAATTAAATAATCAGTATTTTCAAAAAATTGAAGATATACGTCAAGAAAACAATAGCCAAACTAACGATATAAAAAATTTTAAGTTGTGTTTAGATAATAGTCGCTGGTTAAATCCTAAATGTTTTGAAAATTAATTTTTTGGTCGATTTACAAAATTATAAAAACCACACATTTATGCAATATCTTTCTTATATCGCGGGGATTATAGCCGTTATTGTTATCGTGCAGGAGTTTTCCTATTCTATAATAAGAAGAGGTTAACTCTCTTTTCTTTAGTATATTTATATCCGTATTCGAATACGTATGCCAGAGGCATATAAATATCCACCAGAGGCGGGCGGATATGCTAAAATTTATTTGCGATAAAACCCCTGTTTATTCCCTAATCTCTATTCTCTAATTCGCTCGAATAAGCGAATAGTGATATGCCGGATTATTTAGTATAATATGTTTGTGGTTATGACCGAAAAAGAACTTGAAAAAAACCTAAAAGCAGTCGCTAACAAGCGCCGAATTTTAATTATAAAATTTATTAAAAAATCTGGTCGCGCCTCGGTAGGGGAAATCGCCGAAGCTATTAAACTTTCTTTCAAGGCGACATCTAAACACTTAATGATTCTCGCTAACGCGGATATTTTAGAAAAAGAACAGGTCAGCTTAACAATGTTTTATTTTATATCTAAAACACCTAATCCTCTGATATCCAAATTATTATCAATCCTCTAATTTCTAATCTCTAATTCGCGCGAATAAGCGAATAGTGAAAATTATGAAAAAACGAACGGATTTGAAAATCTATGGGAAAGTGCAGGGAGTGTTTTTTCGCGATACGGCTCGGATAGAAGCGGAAAAGCTGGGTCTGACTGGTTTTGTCCGTAATGCGCCGGATGAGACGGTGGAAATAGTGGCTGAAGGTGCAGACAAAGATCTGAAAAAATTTATTGAATGGTGTAAATATGGGCCAGATCACGCGGAAGTGGAAAAAGTGGACACAGAATGGTTGGAACCTACAAGCGAGTTTACTGATTTTGCAATAAAATAGTTTATGGTATACTGGACCGATATTATTAATTAGTAATTTAAAAGAAATTTTATGGCAGAACTAAAAGCTTTGTGTATGAAGTGTAGAGATGCGAACAATAAGCCAACGATGCAAGTGATGACCAATGTAAAAGTGGAGGAAAAGAACGGCAGGTATTCCGCCAAGGGCCAATGCAGCAAGTGCGGAGGTAATCAATTTAAATTCTTGTCCAAGGCAGACGCTGAGGCTCTAAAATAGTTTAAAAAACCAATAGAAACTAAACTTTTTTCGGTACGGATTTTTTGAAGCTTAAAAAATCCTGAAGTTTTCGCGCCGTCGCGCTCAAAACCCCTTCAAAAGTTTGTTTCTACTGGTTTTTTTGTTTTAGCCTGCCAAGTCGTTCCAGACGAGGATTTTCCATTCTCCCTTTTTAAACCAATGCGGAGTGTAAGAGCAGATGGCCATACTGGCGTTGTTCAGCGGATTAAAAAAAGAGAGAGTATTGTATTCCGAAGCAGTTAAAGCTTCGCCGTAAGTCATATAGGAAGCGATCATTTTCAGAAAAATCATATGCGTTACCATGATAATTCTTTTTTCGTTTCTTCTCTTGACGAAAGTCAATAATTTTTTTGCTCTCATTTTCAGATCCATGAAATTTTCTTCATCAGAAAATCGAAGATCGTCCGGATGATAGCTTTTGTCAATCTGGCTGATAATTTTTTTTACCCCGACTTCTTGTCCCCAATGTCCGACAACTTCCGAAGGATTTCTTCTCTCCACCAAAAGTTCGGAATATTCTATTTTCATATTCAGTTCTTTTCCGATGATTTCGGCTGTTTCTTTGGCGCGTTCATAAGTGCTGGAGATGATGATTTGCGGACGTCCTTTGTGTTTCGGAAATCTTTTCGCCGTGGCGAACGCCTGCGCTCTGCCTTCCGCAGTCAAAGGCCCTTCTGACCCCTGTCGGATATTTTGGGCATTCCATTCGGTTTGTCCGTGCCGGACAAAATATACTATTTTTTTACCCCACATCATATGCCTCTAATATTACCATAAAATGCTCTCAAATAAAGGCATTTTATACACTGGTTTGCAAAAAATGTGAGTTTGATTTAATATATAAGCATGAATACTTCGGCTAAAATAAACAAAGAAATAAAAAAGTTGGTTACGCACACTGTTCGCCAGGCTTTCTTAAATGAATTTATGAAATTTCGCTCTCTCATTTTGCCGTATGTTTCTTCTCAAGAACAACATGACATAGAAAAACGATATGGCAAAAAACCATCGCGCAAAGCAATGAAGTTGTTCTCATTTGAGATATGAAATGGCGAGTTATTGCTGAATTTAATTTTGATTCTAATTCCGTATTTATTGAGGATATTGATTGGAAGGGGAATATTTATTAAATATTACATGTAATGTGAATTTATGAAAATCAATATAAATAAAACGCAGTATGAAAATATAGTAAAAGCATTAGAGATAAGTTCTTTTGTGTATGGCAATCTTTCTGATTTTGTAGACGAAAAATATAAGAAAGATGTCAACACTTTAGAAAATGTTCAAAAGGATTTACTAGAACACGCCAAAGAATTTCATTTTAATAAAAATACGGAAAATTTTGAAGGAAAAATTATTCTTCGCGAAGAATATTACGAAAAACTGCTTGATGATTTGTTTCTTTATGATGATCACCAGTTATTTGAAAATCTAGCCAATAAACTTGGATGGAGAGATTTTAAAAGGAAGTTTACTAAAGAAGAAATTGAAAAAATGTCAGAGAAATATAACGGGTATCTTGGTGTACCCATATACGATTTTGAGAAGAAATATTATGATGAGTTTAATAAACATGAATACGACAGGCTTGAAGTAAAAGAATAATTAAAAATACCAGCTGATGCTGGGGGTTTGTGAGCGTTACGAAAAATACCCCTGTAAATAAGGGTATTTTTAGTTTCCTTGACTTTTAGCTTGATTGGGTGTATAATGTAAAGGTAGGATTGGTTCATTGAAATAGGCTTGAGTACGGCTTTTTGGACACAATAATTTGCGTTTAGGAAGCCGTACTCAGCAATGGGTCCGACAAATTTTGCCCAGCGATGGGCAGGGGTGGGTTAGTACCACCCGTTGTTAGACAACGACACGATTCGCAATTTTCTTGGCAATTGCCGGGAACGAATTGTGTCAGGGAAATTCAAAAAAAAGGAGGCCACCGAAAGGTGGCAAAAGATCAAAAACCCAACGGATTGGGAAGTGTCAGTGACACTCTATCCTGATCCTTGGTTCGCGCCAGACGTACCGCCACCATTTGTAATGGAGGCGTACGTTCATGACGGTTTCTCCCATCTAAATGGAAAGCTGGATCCGGAGATTCTCCGAGATTTGGCCGACCAGATTGAAGGGTCGGAGAACTGTGCCAGGGCGTACGGGCATGTCAAAGGGTTCGAAGACAAGGCCGGAAAACCCATGGAAGAGAGCGAAATCCTTCGTCTGAAGGAATTGCTTGAGATCCAGGATCCGGTCTCGTTGGAGATGGGAACCCTAGGTCAAATCTTCAGGACCCACAGACGAGTAAAATCGGGTGTGGACTTGAGGAATCGATGGACTCTTTGTCCAATGGCGGTGATTGTTACCGCTACTGGGTTGAAAGACGTCGATGGGGCAAAAACCCTATTGCGTGGTGTCGTGTGCATGCCGCTAATAGTAATTAGCGACGCACCAGACTCCAGTGATGAGATCGTTGTCACCGATGTGAAAGGAGACTCATGGATAGCTCACTTGAGCATGGAGTTTCCAATTCATATTGAGCAGTTGGGTAAACTTCTGACAGAGGTCGTCAAAGACGACTTGCCAAAAGTGCAGCTCGCATTAGCAAACCTCGAAAAGGATGATTCGGAGGAGGAATCCTTTGATGAGGATCCCTACGAGGAGCTAGATCGGGCTATCTTGCACGACCAGGCAAGTTGGTTGGCCTCTACAGCCTACGCCTACGCCCGTCTTTAGGCGCGTACCAAAACTGCGGCTTTGGCACGCGGAGTCTGATCAACTTGGCAACAGAACTGATCCGAGTAATGAATGCACTCGATAAAACTTTCACGAAGACCGTACAGAAATGTACGGCTCTTCTTTTTTCTACCGTCTTTTTCATATGTGCAACATTGGATGTTGCACAGTTTGCTGTTCTTTGTTTTGTTTGCAAAAAAGATGAGTTCAGTTTAATATATAAATATGAATATATTAACCATCCCCAAAAATTTAATAAAAAATGACGATTTAATTGTTTTACCTCGAAAAGTTTACGAGTCTATTTTGCGTTCCGCTCATCTTACTTCTTCAAAAATTGACAAGGATTTACAAGAATCAATTTTAGAATATAAAATGGGGAAAACAGCTGGTCCTTTTAAGACCGTGGCTACATTGAGGAAATCTCTGGAAAAATAAATGAATTTAGAATACACCCCGAAATTCAATAAAAATTTTAAACAATTTCCTAAAATTATACGCACTAAATTTTATAAGCAAGTGGGCTTTTTGATAAAAAATCTAAGGCATCCGTCTTTGCGCGCTAAAAAGTATGAAGAATCTGCAGGTATATGGCAAGCCAGGGTAGATAAGGGGGTGCGATTCTATTTTCTAATCGAGAAAGATGCGTATGTTTTAATCGATATAAAATATCACAATTAACCGTATAAAATAAAGGCATTTTCGCCCTGCATAAGTTCAGAAACATATGAGACTTTTAATTAAGTTTCATTTATGCGCCAA
>CAYHGI010000005.1:0-30218 GCA_964356285.1 uncultured Candidatus Saccharibacteria bacterium
TTTTTTTCATATCTTTAGCATACATCAATCGTTCTAATTCAAAAGAGAATTCACTATGAAAAATGAATAAACATTTATGAAGAAATTCTATTCAGTCATTGTCAATTCTGTGATAGTAAATAATGAAAATAAAGTTTTAATTGCACAAAGAAGTCTTGAAGAAAGCCATGAAGGAGGTAAATGGAGTATACCTGGTGGAAAAATAGAGTCTATAGGTGAAGAACATGGTATTTTATTAAAAAATATCAAGAAGGAAATTTTAGAAGAAGTAGGAATTGAAATATATGATGAGATATATCTCGTTCATGACAACACTTTTTCTAGAAATAATGGCGATGATGTTTTAGCTCTGGTTTTTATATGTAAATATAAATCAAGAGAAGCAAAACCATTAGAAGATACAACAAATGTAAAATGGATTGGAGAAGAGGAAGTCAACAACTACGAATTTCCTCCAAATGTAAAGGAGTATGTATTAAAGGGGTTTAAATAATATTGTGTTGCATCTCAAAATATGATTTATTAAGGGCATTTCTTCCCCTCAGGCATATGGTTAGTATAGCATAATTTTAGTTAAAAATATTTTCTCTTTTTCAAAAATTTTTATTTTTTCTAAGTCTTTAGATTTCCAACGGTTTTGATGACCAGTTTTATAAGGTTTACATAAAGCACAACTATGTTTTTTATTTTTGAACATTTTTCGCATAAATTTAATAAGTATTTGAAGTTCTCCGTTTTAATTTAAATACAAGGATAATTTTTTCTTTAGTTTTTATTTTGTAAAATATTCTATATAATCCAACTCTGCGTCGCCAAGAATTTTCTTCACCTTGCATTTTCTGCAAATCTCCATAAAAAGGATTAGTCGGCAAAAGTTTGATGACAGAAAGCAACACTCCTCTGTTTTTAATAGGGATTTTCTTTAAAACCTTAAAAACAGTTTCATCAATTTTTAATTCCCAGTTTACGAACAAGTTCATCGTATGACAAAATTTTATCCATCTTTAAATTTCTTTCTGCCCGCTTTAGAGCTTTTCTTTCTGCTAATGTGGGAATATATTCTTTAAATCTTTTAAACTGCAAAAAAGACTCATACTCTTTTCTGGGTACAAGCACTAAATCGCCCACTTGAGCCAAACTTTTCGGAATTGTTACATTGTAAGTATTCATAATTTTATTTTAACACGAAGTAAAATTCGAGACAATACGATTAACAAACCAATCATAAAAACCAATCGTTATTTTTCTTCCCCTCAAGCATATGACTAGTATAACATAGTTATTAAATTCAGGATATTGCTGAAGCTGAATTTAGGCGAACGGTTCTTACTGAAATTATTTTAGGAAAATGTTTTTTGATTTTTAAGATAATCCACTATTACTTTTCGTACTGTAGAATTAAAGCCACCATATTTTTCATCTTTTATATATTCATGTTTTGATACCCAACGCCACTCTGAAAACTTTTCTGGTTCCATAAGTTTGGCTTCCTGTTTTGTAGTACAAAAAAATATTATTACAGTATCACCTTTCTTCATGCCAGATACTTCTCCAAGAAAATCAATGATTTCAAACTCAGTGATACCGACTTCTTCTTCCACCTCTCTTCTTAATGTATTTTCAATAGTTTCTCCAATGTTACATCTACCACCAGGAGTAGTCCAAACAGAGATATCTTTCCATTTGTCCTTTGTGTAGTTACGATATCCCGTCAGTATCTTTCCATTTCGCATCATTACCGCCATCGGACATTTGCTTTTATTTCCTACTTCTTTCAGTTTTGTTTTCATAATTTTTACTTCAGAAAAATCCATCTTTTCATTAATTTTTTTGCTTCAGCTTCCAATTGTTTTTCGTCCAGATTGTATTTACGGGCGATTTTTTGCAGTTTTTCGATTTTCTTTGGATTTCGCACTTCGGTTATTTTGACATTCTTATCTATTTTCTTTCCCAAGACCCTATAAAATTTCCAACGCAGAGTATATTTGGGGAACATATATAAAAGCCCCGCGTAAAAACTGATTTTACTGAAAGGATATTTTATATTTTCATGATCAGACCAACAAGCCCGGGTACAAGTATAAACAACATCCGACAATTCACTCCATTTATCCATTAAACTTTTAGCTTCTTTAAATTCTTGCAATTCATCCGCCACATCATTCTGATGCCAATCAAAATCCTTTTTTGGCATATCCAACATTGAATGCCATTTATTTATTATTTTTTTCATTTTAATAACTTTATTTCTGCTTCATACTTTCCACATAATATTTTAAAGCTTGAAATTGATGCGGAAAAATCTTATCTGGTTGTTCACTTAACAATTTTTCTAACTCCTCAAGACTTACCCATTGAGGGTTCTTTGTTTCACCCTTTTGCATTATCGGTTTTCCTTCAACCTCGCAAAGAAATATAAAACCGAACCATAGCTTCCCGTCATTTTTATTAAGAACTTGCTGACACATAAATGGCTGGAAAATCATTGTTTGCTCAAATTGGTTCACCTTGAATGACTCTTCCTGAAAAGAATTACGGAACGCCGTTATTTTCAATCCGCATTCTTCTTTCACTTCACGGACAATTGCGTCAAAGACATTTTCGTAGCTGTCAATACGTCCACCGGGAATTTCAAACAAGCCCGAATACTGGGGACTATTTTCGGGTTTCCAGCGCGTCTGAAGGAAAATTTTTTTTACATTTCCTTCTATTTTCTCTAATATGCCTGCTACAAAAATAACTGGCGCTTCTGATTCTTTTTTGTTCATAATAAAAGTTATGAGTTATTGATAATTTCTAGAACCCTGGCGGCTACGCGTTCTGGCAAAATATCCGATGCTCCTCTCTTGTTTTCTGACTCTCCGTAATAGAATAAATTTTCACTACCTTTAAAACTTAAATCAACCAGAGCATGATTACGAATCATTTCTCTTCCATACGGATGAGTTATGCGAAAAGTATTAGGACCAGACCAAAACACAGCATTACTCAAACTAAACATAACATTAGGTGTTCCGCACATACTAGAATAATGACCCAAACCTGTGTCTGGAGTCACACTAACACGAGTCATGTGCATAAGAGTATTCATTTCGCTTAACATAATACTACCTCTGTTTAGGGCATAGGGCTTGTCTCTTTTTAAACGATTAACCATGTCGCCATTTAGAACTCGTTTTTCTTCATTCGTGTCATCAATAAAAAATATTTGTACATCTGATTTTTGTTCACAAATTATAGAAATGAGAGACCCCCAACATTCTGGAGTATATTCTTTTCCTTGAGCGCTTGATCCTGGAGAAATTGTAACTAACGGCTTATTTCTATCAAGATTAAATTTTCTGATCAGGATTTCTTTTTGATCCTCAAAGTTATTATCCTTTGGAATAAATTCTCTGACACTATAAATATCATCATATAACTTCTGCCCTAATAATATTTCCATGTTTCTCATTATTCTCATAGGCAACATATCATATTTCTTTATTCTGCCTGGCTGAATTGGTATTTCCTCTTTTATCCAGTCCTGACAATCACGGCGAAAAACTTTCATGGGGTCTTGCTCGTCCATTGTCTTCATTCCAAGAATATGATAGTCGTGGAATTTTCTATTAAGATTAAAACAAAAGAGTTTATCTTTTGGATGGGGATGAAAAGATTCAACCTTATCGAGTAAATCAAGTTCTGGGTATATTGTTTTTAGACTACTAAAAAGATCCTGATGGGAACTAATTACGGTAATTTTTTCCCCGCTTAGAGAATTGAGTTTAAAATACCTGTCTAAAGATGTTATGACAGGTAATTCTAGGGTAGCATCCCCAATATGGTCACCTAAAACAATAACGATATCCGTTGCCTGATTCAGGGCGTGTGGCAAAGGTGCTGTTTCATAAAATTTTTTATCGAACGGTTTGTCTCCGACTTGTGCAGATTCAAGCAAGCGATTGTAATGTAAACGCAGGACTTGCTCCTTATCTTCAAGTACTTTTTCAAAAATTGTTTTTGACTCCAACATGCCCTTTATTATATCAGTTCCAATTCCCTTAGTGATATTCGATTGCCCACAAAAATGGCGCGCCTAAAGCTATAAAAAACCACTGCATATTTCTATAGTCTAGCAACATTATGTTACAATTGCCAGATGATTTCGATAGAAGATTTTAAGAAAGTTGATATTGTGGTGGGAGAGATTCTCTCAGCTGAAAAAGTTCCTGAGACAGATAAATTATTAAAATTGTCTGTTGATTTAGGGGAATCACAGCCGAGACAAATAGTTTCCGGAATTTCTTTGTATTTTCCAGACTGTTCCGTTTTGGTTGGTAAAAAATGTATGTTTGTCGCTAATTTAGAACCGAGAATGATTCGTGGATTTGAAAGCCAAGGTATGATTTTGGCGGTTTCGAGCGCGGATGGAAAATTTTCTTTACTTGAACCAAATGACGAGATTCCTGTCGGCGCAAGAGCTCGCTAAAATCAACACAAGATTTTATTGCTATTTATTATAAAAATTGATATAAATTTCACATGATAGATTGCATATTCTGTAAAATAATAAAAGGCGAAGCTCCTGCTCATGTTGTTTGGGAGGATAATAAGCATATCGCTTTCCTATCTATTTTTCCTAATACTAAAGGTGCCACTGTGGTAATTTCAAAAACGCATTACACTAGCTATGCCTTTGATCTTCCTGATGAGGTACTGTCTGATTTTATTTTAGCAACAAAAAAAGTTGCAAAACTTCTCGATTCAAAGCTTGAAGATGTTGGCCGTACAGCAATGGTGTTTGAGGGCTTTGGAATTGATCACATACATGCCAAATTATTTCCAATGCATGGAACTGCGGATATGAAGAAATGGAAGCCTATTAAATCAGAAGTGAATAAATATTTTGATAAATATGAAGGCTACATATCTTCACATGATTTTGAAAGAGCAAATGACAAAGAGCTGGCTGAACTGGCAAAAAAACTAAAGGGGGACAAATAAACTGAATATCCTCAACTACTTTAAGGTCAGTTATTTCATCTTCTCAATTTTCTCCCAGGGCAAATCCGGCTTGCCAAAGTGGCCGTAAGTGGCGGTCTGCTCAAAGATCGGTTCTCGAAGTCCCAATTTTTCAATTATTGAAAGCGGCTTGAAGTCAAAATTATTGCGGACTATCTTGGATAGATCTTCGCCTTTTTCATTGAAGGTTTCTATCATGAGCGGTTCTGCCATACCAATAGCGTAAGCGACAGATACAAGCACTTCTTTGCCGTAACCATTCGCGACAAGATTTTTTGCCACATAGCGCGCCATGTAGGCGCCAGAACGATCTACTTTGGTTGCGTCTTTGCCGGAGAAACATCCTCCGCCGTGGGGGATTATCCCGCCGTAGGTATCTACCATTATTTTTCGTCCGGTTAGGCCAGTGTCTGCTTCAAAACCGCCTTGAATGAATTGGCCAGTAGGGTTGACTAGAATTTTAACTGTTTTTTTCTCTTCCACAGAAAGAAAAGGATTAATTATTTTTTCAGTAATTTCTTTCCTTATTTCTTCCTGCTTAATCTCGGGAGAATGCTGTGCGCTGACCAATACAGTATGCAACTTACCATCAGCATAAGTTACTTGGGTTTTACCGTCGGGCTTAAGCCATTTTATTTCGCCATTTTTTCGGGCCTCTTCCAGACGTCTTGATAATTGGTGAACTAAAACTACTCCTTTTGGCAGAAATTCCGGAGTCTCATTTGTCGCAAATCCATACATAATGCCTTGATCGCCGGCGCCACCCTTGTCCACCCCCATAGCTATGTCGGGAGATTGGGTGACGATATGCGCCGAAATTTCCAACTCCTCTTGATATCCTATACCCCTATATATATCACGAGCAATTTTTACATAATCTACTTTTCCTTTCGAAGTAACTTCTCCACCAATAACAAGTTTTCCATGTCCGCCAAAGGTTTCGACGGCTACTCGGCTTTTCGGATCAAGTGAAAGGTATGCATCCAAAATAGCATCTGATATTTGATCGCATATCTTATCCGGGTGCCCGGAAGTCACAGACTCGACTGTGTAGTTGCTGTTGTGTTTGTAAAACATAAAATATATTAGATCTATTATACTACAAAAATTTACTAATTTTTAAACAAATTTTTGACTTTAGCAAATCGTTCTTTGGGCGAGCCAATTATCTCAACAAATGGAATTTTATGCTCTTCTAAAATATTTCTAATCCTTCGGTCTATGGCTTGTTGAAATTTTATATCAGTTGTTCGTATGCCATCATCTTCAATCGCGAATTCGCCACTGGGCAAATACAAAACCAAATCATAATTACCAAATCTTGGCACTAATGTTTTAGTGGCAAATTCAATCAGATCTGATTCCTCGGCAAACAAATGATGAATGTATGCAAGCAAATCTATACTGCAGCGGTCGGTCACCCATTTACTGTCTATATTTTCTAACTCTATTTGTTTATTAATTATCCAAAATTCTGTTTCTGGTGTCGCAGTCTGATCAAGATTATATCCTGCCTCCTTGGCCAGTCGCGCTACTTCAGGTAAAATTTTAAAGTCGGGGCAGTTCTTTTTTATTTGTTGGGCTAACGTAGTTTTACCTACTCCTTGGGCTCCCGTAATTGCGATTTTCATAAATTATTTTGCTCCGGCTCACAAAAGCTACGCTTTTGTGCCTTCACGCCAGCCAGACATGTATTCCTTTTGTCTTTCAGTCAAAGTATCAATGCGTATACCCAAGCTTTTTAATTTTAAAGCTGCGATTTTCCTGTCTAAAATTTCAGGCAAGACATGCACCCCTTTTTCTAATTTGTCTTTATTTTTCAGGATGAACTCTACGGCCAGAATTTGATTGGCAAAACTCATATCCATAACCGACGCGGGATGCCCTTCGGCGCTACTCAAATTAACCAATCGTCCACTAGCTAAGATAAATATAGTTTTTCCATTTTTTAATTCATAACTTTCCACAAAATCGCGTAAAACTTTTCTTGTTTTTGCAATTTTTTGGAGCGCGACCAGATCAATCTCCACATCAAAATGTCCAGAATTCGCTAGCACGCACCCATCTTTGATAGTTTTAAATACTTCTTTGCCGATAACATCCGTGTTGCCAGTGACGGTACAAATAAAATCTGCTATTTTCCCAGCTTCGACCATTGTCATCACTCGAAAGCCGTCCATCAGCGCTTCCAGCGCTTTGATTTCATTAATTTCCGTAACAATAACGCTGGCTCCCATTCCGCGAGCTCGCATCGCCAACCCTTTTCCGCACCATCCATAACCAGCCACCACGAAAACCGAGCCAGCTATCAGTTTATTAGTAGCGCGGATGATGCCATCAAGCGTTGATTGTCCTGTGCCGTAGCGGTTATCAAAAAAGTGCTTGGTCATGGAATCATTCACAGCAATTACCGGAAAAAGTAGCGTTCCTTCCTTCGCCATAGATTTTAAGCGAGAAACGCCGGTGGTGGTTTCTTCTGTTCCGCCGATCATTTTTGAAGCCTGATTTAATCTTTTAGAATGCAATTCTCCCACCAAATCCGCTCCGTCATCCATCGTAATATCCGGCTGCATATCAAGTACCCTGCGCAAATGCGCGAAATATTTTTTTTTATTTTCATTCTTCTTGGCGAAAACGGGAATCTTGAAATTTTTCACCAGCGACGCCGCGACGTCGTTTTGAGTAGAAAGGGGATTGGAAGCGCAAAGTCCCACTTTTGCGCCAGCTTCTTTTAAGGCAATCATCAAGTTGGCCGTTTCAGCTGTCACATGCAGGCAAGCTCCGATGGTGATATTTTTAAACGGTTTTGATTTTTTAAAATTGGAAGCAATACCAGAAAGTACCGGCATGTCCTTCTTTGCCCACTCAATTTTAGTCATTCCCTTTTTCGCCAAGTCAATATCTTTGATGTCGTATTTCATATCAGTATTTTAACATAAAAACAGGGCGCCCAAGGCTATAAAAAACCACTGCGCATTTTTTATTGTAGCATACGTGGTAAATACGGGGTATAATATTATTATGTCTATGAATTCCTTTGACAAATTTTTCAACAGGTTTTTTCCGGTGCCTTCTTTTCTGGCAGCGCCCTCTTTTGGTTTGGATATTTCAGATGAATCATTAAAATTTATAGAGCTTGTCAATACAAAAAATGGCATTCGAGTCGGTCGGCATGGAGAACGCAACATACCGCCCGGCATTATTGAGTCGGGTAAAATTAAAAATTCAAAACGGATAGAGGAAATTCTGATGTCGCTTAAGGCCGAAGTTGGATTAAAATCGGTGCGTGTTTCCTTACCAGAGGAGCAAGTGTATCTTTTTAAGCTCCGGTTGGAAAAATCAGGATTAGTAAGTATCAGAGAGAGTATTGAGCTTTCTCTTGAAGAGCATATACCCATCCAAGCGTCCGAAGCTATTTTTGATTATGAATTGCTTAATCAAGATGCGCAAAATTTAGAGCTCCAGGTCGCGGCCATTCCCCAAAATGTAATCGAGAGCTATCTCTCTATATTTAAGCATGCTCAAATCGGAGTTCAGTCGTTTGAACTTGAAGCGCAGGCGATTGCCAGGGCGGTTATTAAAAATGGCGACCTGGAGACTTATATGATTGTGGATTTTGGAGAAAAGCGCACCGGTATTTTTATTATTTCTCGCGGAGTAGTGATGTTTACTTCCACGCTCGACCTAGGCGGGGTGATGCTGAATGGTATGATTGCCAAGAATTTCAAAATAAGTTTTGCCGAAGCGGAAAAAATGAAGCGCAAATACGGCCTCGAGCGCAATACTCCCAATAAAGAACTATTTTCGGTGCTTTTGAACAGTGTTTCTATTTTGCGCGACGAAATAGTCAAGCATTTTTTATATTGGCATACGCATAAGGATGAAGAAGGCAAAAACAATCCATCGATCAAGAAAATTATTCTTTGCGGCGGGGATTCTAATTTGATAGGGCTTTCGGATTACTTTTCAGTCAGCATGAAAAGTCCGGTGGAGATGGCGAATGTTTGGGTCAATATAGCGGACATAGAAAATTATATTCCAGACATAAATTTTAAACGAGCGCTTTCGTTTGCAGCCGCGCTCGGGCTAGCTTTGCGGGATTTTGACCAATGATAATTATTGATAATAAATTTAAAATTTTAACACGGAATGATTAATTTAATTCCAAATCAAGAGAAGAGAGAAATGATTAAAGGTTTTTATTATAGACTAATAGTTTTGTTTTTGGTAATAGCGAGCGTCTCTTTCCTTATTGCCTTTGTCATAATTTTACCGTCCTATTTTCTTTCTTCTATTAAAGTTAATCTTGTTAATGCCAAATTAGAAATACAAAAAAGCGAACCAGTGCCTCTACCTGAAGAGCAAACTCTGGCGGTGATAAAGGATTTAAGTAATAAATTAACACTAATTGAGAATGCTCGCAGTGATGAATTTACTATTTCTAAAAAAGTAATCAATGCTATCGTTTTTAAAAAAATGCCCAATATTAAAATTACTGGTATTTCTTACGAAGGTGATTCAAAAAATAACTCTCCACAGAGCAAAAAAATCAGTATTCAAGGCATAGCTCCCTCCCGGGAAGTCTTGCTTTTATTTCGTCAAGCGCTCGAAGACAGCACTTTTTTTAAACAAGTTGACTTACCCATTTCAAATTTTATAAAGGGGTCCGATATCCAATTTTTTTTAAGCCTAATTCCTAAGTAGATTATTTTATGAACACCCAAAGCAATTTTCCCAAAATATCATTATTTTTTTCTGCGATATTTCTTATTTTTTCTTGTCTGATTTTTTTCTTTTTTTACAGAGCGATAAATAATAATGAAAAAGAATCACAAGCCAAAGAACTTGAGTGGCGAAATGAATCGTTTAGACGAGATGAAATAAAAACGCTTGACCGTTCAATCAAAATAATAGAAGGAGAAATGAAACAGCTAGAAACTCATTTTGCGCAAAGTTCCGATATTGTGCCCTTTTTAGATACAATTGAAGGATTGGCGCTTAAAGTGGGTGCCAAAGCGGAAGTTGCTTCTGTTAATATTTTGACAGATCAAACTGGACTGATGGTTGGACTAAAAGGATCAGGAAATTTTGAAAACCTTTACAAATTTTTAACGCTTTTAGAAAATTCTCCGTATGAACTTGAGTTTATCGACATGGACCTGCGCAGGGAAACAGAACTGAATGCGGGGAATAAAAATGTTACAGTTTCTAAATGGAATGTAATTTTCACGATAAAACTTTTAAGTTTTACGCCATAGGTATTTATAAAGTTCTTAAAGCAAGAAAATAAGTAACAAATGAAAATAAAATTTTTCAAAAAAGAAAAGAATTTCAAAAAAGAAAAAGCAAGTTTATGGTCGAACATAAATCTTTATTGGAAATTGACTGTTCTTTTTATGTTCGTAGTCGTTCTTCTCTCCTTCTTTTTTGGTTATAATCTTTTTAGGCGAATAAGCAAAGAACCTGTTTTATCAACGGATGACATTGGTGGGCAAGTTGAAACAGTTAAAAAGGAAAGAATTGAAAAAGTGTTGGAGTATTTTTCTTTGCGAAAACAAAAATCAACCCAAATATTAAACTCTCCCGCGCCCATCGTTGACCCGTCGCTTTGAAAATGTTAATTTAAAAGGGTATTTACGCGCGGTTAGCTCAGTTGGTAGAGCAACTCATTTACACTGAGAAGGTCGGGGGTTCGAGTCCCTCACCGCGCACCCAGCCCTCGTAGTTAAATGGATATAACTGCGGACTTCTAAGCCGCTATTCGAGGTTCGATTCCTCGCGGGGGCACAAAACAAAAAAAAAGATAAACTTCTTTTTTCGTTTTGTGCCGATGAAAATAAAAATTTTATATGAAGATTTAAATATTCTAGCCATAGACAAGCCCTCCGGTGTCTTGGTACATCCCGATCTGTATAGCAAAGAAAAAACAATTTTTGATTTTTTTCTTAAAAAATATCCGAAACTTGAAATTGTGCATAGGCTTGATAGAGAAACTTCCGGCGTAATGCTTCTTGCTAAAAATTCAAAGGCTCATGAATTTCTGAAAAGACAATTCATGAGCAGGGAGGTGAAAAAAGTTTATCATGCAATTGTTTCAGGCTCGATGAAAAATGATCGAGGGGTGATAAACAAGCCGATCGGGCGGAGCCCGAGAGATTTTCGCCGTTATTTGTCTGGGAGGGGGGCGCGAGGGGAAATGAGGGAAGCCATCACTGAATATAGAGTTTCAAAAAGACTAAAAAATTTTACTTATTTGGAGGTTCGACCAAAAACGGGCAGAACTCATCAAATTCGAGTGCACATGAAATATTTGAATCATCCTATTGTCGGTGATTCGCTTTATAATCCGAAAGGATCAGTTCCCAAAGGAATTTCCCGCATGGTTCTTCATGCTAAATCCATAGAATTCAAAGATTTAAAAGGTAAAACAGTAAAAGTGGAATCTAAATTGCCGAAAGAATTTGCAAAGGTGTTAAAATAAACAAATGCAACCCGAGACCAAAATCTGTCAAAACTGTAAGCAAGACTTTACTATAGGGCAAGAGGATTTCAATTTTTACGAAAAAATGAAAGTGCCACCGCCGACTTGGTGCCCGGAATGCCGGATGATCCGACGGCTTGCGTCCGTTAATGTATGGAGTTTGTATTGGCGCGATTGCGACAAATGTGGAGATCGGACAATGTCAATGCATTCTCCTAAGAGTAAAATAAAAGTTTTTTGCAGTAAGTGCTGGTGGGCAGACGATTGGGATGGAACGGAATACGGCATAGATTACAATCCTTCGCGGCCTTTTCTGGAACAAGTCAAAGAATTAAGCGAGAAGACCCCTTACGCGGCGAAAGAAACTCTCTACACCAGCCTAAAAAATTCGGATTACTCCAACGGCCTTTCCTGGTGCAAGAATTGTTATATGATTTTTTGGGCGGATTATTGCGAAAATGTTTATTACTCTTCGATTTTAAACGGGCTGAAGTGGAGCTCTGATTGTATCAGAGGTTTCAATTCGGAATTATGTTATGGATCCATCGGCTTTTCAAAAAATTACATGGTATTTTTTTCCGATGAATGCGATTCCTGCGTGAATGTGTGGTTTTCCCGCAACTGCTACGGTTGTACGGATTGCGTTGGATGTGCGAATTTGCGCGGGGCGACTAACTGCATTTTTAATCAGAAATATTCAAAAGAAGAATATGCTAAAAAATTAAAAGAACTTAGGTTTGATTCTTGGAAAAGTTTGAATGATTTTAAAAATGAGGCCTATAATTTTTGGTTTTCTGCACCCTATCGCGAATACGATGGACACTCTTTGAATGTGAATGTGACCGGAGAGCATGTATACACTTCTAGAAATTCTAAAGAGTGCTACATTGTGAATGGCGCGGAAAATTGCAAATGGTGCCAGTTTCTCACCGTTAGTTCCTCAAAAGACTGCCGGGACTATTCAGGTTGGGGGAATAACGCAATGCTGATGTATGAATGCGCAACGGTAGGAGAAAATGTGAACAATACCATGTTCTCTTACCACTGCACTCCTGACATAATCAATCTGCAATATTGTCTTTTCAATATTGCCGGGAAAAACAATTTCGGCTGTGCGAATCTAAAAAGAAAATCTTATTGTATTTTAAACAAGCAATATGCAAAGGAAGAATACGAAAAACTGAAAGAGAGAATTATAGAAGATATGAAATTAAATCCTTATGTGGATAAACAAGGGCGTAAGTTTCCGTATGGGGAATTTTTTCCGCCGGAAATGAGTAAGTTTCCGTATAATAAATCGACCGCCATGAAATTCTTTCCAAAATCAAAAGAGGAAGCGCTGGCTATGGGTTATGCTTGGGATGATGAAGATAACTCTTCGACCGAATGCACGATAAAGTCAGCAGTTTTACCGGACACCATTCAAGAAACTAACGATGAAATTTTGAAAGAAATTATTGAGTGCGCCAACTGTGCCAGAGCTTACAGGATTACCCAAGGAGAACTTGGTTTAATGCGCAAAATCGGTTTGCCTCTTTCACATGAATGTCCAAAATGCCGGGAAAACAAAAGATTCGCCAAAATGACCAAACCGGGCATGCATCACCGAAACTGCGCCAAATGCGGAGAAACGATTTATACTCCCTATCCGCCAGACGATCCAAGAATCGTTTACTGCGTGAAGGATTATCAGGCTTTATTTGCCTAGTAAAATCCTTTATGTTAATGTGTGTGTTATGGCAAATACGAGATTGTTGAATAACATAAAGTGGAGCCCGGTGGATATAGAAGCCCGCAAAAAGCTTGATTTCAGAGCTGGGGATACTATAAATGTCTGGTCCAAAATTTTAGAGGAAAAAACAGAAAAAAAGGGGGAAAAGAAAAAGAAAGATGCAAAAAAGACAGAAGCCAACAAATTCCGTTTACAGGCTTTTGAGGGTATCGTGCTGGCTAGAAAACATGGCACAGAAATGGGAGCTACTTTTACCGTGAGAAAAATAGCTTCTGGTGTAGGAGTGGAAAGAATTTTCCCGCTCTATTCTCCAATGATTGATAAAATCGAAGTGACCAAAAAATCTCGCGCTCGCCGATCCAAGTTGTACTATATCCGCGACAAAGCGGTTAAAGATGTTCGCAGTAAAATGCGTTCTATCGCTAATCAAGAAGAGATCTTGGAAGAAACTCCAATTGAAGCAGAAGCCAAATAGTTTTGATATACTCCTCATATGCGCGGGTGGCGAAACTGGTAGACGCACTACCTTGAGGTGGTAGCGCTCGCAAGGGCATGGGAGTTCAAATCTCCCCCCGCGCACCAAGTAATTTTATGCAAAAGCATTTTCAAATCTCGCGGTATAGTGCATCCCTTGTCATGATGTATGTATTGTTAGTGCCCTTTCTTTTTATTTTTTCGAGGGGTCAATTAAAATATAATCTTGTTTCTGATAATTTTGCTTTGGTTTTTGCTATAACTCTTTCCACCCTCTTCATCTTTTTGTTTTTTGTATTTCGAAAGTTTGGCGTGCCTCGCTTCGATGTGTTCAGGGTTTTACCCGCAGTCTTATATGGGATAGCTTTCGCATTTCCAGAGGAAATTATTTTTAGAGGGGTGGTGCAAAACCTCCTTCAGATTTACTTTGGTGGCCTTTTTCTTACTGTCCTGTTTTCCTCAGTTGTATTCGGACTTGCCCATTTGCCGAATGGAGCCAAGTGTTTGAATCCAAAAGAATGGAATTGGAATTTTGTCGCTCTTACCTTTGCGGCGGGGATTCCGCTAGGATTGATTTTCGCTCTTACAAAAAGCCTGCTTATTCCCACACTGCTGCATGCCTTTTTTGTAGCATGTTTGCAGATGTTAAAAAAAGACAGTATGTGAAAATCTTATTTAATAGTTCCTTCTTTACGCAAAAGTGCTAATTTTTTGACAGTTCCTCCGCGATTGTAGTTTCCTAAAGTGCCATCTGATTTTACGACTCGGTGACAGGGGATAGAGGGATCAAAATTTTGGGCCATGATGCTTCCTACCGCGCGAAATGCTTTCGGTTTACCCGCCCTGCTTCGCCACTTCTTTGTAAGTCATTGTTTTGCCTCTTGAAATGGCTTTGACAATATCAAGAACTCTTTTCTTGAATTTTTCTTGAAGACTAAACATAACATTATATGTTATACTCTTTCCATGCAATTTTTAAACGATATTTTAATACAAATAGTGATTTTTGTTTTGGGCTTGGGCGGTTTTATGGTGGCGAAACATATTCGTAATCACAAAACAAAAAATATGCTCCTCGTTTGCCCTATCAGGTTTGATTGCAATACTGTTGTGAACAGCGACTATTCTAAATTCTTTGGCCTACCGGTGGAAATTCTAGGGATGGCATACTATGGCTTTGTCTCCGTTTCTTATCTCTTTTTTATTTTTCTGCCGAGCTTATTGCCCAATTTTTTAATCGGTTTTATGATCTTGCTTTCTATGACGGCGCTTATTTTTTCTATTTATCTTATTGGCGTGCAAATTTTTATTTTGAAAAAAGGATGCTCATGGTGTTTTGTTTCCGCTTTCATTTCCATTTTGATTTTTATTTTCACCGCGCTGACTTACGACTTTAGTTCTTTTGCACAGATTTTCGTGAAATAAAAAGTAGCCTTTGTGTATCTTTTTTGATATAAATACCAATGTATGGAGATATTGGTGTAGTAGTAGCACAGCAGCTTGTGGAGCTGTTAGCGAGAGTGCAATCCTCTCATATCTCCCCATTTTGATATTTTTATTTTTTTTCTGTCTCTGTTTCCAAATGAGTCTCCATATGGTCCAATTTCTTTTCTAGTCTGCTCAATGTATTTTGCAGATTTCTAATTTGCGCTTCTTCTGTTGCTATTTCAGTTTCTTCTCTTTCCTCTAACTTTTTTTCACCAATCAGGCCAGAAATAATAAGCCGGTTTCCAACAAAAGCGGAGACAAATACTCCTATCATAAGAAGAATGATCGATCCAATAATTATTGAAACAATACTGCTGATATTTATGTCATCTGCAATGTGCCATATCCCGCGCCAAAATAACACGATTCCAATGCCTCCTATAAACGCGTAAATAATAGGATAATGGCTTAGTTTTCCTCGTATGCGGTCTTCTAGTTTATCAAAAAATCTTATTATTTTTCTTGTTACAGTCATATTGGTCTTTATTATATACTAGTAGTAGAATCATTTCCATGAGGTCCAACAATATGTGGGATAATGAAAATCTTGTCAAAACTCTTCAAGGGAATGGCGTTGTGGTTATGCCAACGGATACTTTATACGGCATAGTTGGCAAAGCCGAGAATAAGGAAACAGTGGAGCGTATTTATGAATTGCGAAAACGTTCGCCCGACAAACCTTGTATTATATTGATTGGAAATATAAATGATCTAGGAAAATTTGGGGTTGTTTTGACTTCTGGACAGGAAGAAAAAATAAAAAAAATTAAAGAACCTACAAGTTTTGTTTTAGATTGCGAAGGTGAAAAATTTGAATATCTCCATCGTGGCACAAAAACTTTGGCATTCAGAATTCCTGCGCCGAAAGAATTGCAAAATTTATTAAAACAAACCGGTCCGCTTGTCGCTCCTTCAGCAAATATGGAGGCAATGCCTCCGTCCACTAATATTACTGAAGCAAGAAAATATTTTGGCGAGGAGGTAGACCTCGTTAGAAACCGCCCTCCCGAACACGAGAGTGCTACGGTCACCTCGGGGCGACCTGTTTCTAACGGGGTGGATTTGTATATAGATGGAGGAGAAATAGTCGGCAAAGCGTCGAGGGTAATTAAATTGCAGAAAGATAGTTCGGTGTCTATACTTAGAGAATGAAAGTAAAACTTGACTATAATTTATCCAAACTGAACACCTTTGGCATATCGGCTAAGGCTGAGTTTTTTGCTGAGATTCATAGCGAGCTTGATATTAAAGAGATTTTTGGGACTCAAGAATTCAAGAATAATAAAAAACTATTTCTTGGTGGGGGGAGTAACGTTTTGTTTACCAAAGATTTTGACGGGTTAGTTGTTTTGAATAAGCTAAAAGGGATAGAAACTTTAAGAGAGGATGCGGAAAGTGTTCTCATAAAATGCATGGGCGGGGAGATTTGGCATGATTTAGTGGTTTTTTCCACAGAGCGGGGTTTGTGGGGGATTGAGAATTTGTCTCTCATTCCGGGCACGGTCGGCGCCGCGCCGATGCAAAATATCGGGGCTTACGGAGCAGAACTGAAAGATGTTTTGGAAAATGTAGAAGCGTATAGTCTGGAAAGTGGTGTTAAGAGAGTTTTTAAAACAGAAGAGTGCGAACTCGGTTATCGCGATAGCATTTTTAAAAATGAATTGAAAGATAAATATTTTATAACTGCTATAACTTTAAAACTAAGTAAAAAAGAGAAAAAGAATATAACTTATAAAGCACTTTATGAATATTTAGAAAAAAATAAAATAGAGGTGAAAAATTCTAAGGACATAAGCAATGCCGTGGCAACGATTCGCAGAAGCAAGCTCCCTGATCCGGCTATTATTCCTAATGCGGGCAGCTTCTTTAAAAATGTTTTTGTCGAATCCAAAGAATTAGAAAAATTAAAGAAAGGTTATCCCGATGTGCCTTATTTCGAAGAGGACAGTATGGTGAAAATTCCAGCTGGGTGGTTGATTGAGCAATGTGGCTGGAAAGGCAAAAAAGTAGGGAATGTCGGCGTGCACGACAAACAAGCGCTGGTTTTAGTAAATTATGGCGGGGCCAGCGGAGCCGAAATAAAAAATTTAGCCGAACAAATTACAATTTCCGTCTCTGAAAAATTCGGCCTTAAACTTATTCCGGAAGTCAACTTGATTTAATGCAAACTTAATAATATTATATGAGTATGGAAATATTTAATAATGAAAAATCAAATTTAACCAAAACACTTCTAGTGCTGTCAGTTATCTTATCTCTTTATTTTGCGGCTAAGGTAGCAACTGAAATTAAAAGTTATCGTTTTGTTGGCGGAGGCGCTTCAGCTTCCAATGTTATTAGTTTTGAAGGCAAAGGGGAAGTTTTTGCCAAACCGGACATAGCGACCATCAGTTTTACCATCCGGGAGAGCCAAAAAGAATTGAAAAACGCTCAGGATAAAGTCACAGCCAAAGAAAAAGCAGTTTTGGCTTTCCTAGATTCCCAAAACATAGCCAAAAAAGATATTAAAACCGAAAATTACAGCTCTTACCCGAAATATGATTATGGAACTCCTTGTTATGGAGGCGTGGGAATTCCTTGCCGGCAGGAAGCGCCAAAAATAATCGGATATGAAGTTTTAGAATATATTTCGTTGAAAATCCGCGATCTAGCTAAGGCAGGTGAAATAGTGAAAGGTATTGGTGCAGTAGGAGTATCAGAGATGAACGGGCCGAACTTTTCCATTGAAAACGAAGATAAGCTAAAAGAACAAGCTCGAAAAATCGCTATTGATAATGCTAAGAACAAGGCCAAAGTTCTTTCTAGTGACCTTGGTGTTCGACTAGTGCGCATAGTTAGTTTCTCTGAAAATGGAAATTATCCCTATCCCATGATGTATGCTAAAGGGGCCGGCATGATGGATAGTGTTTCAAGTGCTCCCGCTCCGGAACTGCCCACTGGCGAGAATAAAATTGTCTCTAATGTCACTATAACCTACGAGATAAGGTAAACCTCACCCTTCGCCCTCTCCTGACAGGAGAGGGTTGGGAGAGGTTGCTTTTTGGATAACTTTATAGTACTGTTTAGAAAGCCCTGAGAGGGGCTTTTTTAAGAGGCTAATTAATTTTTTAATACTTTTATGTCAAAATTCACCGAGTATTTTCAAGAGACTAAAACTGAATTAAAGCATGTTATCTGGCCCAATCGAAGCCAAACTTTTTACTACACTCTCATTGTGATAATTTTATCCGTGCTTGTCGCCTATTATTTGGGAATTTTTGATTTCATTTTTTCCAAAGGCCTGGAAAAGCTTATCAGCTAGAACTAAATCAATGTCAAAACAGGAAGCGCAAGGAGCGAGAAACTGGTATGCCATTCACACTTATGCCGGGTATGAGAATGTGGTTTTGCGCAACCTAAAACAGCGCATCGATTCTCTTGGTATGCATGATAAAATTTTCAACGTTATTGTGCCGATTGAAAAGAAAATAAAAATAAAAGCAGGCAAGCGGGTGGAAGTAGAGGAAAAAATTTATCCTGGTTATGTTTTGGTGGATATGATCGTGACGGATGATTCTTGGTATGTAGTAAGGAATACTCCGCGAGTCACCGGCTTTGTCGGCGCGGGAGTAAATCCAGTACCCCTTAAGAAAGAAGAAGTTGATTATCTTTTCAAAAAAATGGATGCCGGTACTGCTAAACACAATATTGATATGGCTGTCGGCGAGAGCGTCCTTATTACTGACGGCCCGTTTAAAGATCTTGAGGGCAAGATTAACTCAGTAGATGAGGAACGTGGAAAAGTCAAAGTGCTTGTTTCCATGTTCGGTCGGGAAACTCCAGTAGAATTGGATTTCTTGCAAGTTAAGAAAATTTAATATAATCTACTTAAATGGCAAAGAAAATAACCAAAAAAATAAAGGTCAGGACAATCGGAGGAAAAGCTACTCCGGCTCCGCCTCTGGGTCCCACTTTGGGTCAGGCTGGCATAAATATCGGAGATTTTGTGACCAAATTTAATGCTGCTACTCAAAAGATTGCCGGGGAAACGGTCACCGTCCATCTCAATGTTTATGATGATCGCAGCTATGATTTTGTAGTTAAAACTCCGCCTGTTTCCGGACTTATTTTGAAAGCGGCCGGAGTGGAAAAAGGTTCGGGTAAGAATGTTGCCACTAAAGCCGGTAAAATCACTCGCGCCCAAGCTCTGGAGATAGCGAAGAAAAAAATGCCCGATCTAAATTCTAAAGACGATGAAGGAGCCATTAATATTATTGCCGGAAGCGCCAGAAGCATGGGCATTGAGATGAAATAATTTTCAATTTCTAATTTCTAATTTTCAAAATGCAACCACTTACAGAGCGCGACTACAAAAAAATTCTCATTTGCCTTACTCTGTATGTCACCTCTCTTTTTGCAGCCAATACTTTAGGTATAAAATTAATGCCTTTTCTCTTTGGCACTCATCTTTCAGTTGCCGTTTTTTCCTTCCCGATAGTTTTTATAATGACAGATGTGATAGGGGAAGTGTACGGCAAAAAAATGGCGAAGAATTTTGTGTTGGCTGGGGTTGTTTCTATTGCATTGTTTCTATTGTATTCTCTTATCTCAACTCTGTTGCCTTGGGCAGAAAAAAGTCTTTGGGTTAAAGAGGGGTATAATCAAATTTTCGGATTGTCTGCGCGCTTCGCGATAGCTTCGCTTATTGCTTTTGTAATTGCCGAATATCAGGATGTCTTTTCCTTTTTCTTTTTCAGAAAATATACTGGTGAAAAGAAATTTTGGCTCCGTTCCAATCTTTCTAACGCCTGGTCTCAGCTCCTGGATACGGTGATCTTTATGTCTATCGCGTTTTTAGGAGTGTATTCCATTCCTACTATTATCACTATCATTATTCCTTGGTGGCTTTTTAAGGTTCTAATGGGTTTTATTTATACTCCACTTTCTTATTTAGGAATTCGTTTGTTAAGAAAAGGAAATGACAATGCAAATTACCCCAATCAAAACCAGAATATTTCGCGAGAATGAAGATTTATTCTCATTTGTTTTAAAACATATAAAAAAACTTCCCGAGAAGTCTATTTTGGCCGTAACCTCTAAAATCGTTTCTTTGGCTGAAGACAGAACCGTAGAATATAAAAACGAGAGACAAAGAATTAAACTCATAAAACAGGAAAGTGAATTTGCTCTTCGATTGAAACATGTTTGGCTTAGCATAAAAGACAATATGGTGATGGCTAATTCCGGCATAGATCAATCAAATACCAACGGCAAGATGGTTCTTTTGCCGAAAAACAGTTTTCGATCCGCTGGATTTTTGAGAAAGAAACTTATGCAAAAATTTCATTTGAAAAACTTTGGAGTTTTGGTAACGGATTCAGAATTTATGCCTCTTCGTGTCGGAGCGCTAGGAGTAGCGCTTGGCTACGCTGGTTTTTCGGGTATTAGAAATTACATAGGGAAAAAAGATATTTTTGGCAGGATATTCAAATTCTCTAGAACCAACATTGCCGATAGTCTGGCAACATCCGCTGTACTTTGTATGGGAGAAGGAAAAGAACAACAACCGCTTGCTGTTATTACCAATGCGCCAGTAATTTTTACCAAAAAAGTAAAACGAAATGAACTTGTAATTAATCCTAAAAAAGATATTTATGCTCCACTGTTCAAAAATTTAAAATCAAATGCAAAAAGAAAATAAACTTCCGTATCTAACTAAACTAATTACGAGACTTGCGCCGAAAGTTGGCGCACGAGTCGTAGTGGAACCAGAATGGGGAATCGTCGCGCAGATTATTTATCCTAACGGCATTATTAGGTCGCTTCGCATGTATTCTTTAGATCTCAATCACATCGCCTCATCTGATATTGCTCGTGACAAGGATTACTCGAAGTTTTTTATGAAAAAAAAAGGATATCCAGTAGCTGAAGGGAAGACAATTTTTCAAAATGATTGGGCTAAAGCAATTAAAAGCAATAGAAAAATTCCTTTTGGAATAATTTATGCAAAAAGGCTGGGTTTTCCGGTTTTGGTAAAGCCAAATAGTAAAACTCAGGGGATTGGAGTTTCTGTCGCGTGGAATGTTCGAGAGTTGCGTAGCGCGCTAGTTACAGTATTTAAAAGTGACCGAGTGGCTATCATTGAGCAATATTTGCCCGGAAAAGACTATCGGGTCGTTGTTTTAGATAAAGAAATTATCTCTGCCTACGAACGCACTCCGCTTTCGGTTACAGGGGATGGGAAACAATCAATCCTTTCTTTATTGAAGATAAAACAAAAAATTTTTCGCGCAAGGGGGCGAGATACGCAGATAAATTTTAATGACCGGAGAATGAAAATGAAGTTGCAAAAACAAAGTTTTTCTTTTAAAAGTATCCTCTCGAAAGGTCAAAAGATTTTTTTGCTAGATAATGCTAATCTTTCTACAGGGGGAGACTCTGTAGATGTTACAGACAGGATTCACTCTGGATTCCGTAAAATTTCAATTGATCTCACTCGTGATATGGGTCTTCGAATCTCAGGAGTAGATATCATGGTGACAAAAGGAGATATAACAAAAAATCCAAGAGAATGTAAATATTATATTATTGAAATTAATGCCGCTCCCGGGCTGGATCACTATATAACGACTGGAAATGAACAACGAAAAATTGTAGAGGCGATGTATCTGAAAATTCTTAAAGCCCTTGGAAAGAGAGACTAATTGGGGTATATTAAAGAAGTGAAAGGAACTGCAAAAAAATTCGTGGCTCGTGAGCGTCCTTCTTGGGATAAATATTTTTTGAAAATAATGGACTGTGTCGGCTCCCGGGCTACTTGCGATCAGAGCGGAAGCGGATGTGTTGTTACCCGCGATAACAGGATAATTTCCACCGGCTATACCGGTTCCGTTTCAGGATTGCCGCATTGCAATGACGTTGGCCATGATATGAGGGAGAGTCATTGCATCAGGACCATTCACGCGGAACATAATGCCATGTCTCAAGCTTTAAAATTTGGCATTTCTCTGGAGGGTTCCACGATGTATTCTAAGAAAGCTCTGTGTTCGGCTTGCGCTAAAATGGCCGACAGTTTGGGCGTTAAAAGAATAGTGGTGAAAGAAAAATAAAAAATATTATAAACTGAGATTTTAACACCGGGATGATTGATTTAAAAAAATTGCAGGAAGAGGTGATGCGAAATAAGCTGGAAAAAGGATTCAACACAACCGATACGGCTTTAGAGTTTTGCCGAGCGCATGAAGAGCTTTCTGAAGCATTTTCCAAACACAATCGCGGACAGAAAGGCGTGGCGGAAGAATTTGCTGATGTAATGATATTTATTCTTGGGATGTGTGAAACTTTTGGTTTTGATTTGGAAAAGGAATTGACAGAGAAAATAGAAAAAAACAAGAAAAGAAAATACAGAAAAGAAAAATCTCCGGATGGAAAAAATGTCTTTATCCGGATCAGAACTCCTGAGGACCCTTAGCTATCGTAAGTTATAAAGGTTTGAGGCAGCGGGTTTTTTTCGTCAGGCTGGTGGTATTTGCGTTCAACCTCTTTCCATTTGTTTTGATCAATTTGAGGAAAGTATGTATCAGCACTTTCTTCAGTATCGTCAATTCGGGTTATATAAAGTCTATCTACCTTATCAATAGCCTGCTTAAAAATCTCTCCTCCACCAATAATAAATACCTCCTCTTCACTATTTTTGTATGGTTCTAAGGCTGAATCTAAAGAATTAACTACTCTCACTCCGGTAGGGGTTTTATAGGTGGTGTCTCGTGTGATTACCACATGTTCTCTATTTGGTAAAATACCAGGTAAAGACTCGAAAGTTTTGCGGCCCATAATGATCGGGTGACCTAAAGTTTTCTCTCGGAAAAACTTTTGATCAGCAGGCAGTTTCCAAATTAAATCATTCCCTTTACCTAATTCGTTATTCTCGCCTATGGCTGCTATAATTGAGCTTCTCATTTGACTATATCCAGACCCAAGATAGGATCATTTGGTTTATAAAATGGAGCGAAAGATTCGTAAATTTCATTCACCAATTTTTCATCTTTTTTTTCTGCTCGGTCATACATATTTTCGGGAAGCTTGGGGAAAATATTCGGATGCTCATTTTTTCTTTTAATCAATTCTCTGGCTCCTTCGTAGTGATTGTCATAAATGTGGGCGTTTGAAATACTGTGAGTATATGTTCCGGGTTTTACTTCCAATTTTTGCGCGAGTGCATACATAAGCAAACAAAAGCCGAAGGTATCGAACGGGCAACCAAGCATCATGTCATTCGAGCGCACGATATTATGCAAATGAAGTCGTTCGTTGATTATATTGGCAGTAAAAGCGAAAGGGCACGGCGCATTTTTTTTGTAAGTTCCTTTTAAATTTTTCCCATACAATCCATCATCCGCCGGATCCCAAGTGACGATGATTCCTTGTCTGGAATGCGGCTCTTCTTTTAAATGTTTTACCAATTGATCAAGCTGGTCTCGTCCGAAATGATGCCTCCATCTGTATCCATAAGCGGAAGTGATGGTACCGTCTTTTTCAATAAACTCGTCCCACATTTTTGTATACTTTCTTAAAAAATTAGTGTCTTTATCTCCAGTGATGAACCAAACTTGTTCGGCAATTGGTGATTTAATCGGATTTTTACGCAGAGTTAAGATTGGAAAACCATCTTTTTCAACATCTATTTGGAAACTTATCCCTGGCAACATTTTCAATTTATGTCCAGTACGCTCATTCAGTTCTTCAACCCCCTCTTCCATTATTTTTTTGATGATATTTTGGTAAATTGTGTCGAAAGTAGTCATATAGTAGAGTATACCCATACACTTATCGATAATCAATAAGTGTGTTGGGTGTACAATATAACTTTATGGAAACAAGAAATATTAATTATCCGTATTTACCAGAAGATAGAACTATTTTATATGTTCCGGAGGACAATGTTTATATGGTGCTAGCGAAAGAAAATGCGAAAAAACATCGAAGTAACCTAACTCAATCTCACTGTGCAGTCCTTGTTAAAAACAATAAAGTTATAGGTTTAGGTGCTATCGGCAATAATCCTGTGCACATCAAGGGATGTTTGAGGGTAAGTCTAAATGTGCCGACCGGAACAGGGTATGATCTCTGCGAGGGTTGTAGTCCAAAATTTCATAGTGAGCAAAGCGCAATAAGGGATGCAAAGGCAAAAGGAAACGATCTGAAGGGGGCGGATTTGTATTTCTGGGGACATTGGTGGTGTTGCGAATCTTGCTGGAACACAATGATACAGGCGGGGATCAGAAATGTGTACATACTGGAGCATGGCGAGACACTTTTCAACAAAGAACATCCTCATAATATTATCGGGAAACAATTTAATTATTATGGAACATAAAGATTTGCAAATTTTAATCGAGGCTGCTCATGCAGGGGGAAAGGTACTACGAAAATATTTTGGTAAGATTTTGAAAATTGTCGAGAAATCTACTGTTGCAGATTTTCAGACCCAAGCCGATGTGGAGTCAGAAAAAACAATTCTAAAAATTTTAAAATCTAAATTTCCTACATACAACATTATTTCAGAAGAAGAAGGTAAAACATATAATGATTCCGACTATACTATCGTCATAGATCCTTTAGATGGGACAAACAATTTTGTGCTCGGTCTACCTATTTTCTCTGTGTCTATAGGCCTTTTATATAAAGGAGAAGCTGTTGCCGGTGTTGTGTATCAACCGATTATAGATCAAACATATTATGCTACCAAGGGTGGAGGGGCTTACTTAGATGGAACCCAGATTATGGTCAATAAAATAGTTGAACCATCAAAATTAAATATTATATATACATGTGCTTATACGGTAGGTCGTGATTACCTTGCTCGGTTAATGAGCACGTTCATACGTAGTAAACATAAAAGGATACTCATGAATTGGTCAGCAGCTTTTGAATATTGCATGATTGCTTCCGGAAAAGCCGAGTCGATGGTAACTGATGGAGTAGAATTACATGATTTTGCTGCTGGAAAACTTATAGCTCTCGAAGCGGGTGCTAAAATTATTGATTTCACTGGTAAAGAAGAAAAGGACTATAAAAATAATAAATTTATCGTGAGCAATACCGAGGAGATAAATAAATTTGTTTGTGACCTCCTAAAACCTTCACAGAAAGGTGTACGAGAGTAACATTGACAAGTTATCACCAAAATGCTATACTTTATGTATCATTCTCAACTACTAAATAAGCGAGAGTGACCCTCCCGCCAGAGGCGGGCAAGTATGTATACACGGCACTCTAAATCTCCAAAGAAATTTGTAGGAGTGAGAAAATTTAACAATTCTAGACCTCGAACTTTTAAAAGAAGTGGAGGAGGTAACAGAAGTCCAAAAAGAGGGAGATTCGGCGGCGAGCGGATAGATTTTTCCCGTTTCATTAAAAAAAGTACCCATGTGGAAGAAAAACCGTATGTCTCCAAACATAATTTTTCTGATTTTCCTTTTAATGCACAGCTTCATAAAAACATAAAATCGGCTGGATTTGCCAAGCCGAGGCCGATTCAAGATCAGGCAATCCCGACGATCATGCATGGAAAAGATATTTTTGGCATGGCCAATACTGGCACAGGCAAGACCGCCGCCTTTTTACTGCCTTTAATTGAAAAAATTTATAAAACCAAAGGACAAGGCAAAAGAGAAATGGTTTTGATTATGGCGCCGACTCGTGAGCTTGCGTTGCAAATAGAAAGCGACTTTAAAATTTTGGCTTTCGGTTTCGGGATGTTTTCCGTCGCTTGCGTGGGAGGGCTTCCCATCATGAAACAAATCAGAGAGATAAAGCTCGGAGTTTCTTTTGTCATCGGCACGCCGGGACGTTTACGGGATTTAATTGATAAAAAAGTTTTGGATCTTTCCACTTGCCACAGCGTAGTTCTAGATGAAGCTGATAGGATGCTCGATATGGGATTTAGAGACGATATGATTTATATTATTGGCAAAACCGCAAAAGAACGCCAAACACTTTTCTTTTCAGCCACTCTTTCTCCCGATATTAAAAAATTGACGGGACAATATTTGAAAGATCCTGTTTTTGTTTCGGTGATTTCCGGCGAAACATTAAAAAATATAGATCAAGATGTGGTTCGTTTTAAAACTAAAGAAGAAAAGTTAGAAAAGTTGCATGAAGTTTTGAAAAAAGACGGTTCAGACAAAGTTCTAATTTTCCGAGAAATGAAGCACAGCGTTGATTCTTTGGCGAAAGATTTACATAAATTTGGATTTAAAGTCGGAGGGATTCATGGCAATAAAAGAAGTCGAGAACGCATCCGGATTCTTGATTCGTTCAAAAAAGACCGCGTCAATATATTGATTGCCACAGATGTAGCCGCGCGAGGTCTGGATATTCCGGATGTTACTCATGTTATCAACTACGACGTGCCTCAGACTTATGACACTTATATCCACCGCATTGGCCGAACCGGTCGCAGCGGCAAAAAGGGAACCGCGCTGACTTTCGTGCCAGCATAGTATATAATTGTTTTATGCTAGAAAAAGGATCAGAAAATCCAAAACAAGAAACAATAGAATCTATTCCCGGAGAAAACATATTTGTTTCCGCTATCAGACATGCAGTAAATGAAGGAGGCATGACTCTTGATCAGGCGCTCGCTAAATTTAGAGCGGATGCCAGAGCGACAGGACCCCACGATCTCCCTAATATCGACCAAGCTGAAAATTTTATCCGCGCATATTTGGAGGCAAAAAAGAAAAAAGCATAGCTTTTTCTACGCTTTTATAAGTCCGGCTTTGAGGAGAGTGGCGTAGGCGCCATTTTTTTTCATGGTGCGCATGCCTTGGGTGGAAACTTCTATGTTTACAAATTTATTTATTTCCGGCACAAAAATTCTCTTTTTTTGAAGATTCAGATGTTTTCGCACTCTGCCGGTAGGATTAAATTGAGTGGCGCGGGTTCTGTTGGAATATCCGCCTCCCATAATTGAACCTTTTTTTGTTATAGCGCATATTTTCATATTAGTTACAAAATGCTAACATAGAAATAAGATGAATGCAACCAATGCTGTTTTCTATATAGCCATACTTGTGATGTCGATAGTTATTCATGAAGTGTCGCATGGTTTTATGGCTGAACATTTTGGTGATAAAACGGCGCGTTTTGCCGGCAGGCTGACCCTGAATCCTCTAAAACACTTGGATCTTTTCGGCTCTGTTTTTTTACCGATAATTTTGGTTTTGTCGAATTCTCCTTTTTTGTTCGGTTGGGCCAAGCCGGTGCCTTTTAATCCGGATAATTTAAGCAATAAAAGATGGGGAGCGATGTGGATTGCTTTGGCCGGAGTGCTGGCAAATTTTTCTATTGCCATTTTGTTTGGAATCATTATTCGTCTTACTTCCGGCCTAGATTTACCAAGCAATTTTTATTTTATAACTTCTATCATTGTTCTAATCAATCTGGCCTTAGGCATATTTAATCTAGTACCGATTCCACCACTGGACGGTTCCAAGATACTTTTCTCTTTATTGCCCGAGTCTTTTTCTTCAATTATTTTCAAGCATGAGCAATACTCTTTAATTCTTCTTCTTGTTTTTATTGTTTTCTTTGCGGATTTTTTATCACCCATATTGGTGTTGCTTTTCAATTTGCTGACCGGTCTTGCGTTTTAGGTTTTTCTATAGTAGATTAGGCGCTAGGCTTTAGGCCCTAGCTAATTGCCTGGAGCCTGGTGCCTGTTTTAAATTAATGCCGACTATTAACCAATTAGTTAAGAAAAACAGAGTTAAAGCCCATCCGAAAGATAAGACAGTCGCTCTGACGCGGGGGTTTAATGTCCTGAAAAACAGGCCGGTGTTTTTCTCGTCGCCTTTTAAGCGTGGTGTTTGCGTAAAAGTTTCCACGACGACTCCCAAGAAACCCAACTCGGCTCTGCGCAAGATTGCGAGAGTGCGTTTAACGAACGGGATGGAAGTCACCGCTTATATTCCAGGCGAAGGTCACAATCTGCAAGAACACTCCGTGGTAATGATTCGCGGAGGACGCGTGAAAGATTTAATCGGGGTCAGATACCATGTGGTGCGCGGAGTTTTGGATACGCAAGGAGTTGAAAAGCGCAGACAAGGCCGGTCGCTCTATGGAAACAAAAAACCAAAAGATTCCAAAAAATAAATATGCGAAGAAAAGTTAAAAATAGGAATATCGTTGCCCCTGATTTTATTTACAATTCTCAAAAATTAGAGAAGTTCATCAACTACATCATGTGGTCCGGGAAAAAAGAAACTGCGCGTAAAGTAATGTACGCGGCTTTTGATGTGATAAAAGAAAAAACTGGCAACCCAAATCCGTTGGAAGTTTTTGATTTGGCTTTGAAAAACGCTGGTCCGATGACCGAAGTCCGTTCCAAGCGTATCGGGGGCGCAAACTATCAGATACCGATAGAGGTCCGGCCGGAGCGCAGACTGGCTTTGGCGATGCGCTGGATTCGTGACGCGGCTCGAGGCGGAAAAGGCAAGCCAATGCATTTGAAACTTGCTGATGAATTGATCGCCGCTTCAAAGAATGAGGGTTCTGCCATCAAAAAGAAAGAAGATACGCACAAAATGGCGGAAGCCAACAAAGCCTTCGCCCATTTTGCTTGGTAGCGATATCATTAAATTATGAAACAAAACGTATCAGAGAATTTCCTAGAGCGACAACAGCAGACACTAAAGAAATTTGAAGAGATAGCTAAAATGAAAACCAAATTTATTGGCAAAGAGATGGCTATTTCTATACTTGGTGCAGAAGGTACCGCTAAAATAAAGGACATACATATGTCTGAGAATTCTAGATTGTTGATTATTGAATGTGACGAAGAAATAAGATATGAACTATCCTCAATTGATTGTGAAGTTTTGGTAAATAAAGACGGAAATTTTTCTATGAAATCTGGCGGTCGTACACTTTCTGTTTCCAAATAAACATCATTTGCAAAAAACATAGGTTTGGTTTAATATAAGGGGTATGAAAATAGAGCGACCTGTAAATACTAAAAAGGAAGGAACAGTTGAAATCTTAGTCTACAAAAATAAAGGTGTTTTTGTTGGTGTTTGTCTTACCTTTGATATTGTAGAGGAAGGAGATGACGCTCTATCTGTTTTGAGGAGTATAAAAGAAGCTACCCAATTACATCTTAATACTGTAATAAAAAATAATATGTCAGACGATTTGCTTAATAGATACGCTCCCAAAGAATACTGGGAAAAATATTTTGAAACGACTAAAAAAATACAGACTGCTTCTCTTAAAAAATCTACAAATTACGCTATTGTTTCTCCTTATCACAGTTCTGTAGTTTCTGAATTTGCTTAATAAAAATGCCAAACGGTTTATTTAACTGGAATTACAGAGACGTTATAGAGTTTCTAAAAGAAAATAATTTTGAATTTGGCAACCAAAAGTTTGGTTCTCACGAAGCTTGGATAAATAAAAAAACTCAAACTGTAGTTGATATTAATTTTCACGGGCAAAAAAGTTTTCCGCCAAGGACTCTTGAAACTATGATTCGCCAGTCAAAGATTGATAAAAAAATTTGGCGCAATTGGGCTTCTCGTTGATTTTTTAATTTGCAAAAAAGACATTAATAATATATATTACTTCTAGCGCGCAAGCGCATTTTTTAATAGAAATAAATAAATTATGGACCGAGATTATCCGCTGGAAAAAGTTCGCAATTTTGGAATTATCGCGCACATTGATGCGGGCAAGACGACCACGACGGAGCGTGTGCTTTTTTATACCGGGACCAAGCATAAAATAGGGGAAGTGCATGAAGGAGAGACGACCACTGACTGGATGGAACAAGAAAGAGAAAGAGGTATCACTATCACCGCCGCCGCGGTGACTTGTTTCTGGAATCCGACATACGCGCTGACTGACAAGACCAAGACTCATCGTTTTAATATTATCGATACTCCCGGACATATTGATTTTACGGCTGAAGTGGAACGCAGCTTGCGTGTTCTTGATGGCGGCGTGGTCGTTTTGGACGCGGAAGAAGGCGTGCAATCTCAATCGGAAACCGTCTGGCAC
>CAYHGI010000006.1:0-27272 GCA_964356285.1 uncultured Candidatus Saccharibacteria bacterium
CAAACTTAGTGATATTTTATGAAATTAGCCCCTCGTTTTTGTACCTTATGCCAAAAAAGTCAATGCTAGTTATCCACAGGTGGGACTTGGTGTTATTTTTGGCTTGGAATACAATGTATATCAAGTGGGAAAAAGTGGGAAAAATGTGGATAAGTAATTTCCCATAAAAATAATAATTTTATGCTGATCGGCGAATACATACATACCATAGATGAAAAAAACAGGGTTTCTGTGCCGTTTAAGTTCCGCCAGGAACTCGGCAAAAAAATTATTATTACCCCCGGCCTCGGAAAATGTTTGTTCATTTTCACCATGAAGGAATGGGAAAAGGTAAGCAAAAAACTTTCCGACTCGGAAGCGGACTTGTCTTTTTTAAAAGCGGATCAGAGAAGTTTTAATCGATATATGTTCGGTAGAGCGGCGGAAGTGGAAATAGATTCCATCGGCAGGATGTTGATACCGGAATTTTTACAGGAGGGAATTCGACTTCGCGACAAAGCGGCCATTATCGGAGTAAAAGACAGAGTGGAAATTTGGAATGAGAAAGCATGGTCGGAGCAAAAGGAAATTGTTTCCAAGCAGGCGGAACAATTGGCGGAAAAGCTTGCAGGACAATGAGTGTACATCGGACAGTTCTTTTAAATGAAACAATAGACGGCCTGAATTTGAACGATAAATCCATGGTATTGGACTGTACTTTCGGCGGAGGAGGGCATAGCTTGGAAATTTGCCAAAGATATCCGGATATGAAAATAATTGCTCTGGATCAAGACCAAGATGTTTTTACCAACAAAGCCAAAGAAAGATTCAAAGATTTAGGTTGCGACATTTCTTTTGTCAATGCCAATTTTAGGGATTTAGATAAGGGTGATTGGCATAATTTAGATGGAATTATTTTCGACCTAGGTTTGAGTTCCGACCAGCTGGAAAATTCCGGACGAGGATTTTCTTTTATGAAGGATGAGCCCCTGCTCATGACCATGAAAGAAAATCCTCTCCCGGAAGATATTACAGCGGAAGACATCGTTAATACCTGGAGTGAGAAAAATCTGGCTGGCATTATTTACGGTTACGGCGAAGAGAAATTTTCAAGAAGAATAGCCAAAGGAATAGTAGAGGCAAGAGCAAAAAAAAAGATTAAAACCACTTTTGATTTAGTAAAAATAATTGGCGGGGCAGTGCCAGAGCGATACAAGAAAGGAAAATTGCATTTTGCCACTAGAAGTTTTCAGGCGATACGAATAGCAGTCAATGATGAATTAGGGGCGCTGGCTGAGGGATTGGATAAAGGGTTTAAATTGTTAAAGACAGGCGGGAGAATGGCGGTTATATCTTTTCATAGCCTAGAAGACCGAATAGTCAAGAGATTTTATACAAAACAGACGAAAGAAAATTTAGCGAAATTAATTAATAAAAAACCAATGACAGCGTCAATCGAAGAAGTTAAAAATAATCCGAGATCCAGAAGCGCTAAATTGAGGATTTTGGAAAAAGTCACCGCCACAGCGGGACAAGTATGAAACAAATAAGTTTAAAATTTAATACGCATATCCGAAATACCAATATCATAAACCATGACATTGAGAAAATTATATTTCGATTTATTTTTTGGTCTTTTGGGGCACTGGCGCTTTTGTATGTTTTATTTTTGGGAAATATGGTTAAGGATATTATAGAACGTCGGAGTCTCGAATTAAACGCGCGCGTCCTGCTTAGTGAAGTTAGAGATTTAGAACTTGCTTATTTATCTATGTCCAATAGCATTGATCTCAATCTTTCGTATTCGCTGGGATTTAAAGAGACACAGGCCACATTTGCAACTCGCAAGGCTCTCGGTCTTCTGTCTGCAGACGAGTCTTTTGATAGTGTGAAAATAGCCCCAAATGATTTATAGTTTTCTTCCCAGATCAAGAATTTTTCTTTTTTGTGTTGTAATTTTTTCTTTGATTTTAATAACCAAACTTTTTTTAGTGCAAGTTATTCATGGCGATACTTATTCAGAATCGGCGGACCGTCAATATTCCACGCCCAGAGGCGATATTTATGAGCGCGGGACTATTTTCTTTCAAAATAAAGCCGCGGCGGATAAGAACGGACAGCTTATCGCCGCCGCTACCCAAGTTACTGGATTTAAGATCGCCATAGATAACAGCAAAATTATTGACGCTGAAGATGTTTACCAAAAATTATCAAAAATAATAAATCTTGATCATGGGGATTTCATCCTGAAAGCCTCTAAGGCCGGTGATCCTTACGAGGAAGTAGCCAACCGTCTTTCCAAACAAGAGGCCGATGCCGTGTCTCTGCTCAAAATTTCCGGCGTAAGTATTTTTAAAGAGAAATGGCGTTTTTATCCCGGAGAAACGCTCGCTTCCCACGCGCTCGGTCTGGTGGGATACAAAGAAACACAACTCGGCGGGCGTTATGGTCTGGAGAGACAATATAATACCGAACTTTCGAGAGATAACAACAATCCTTACGTGAATTTTTTCGCTGAAGTTTTTTCCAATATAAGTAGAACTTTATTTAAAAACGAAGGAGCAGAAGGGGATATTATAACCACTATTGAGCCTCAAGTCCAGAATTTTTTAGAAAAAAAATTAACGGAGGTTAAAGAAAAATATCAAACGGACTCTATTGGCGGAATAATCATGAATCCGCAAGATGGATCTATTTACGCGCTCGGTGTCAAGCCGGATTTCAATCCGAATAATTTTTCCAGAGCTAAAACGTCTACTTTTTCTAATCCGCTGGTGGAAAATGTTTTAGAATTCGGGTCGGTGATAAAACCTTTAATTATGGCAGGAGCAATTGACACGGGAGTATTGACGGCCGACACTACCTATAATGATAAAGGATTTGTTGTGGTTGAAAAAAAAGAAATATTTAATTTTGATAAAAAGGCGCGAGGTCCGGGCACGAGTATGCAAGAGGTTTTAAATCAGTCTCTTAATACTGGGATGGTTTTTGTGGAACAAAAACTAAGTAAAGAAAAATTGCGCGATTATTTGCTTGCTTACGGCGTCAAAGATAAAACTGGCATTGATTTGCCGAACGAAACAAGCGGTTTGGTTTCTAACTTAAATAGTCCTCGAGAAATTGAATACGCCAATGCCGCTTTCGGTCAAGGAATAGCTTTAACGCCAGTCGGAGTGATTCGAGCTTTGGCCTCGCTCGGGAATGGCGGAAATCTAGTCGTGCCTCACCTTGTGAAGGAAATTAAATATGATGATGGCACTTCTAAAAAAATGACATACTCTGCCACCCGCGCCAAAATCACAAAGAAAACTAGCGAAGAAATAACTCGAATGCTGGTAACGGTAATGGATAAAGCGATCAAAGGAGGCCTGGCGAAATTGGAGCATTTTAGCGTGGCGGTAAAAACTGGCACCGCGCAGGTTGCGGATAAGACAACCGGAAGGTACTATGAAGATAGGCATACGCATTCTTTTGTCGGTTATTTTCCAGCTTACGACCCAAAATTTATAATTTTTCTTTATGCGGTGAATCCAAAGGAGGTAGAGTATGCGGCGACCACTTGGACTGATCCATTCTTAGATATTACAAAATTTTTATTAAATTATTATGAAATTCCGCCGGATCGGTAACAGACAGCGCCTAAAGCCCTGTCTGGAGTAAATTCATGAAAACAACTTTCAAAAAAATAATAACCTACATTCTGCAGGTAGAATCACGTTTGGTGCTTTATAAATATAAACCAAAAGTCATTGCCATTACCGGTTCAGTCGGCAAAACTTCCACCAAAGATGCCGTTTACGCGGTTCTCTCGGGAATATCACATGTTCGCAAAAGTGATAAAAGTTATAACAGCGAAATCGGCCTGCCTCTGACTATTCTGGGAATTCCGAACGGATGGAATAATCCTTTTATTTGGCTTTCGAATATCTTTAAAGGTCTCTGGCTTTTTTTGAGTCCTTTTAGCTCTCACCAATATCCCCAATGGCTTGTGCTGGAAGTAGGCGTGGGAAAGTCGGGTGATATGCGCCGCACGGCCTCGTGGCTTTCAAGTAATGTGGTTATAATTACGGCCATCGGAGGGACGCCAGCGCATATCGAATTTTTTAATTCGCGGAAACATTTGATTGAAGAAAAGGGTGAATTGATTAAAACTTTAAAACCAGACGGTCTTTTAGTATTGAACGCCGATGATGAAGCGGTATTGGGAATGAAGACAGAAACAAAAAATCTCACTATAACGTATGGATTTACAAAAGGCGCGAATGTTTTTGGTTCAGGCGCCGATATTTTTTATACTGCTTCCGGAGAACCCCTCGGGCATAGCCCTATGGGCGAACCGAAAGGGGTAATTTTTAGAGTAGATGAGGGAGGCAACAGCGTACCGGTGATGATCGAAGGAGTTTTTGGCAGAAATCATATTTATGCGTCTTTAGCCGCCTTAGCGCTTTCGGCTGGTTTGAAATTCAATATGCTAAACGCAGTAAATGCGCTTAAAAATTATGATGCTCCGCCAGGACGAATGCGATTATTGAAAGGAATAAATGACTCTATGATTATTGACGATACTTATAATTCTTCCCCACTCGCCTGCCAGTCTGCGCTGAAAACTTTGGGAGAAATAAAAACATCTAGAAGGAAAATTGCCGTACTGGGAGATATGCTGGAATTGGGCAAACATACGAAAGAAGCCCACAAAAATATCGGCAAAATCGCTAAAGAAAAAAGCGATGTGTTGATAGTAGTTGGTCCAAGAGCAAAAGATATCAAAGAAGGTGCGGTAGAAGCGGGGATGGAATTGGCAAAAATCTTCGAATTTTTAGATTCAAGCGAAACCAGCGATTTCGTCAAAACTTTTATCCAAAAAGGGGATTTGGTGCTGGTAAAAGGTTCGCAAGGGATGCGCATGGAGCACGTGGTAGAGGCGATACTTCAGGACAAAGAAAATAAAGAAAAGTTGCTCGTTCGTCAAGATAGGGAGTGGCAGAAAAAGTAGAGCAAAGCTATCCTAACAAAAAATTCTTCCCGCCTTCGCCCTCGAGGACCATGAGGACAGGGAACCCACGGCTCCTTGAATTTTTGTCAGGATAGCTTTGCCGGTCAAATCTCTCCGATAAATTTTGTCAGCCAGGTTTCCACTTTATTTATCAGCAAAAACAGGCGCTCATGGCGTTCTGAGTGTTTTTTTATATGGAAGCGCATTTTTGGGGAACAAAAAGATACGAGCAAAAGGCCGATGGCCAGAAAAAGAATGCCCTGCAAAAATGGCAGTACCAGGCCGAACAAACCCAAAATTATAAAAATAATTCCTACAACAAGAACCAAAATTTTTTTTGCCTGTTTTTGCATTGCTTTTTTTATTATAACATTGATTGAACGCTTCGCGTGCTTAGTTTACATGGTCACAAGTTACTAAATTTTTTGCTCCAAGTATTCTCAAAAAGTGTAAGTACTTGCCGACCCCGGCTCGGCTTTTCGCAAGCTTGCGAAATATGCCTGTGCCTTCATAAACGGCTCGCAAATAAAGCAGTTTATTTGACTTTGCGCCGTTTATGACCTCACGGAGAATCGAACTCCGATTTAATCCTTGAGAAGGATTCGTCCTAGCCGTTAGACGATGAGGCCCAAGAAGAACTTATAGATAAAAATATAACATTTTTGGTAAGAAATTAGAAATAAAAAAGAAATTTGTAAAACAAAAAGCCGAGCGCGAGCGCTCGGCTTTGGAAAACGATGAGTTGTGGTCCTTAGGCCACGTTGAAGTTGATTGTCTGTAAAGCTTTTTTTGCTAACTGGATGATGACATCATCCAGGAATAGACCAATTTCAGAAAACTTTTGGTCTGTGATCATAACGAGTGAAGCGGCTGACTCTAGGTCAATCTCCTCTTCAAACATTACACGAATTACCTCACTTGCCAAAGTAGCGAGGCAAAAGGAATGAGCAGGGCTATACATAAAAATCTCTAGTATTATGGCTATAAACATAATAAAAGTCAATTTTTTTCACGTAATAGTTCACTAGCTTGGACGGATTGAGGAATTGAATGGTGAGAAATACTGAACGATCAGTCATTCGATCGGGGTTTTTCTACTTCGAGTAGGGAGAGTTCCGGCGAGGCGCCGGCTATACGTAGGACGTCTTTGTCTATTTTTTTTAATTCTTTGTTTGAAGCATTATAGTGGTTCACTACAGTGCCCAAAGCATTACCAAGTTTGTTATGATATTCGTCGTACGATTTTAGATGTTTGCCTAAATCGCTTACCCTTTTTATTATTTCTTTGGCTGATTCTTCTATTTTGAGAGCTTTTAAGCCTTGCAGAACCGTCTGCAAATAAGCCAGAAAGGAAGTAGGCGAAGTGATGATGACTTTATATTTTCCGGCTGCGCGCTGAATCAAATTTTCGGCATTTTCTTCCGTAGAGCCTACTTTATTAGTCAAAAGATCATAATAGATAGCTTCATGGGGGATAAACATAAAAGCGAAATCCGTTGTGCCCTTGGTTGGCTGGATATATTTTGCAGTTTCCGTGATTCTATTTTTTAGATCATTCACAAATATAGTTTCCAGTCTCTTTTTTTCTGCGGGGTCAATAGTTTCCGCCATTTTGTTGTAATTTTCCAGAGAAAATTTTGAATCTATTGGAATAATTTTGTCTTTTACAAAAACGACTGCGTCTACGATAGTGTTATCAGGGAAAGCGTATTGCATTTGGTAGCTTCCGGGAGGCAGAACGTTCTTTAAGACTGTTTCCAAGTAATATTCTCCCAAGATTCCCCGTTGTTTTGGATTTTTCAAAATATTTTCCAAACTTTGCAATTGGTCGGCAAATGAAATGACTTGTTTGTTTGTCTCGTCGAGACGGGTGAGCCGCTCCGTCACATCACGAATTATTTTATTCGATTCGCTGGAATGAAATTTCAGACTTTCATTGACTTGTTTATGTGATTCTCCAATTTTACTGTCTACTGTGCGGGAAAGCTCATTTATTTGAGTTAAAATCAAATTTAATCCCGTATCATCTTTTTTTTCCTCTTTTTTCTTGCCAAAAATAAAATAGGCAATCACTACCCCGCCCGCTATTCCCAAAATTATCCAAAAAATTTGCATATAATACATTTTACCATATTTATTTAAATAAAAATAAGAAGCCGCCTGTAGAAGCTCGGCTTCTTACAAGCGGCGATACGCGCACTTTTTACTTTTCGGAAATCCTTTCCACGGTAATTCTTGCTTTCGTGAATAATTTCCGAATGTCTTCATCGTTCCCGTGGATGATATGCAAAACGGGTTGTTCTAGATCGTCGGAGACAATTCCTTTTGCTAGATGAACTGCACTGAGTTGGGCTATTCCGTTTAAGTCTAGCCCTCTAGGGGCACTTATGATTTTTACGAGCATGATGTTTTTTCTGGTTGGTTTTTTTCTATTTTGTTTTACTGCAAGACAACAATGCAGAATTTAATCTTCTGACCTATTATCTTGCAACAAAACAAGGGAAATATAGAAAGTGCAGGTTTTCTTTTCATAAAAAATCTAACACATACAGACTACTATTGTCAAGCTCCTCCTATTTTTTTAACAATTTACCTAACTCTACCGGTCGGAATAATTAGGTAATTTTTAATTCGTGAACTATAATTTACATAGCTATCCATATATGGGAAATTTAGAACAAGAAATCAAAAAGAAAGATAAACGCAAAAATATTCAGAAAATAATTTTAAACACAATTTTTGCCGTTGGTATGCTTAGCGTTGCTTTGGTCGCTCCGAATGTTTTATCAGCTATTAAAAAACTCGAAGGGTCTTTTAGTAGAAAAAAGAATTTAAAATATTCTATAAATAATTCTTTTGCGCGCCTTGAGGAGAAAGGCCTTATTGAGATAATAGAAATAAATGGAAAAAAAGTTGCACGTATCACAGATAAGGGAGAGAACAAGTTAGATTTTCTCGACAAACATAATTTTAAATTAAAAATTCCGAAGAAATGGGATGGTCGTTGGCGAGTAGTTATTTTTGATATAAAGGAATCTAGAAGTAAAACGCGTTTTCTATTAAGAAAGACACTCTCCCAAATAGGTTTTGTTCGATTGCAAAACAGTGTCTGGCTTTATCCACATGATTGTGAAGACTTAATTTCTTTATTAAAGGCAGATTTTAAAATAGGTAAAGATGTTTTATATATGATAGTCGAAAAGTTAGAAAATGATTGGCATTTACGAAAAACTTTTAAATTACCTAAGTCTACCGATCGGAAAAGTTAGGTAAATAAATTTTCGTATTTCTTTTACACAAAATTACTTACTCAAATAATATTTAAGCGTATAAATCCAATCTTCGTCAATGCCGTCGCCGGCCAGTTTTTGCTCCAAGAGCCATTCCAGATAACCCCTGTCTGTTTTCATAACCTCTTCTATTTTTTTGGTGTTATGCTTGCCGAAATTAAATGAACGCAGAAGGGAAGGGTGTGAGGAAATTTCTATCATTTTATTTATTATCTCTTCTTCACTAAAATTTTCCTCTCCTGATTCTTTTTGCATTTTGTTTTTTAATCTTTCAAAAAGTTTTTCCAAAACCAAAACATCTCCCATAGCGTCATGGGCGGTGGCATCCACCTCAAGTTCTAAAAGATAGCGTAAATATTGCAAATTATATCTTTCTATTTTTTCTTCTTTATCCAAATGCCTAGCGACTCGCAAAGTGCAAATAAATTTTTTTGGCTCAATGCCCTCTTTTTTTATCATTACTAAATCGAAAGTCGCGTTGTGAGCCACTACGACGGAATCTTTATCTTCAAAAAGTTTTTTTATTTTTTTAAAATCTTCGCTTTCTTTGAAAACCGACTTGTCCGTCACCATCTTGTTTGTAATGTGATGCACTGCCGAGGCCTCCGGAGGGATTTTTATTTCCGGTTTATATAAGCCGGCAAAACTTCCATTGTCACTTTTATAGGCAATCTGACACAGAAAATCTTTTTCCGTATTTCCGGTAGTTTCCGTATCAAAAAAGATTAATTTCAGCATTTCTTTATTTTATCATAATTTGATATACTGTGCCTATGTTGCACGAACAAATTAAAAATGGAATAAAAGAGGCGATGCTGGCGAAAGACGCTTTGCGCTTGAAAGCGTTTCGGGCCATGTCGGCTGCTTTCACCAATGAGTTGGTTGCTAAAAACCGCAAACCGCAAGAAATGCTTAAGGACGAGGAGGCTATTGCCGTGATTGCGAAACTTGCCAAACAGAGGAAAGATTCCATTGAACAATTTAAAAAAGGGAATAGGGATGACTTGGTTAAAGAAGAAGAGACTGAACTTTCGATTCTAGAAACTTATTTGCCGAAACTGATGAGCAAGGTCGAGGTGGAAAAGGTCGCTCGCGCCAAAAAGGAAACGCTTGCTATCACCGATAGCGCCAAAAAGGGGATGTTGATGTCCGCGTTGATGAAAGATTTGAAAGGCAAGGCGGATGGAAGTTTGGTAAAAGAAGTTATTGATTCGCTATTTTAAATTCCAGCATGGATACTGTAAATATTTTAGAACGTTTGGTGGAAAATTACCAAGTACTGGTGTATTTTTTTATTTTTCTGGGCTTGATCATTGAAGGAGAATTTATTCTAATCTCCGTCGGGATACTTTTGCATCTGGACGCTCTCGGTCTTTATCCTGCAGTTGTTTTTATTTTCCTGGGGCTTTTATCCAAAACGATTCTGGGCTATTACCTCGGCAGCTACATTCATATTAGATGGAACCACACCAAGTTTTTAAAGCATATTGAGAAACGTGTTTTGAGCGTGGTGCCTCATTTTCAGCAAAAACCCTTTTGGTCTATTTTTATTTCAAAATTTATTGTGGGAGCCAATAATATAGTTATCATTTTTTCTGGTTATCAAAAAGTGGCTTTCAAGAGATATTTGGAAGCGGAGTTTTCTTCCACCCTTATCTGGGCTCCGGCTTTAGTGTCTATTGGATATCTGTTCAGCTTGACTGCTATCCATATTAGCCGTGAAATTTGGAGATTTTCCTTCATTATTCTTGTTTTGATAGTATTGTTTATTATTTTTGACAGATTAGTTGGATGGATTTACGAGATTTTTGAAGAATTTTATCATGATGCGCAATAAAAATATTATGACAAGGCCGACTAAAAAATTAGTAACCCATGACGGGTCTTTTCACGCGGACGATATTTTTGCCTGCGCGGTTTTGATGATGGTCTTAGAAAAGAAAGGACAAAGATTCAAGATTTTCCGTACTCGCGATGAAGAGAAAATAAAAAATGCTGATTATGTGTTTGACGTAGGTGGAATATATGATGAAAAAAATAATAGATTCGACCATCATCAACCGGGCGGAGCCGGAAAACGTGATAATGGTATAGAATACTCCTCTTTTGGTTTAATTTGGAAGAAATTTGGCCTAGAACTTTGCGGGAGTCAGAAAGCTACTGATTGGGTAGACAAAAAATTAGTTGCGCCGATTGATGCGCATGATAATGGTTTTGATTTAGTTAAAAACATTCACGAAATCTCTCCATACAATATTCAGCACTTTCTTTATTCTATGAGACCGACATGGCATGAAGAAGAATTGACAGACGATGAAATGTTTTTAAAATGTGTAAAAATCGTAAAAAATGTTTTATCTCGCGAAATAATTCAAGCTAAAGATGGAGTTTTGGCAGAGGAAAAAGTAATTTCTACTTATAAAAATACGCAAGATAAGAGGGTTATCGTTTTAGATAAAAACTATGTTTTCCAATACGACATAGAGAATTTTTCTGAAACCCTTTTTGTTATTTGTCCGAGTAGATCAATCAAAGATAAATGGACAGTAAGAGCGGTTCGAGAGGATTCTAAAGCATTTAAAAATAGAAAAAATTTTCCAAAAGCTTGGGCGGGACTGCGGGATGAAGAGCTGCAAAAAATTACAGGAGTTTCTGACGCTATTTTTTGCCATCGCGGACTTTTTTTGGCGATTGCGAAATCAAAAGAAGGAGCAATCAAATTAGCAGATTTAGCATTACTAGAACCTAAAAGCTAAAACCTAGAACCTAATTCATATGGCTTTCATCGACGAAATACAAATACATGCGGAAGCCGGGCGCGGTGGAAACGGCGTGGTGCGTTGGCATAGGCAGAAATTTGAACCTAAAGGCGGGCCGGCCGGAGGCGACGCTGGACGAGGCGGGGATTTTTATGTGCAAGCTGTCCGCGATGTGCATATACTTTTAAAATACAAGGCGAAGAAAAGTTTTATTGCCGGCAGAGGAGAAGATGGGGGAAGCAAAAGTTTGCACGGTAAGAATGGAGAAGATTTTGTTTTGCAATTGCCGATAGGTTCTATTATTACCAGTCTGGAGACGGAAGAAAAATGGCAGTTGCTCAAAGAAGGAGAAAAAATTTTATTACTGAAAGGCGGATATGGAGGTTTCGGCAACGAACATTTCAAAAGTTCAATTAATACCACTCCATATGAATCCAACGCGGGCGGGGAAGGCGAAAAAGGAAATTTCAAAATAGAACTCGAACTTTTTGCCGACATCGGTTTTGTCGGATTGCCGAATGCCGGTAAATCTTCTTTACTGAATGCTTTGACCAATGCGGAAGCCAAGGTCGGGGATTATCCTTTTACCACGCTTGATCCGAATTTGGGTGATTTTTTCGGCTACATTATTGCCGATATTCCAGGATTAATAGAAGGAGCCTCAGAAGGCAAAGGTCTGGGTGTTAAATTTTTGCGCCACATCAAGCGCACTAAAATGATCGCGCATTTAGTTTCATTTGAGAATGCAAATATGTTGAAAAGTTACAAAGAAATTCGCAAAGAACTTGCCAAATATGACAAGAATTTAGATTTAGGCGAGGACGGCCTATCGCAAAAAGAAGAAATTATAATTCTAACCAAAAGCGATGTCGTGGATGATGCGAAATTTATCGCGAAAAAAATTAAAGAGTTTAAAAAACTAAGCAAAAACGTTTTTGCGTTATCTTTGTATGATGATAAAATAGTAAAGAAGTTTAACGATGCTTTATTGAAGATTTTAAAAAAGAAATAAATTATATTTTTATGCAAGAAGATTTTAAATCAAAAAACGAAGGAAAAAAATTTGCCAGAGTTGTGGATCTTATTTCAACCAGAGAGCAAGAGTATGTGGATCCAAAAAGAAAATGGACTCACAATGATCTTTATCCTTCGACTACCGCAGAAGTTATAAAAGTTGGAGATGATGGAAGAGTGTTATTGAAGGACAACACTGGCGAATTCTGGGTGCCTAAGAATAAACTGGAAATGTTATAAAAATTCTTAAAAGAAAGATTACTACAGAAAAAATAATGGTATTTTTTCTTTCCTTACTATCTTTTACATATGTTTGAGATGGTAAGGTATTTATTATGTTATAATATTAAAGATGAAAGGAGAAACTATTTATAAAGTCTTAGATTTTTTGGGCGATAGGGTGCTTGATCAAATTGACTTTTTCAACGTTGTTTTGAAATCCGGATATGGCACGACAGGCAGTAAAATTAGGCAACAATTCTCTGAAATACAAGACAACAGAATCAATTTAAAATTAAATAAACAAAAAATTAACAATCTTAAAAATTATTTGTATAAATTAAAAAGTCAGGGGTTTATTTTGCAAAATGATTCAAAACAAATTTATTTAAGCGAAAAAGGAAAGAATAAGTTAAATAATTTTAAAAATTCATTTTATCAAAACAAAAATTCATATGAGAAAAAGACAGGGAAGAATGTTGTTGTAATAAGTTATGATATACCAATAGCTTTTAATAGGGAGCGAAATATTTTAAGAGACATGCTCAGAATGCTCGGTTTTGATTTGGTCCATAAAAGTGTCTGGGTCGGCAAAGTTTTATTGCCCGAAAGGTTCGTAGCTGATTTGAGCAGGCTCGGAATTATAGACTATGTGGAAATCTTAGAAGTTACAAAAAACGGAACTTTAAAATCAAAGGACTAATTTCATTAATTATTGTGAATTTCTTACTATCTTTTACATATGTTCAACATCGTAAGGAAAGTGTAAAAATTTATTAAAATAATTTAAATATGTTATTATGTTTGAGTTATGGCGAACAAATATTACCCGACAATTGGTTTGGAAATACATGCGGAGCTGAAAACACAGACGAAGATGTTCTGCGCTTGCAAGAACGATCCTGACGAGGAAAAACCAAACGTCAATATCTGTCCGGTTTGCATGGCTCATCCGGGGGCATTGCCGGTTATAAATAAAAAAGCCATAGAGAACGTCATAAAAGTCGGCTTGGCGATAGACGGAAAAATTGCCGATTTTACCGAATTTGACCGCAAGAATTATTTTTATCCGGATATTCCAAAGGGATATCAAATTTCACAATATAAATATCCGATAGTTTCCGGCGGGCATTTGGCGGATTTCGATATCACCCGCGTGCATTTGGAGGAGGATACGGCGAACAACAAGCACGATCGTGGCGATTTTTCTTTGATTGATTTTAATCGTGCCGGCGTGCCTCTGATGGAATTAGTCACCGAACCCTGCACATTTGAAAACGCAGAAGCAGCTGCCAAAGCTAGCACAAAATTCGCCAAAGAATTACAATTGATCCTTTGGTATTTGGGTGTATCTGAAGCCAATATGGAAAAAGGGGAAATGCGAGTAGAGGCGAATATTTCTCTTTCTGCCGACCCTAAAAAATTAGGTACAAAAGTGGAAGTAAAAAACTTAAATTCTTTCAGAAGTGTTGAACGAGCCATCAAATACGAACTTGATAGGATGACGGAGCTTTTAGAAACAGGAAAAGGAAATGAAATATTGCAAGAAACTAGAGGATGGGACGAAGACAAACAAAAAACTTTTTCTCAAAGGAAAAAAGAGGGAAGCGCGGATTATAGGTATTTTCCAGATCCAGATTTGCCGAAATTAAAATTACACGAAGCTTTTGACTTGAAGACAATGAAAAACGAATTGCCAGAATTGCCGGCGCAAAAACGCGCCAGATACAAAAAAGATTTTGGCATAAAAGATGAAGATATTGAAGTTTTTGTCAATGATATTAAATTATCTAAATGGTTTGAAGAGCTGATTGGTTTTTTAGATAATGATAAAGAAAAAATAAAGTTGGCGTCAAATTTCGTCACGAACGATTTGATTGATATTGTAAAAAAACAAAATAGCAATGATTTTTTCTTTTTATTTCCAACCAAGTTGTCTGGCGAGGTAGTGAGAATTTATTATGCTAATGAAATTTCTTCTCGCGTCGCCAAAGATTTGTTTAATTTAATGTCACAAGGAATGTTAGCCTATACTTCAGTAAAACAATATGCCGAACAACATAATTTAATTCAAAAAAATGATGCAGGCGCGCTGAAAGAAATCGCGCAAAAAACTATTAATGCTAATCCAAAAGCGGTGGCTGACTATCGGGGCGGCAAAGAACAGGCATTAATGTCTCTTGTCGGTCAAATAATGAAAGAAACTAAAGGTTCAGCCAATCCGGCAGTCACAAAACAGATTTTGATGGATCTGCTCGCCCGTCCGTAGCTTTTTTAGCGAAGGCAGGTTAAAATATACAGATGAAAACATATAAAGAATATATTTTAGAAGCTGACAAGAAAGGTATTGCCATAGGTCATTTTAATATTTCAAATTTAGAGGCGCTGCATGCTATTTATAATGCGGCAAAAAAACTAAATTTGCCGATTATTATTGGACTTTCTGAAGGAGAGGAAGCATTTTTTGGAAAAGATGAGGCAGTCGCTATCGTAAGAACGCTTCGCGCTAAAAATAATTATCCAATATTTTTGAATGCAGACCATCATTATAGTTTTGAGACAGTCAAAGCTTCACTTGATGCTGGTTATGATTCTGCCGTTATTGATCTAGTTAGACTTCCACTAGAAGAAAACATAAGAATTACCAAACAATGCGTAGAATATGCTCGGAAACTTTCTAAAAAAGAAAATAGGGAAATTTTAATAGAAGCAGAACTCGGTTTTATTGGCTCGTCTTCAAAAATTTTAGACAAAATTCCGGACGGAGTATCCGAAGCGACAATGACTACGCCGGAAGACGCGAAACATTTCGTGGACGCCACTGGTGTTGATCTACTGGCGCCTTCTATTGGAAATGTGCACGGGATGGTTAAAAGTGGCAATCCGCGATTACACTCTGAACGTGTAAAAGCTATTCGCAAGGCGACTGGCATACCGTTGGTATTGCATGGTGGGTCTGGTTCAATGGATGAGGATTTTATTGCTTGTATCAAAGAAGGTATTGATATTGTTCACATAAATACAGAAATCAGAGTTGCTTTTACAAATGCACTGAGAAAATCATTAGCGGATAATCCTGAAGAAATTACTCCATATAAATATTTGCCGAAGACAGTTGACGCGGTTCAAAAAGTTGTAGAAGCCAGACTTAAACTTTTTAGCGGGATGAAATAAAAATTTGAAAGAAGAAATACAAATTTTTTTTAAGGGAGATATAGACGATAGCGAAGAAACACTTTTGCAGTATTCTCATGATGCCAGTATTTTTAATGTTCGGCCAAAGATAGTTGTTTTTCCTAAAGATTCACAGGATGTTGTAAATTTAGTGAAATGGGTAAATAAAAATTCGACTAGGCAAGACCTAGTCAAAAAATATGGAAAGCTTTCTATTACCGCTCGTTGCGCGGGCACGGACATGTCCGGCGGAGCTGTCGGAGAATCCATAATTTTAGATTTTACGAGATATATGAATAATTTAATTTCTTTTATTGATGATAAAATTACTGTCCAACCGGGGATGTTTTATCGAGATTTTGAAAAAATAACTTTAGAAAAAAGATTAATCCTGCCCTGTTTCACGGCTTCTAAAAGCATCAATGCGATGGGTGGAATGTTTGGCAATAATTCGGCTGGCGAACGGACTTTGAAATACGGCCAGACGGGGGATTATATTTTAGAAACAAAAATTGTCTTTGCGGATGGGATTGAAAGAATTGTAAAACCTATTTCCCTAAATGAAATTTCTAAACAGCAAGAAATATATACCAAGATTTATGATTTGATTAAAGATAATGAAGAAGAGATAAAACTCGCAAAACCAAATGTGCACAAAAACTCGGCTGGTTACTATATTTGGAATGTCGTCAAAGATAATATTTTCGATTTGAACAAACTTCTTATCGGTTCGCAGGGGACTTTGGGCATAGCCACTGAAATTACTTTCAAACTTGTGCCTGAACCGAAATATACGAGATTACTCGTCGTTTTTTTGAGAGATATGAATTTATTGCCTGATTTGGTAAACAGAATTTTGAAATACAATCCCCAATCGCTTGAATCGTATGACGATAAAACTTTTCTTTTGGTCATAAAGTACATAAAAGATTTTTCCAAACTGCTTGGTTTAAAAAATTTCTTAGGATTAATTTTTAGTTTTGTTCCTGAAGCCATGATGACGCTAAGGCATGGTTTCCCTAAACTTGTCCTTTTGGTGGAATTTACAGGAGAAACGCAAGAAAAGGTGGATAAAGAAGCCAAGAGGGCGCTGACTGAACTCGAGTCAGTTAAAAAAATAGGCATACGTCTAACCAAAAATGCTATCGAGGCTAAGAAATATTGGACGATTCGTCACGAGGCCTTTAACCTGATCCGTTACCATTTGAAGAAGTTGAAATCCAGACCTTTTGTGGATGATGTGATAGTGCGTCCAGAAAAACTGCCAGAATTTTTCCCGGCGTTGTACAAAATATTAAATGAATACAAAAAAGAGATGACTTTTGCGGTCGGCGGGCATGCGGGCGACGGTAATTTGCATATTTATACTCTGATTAATCCCAAAGACCCAAATTTAAAAGAAATGATAATGCAAGTATCAAATAAAGTTTATGATTTAGTTGTTAAACTCGGAGGTTCCATTACAGCGGAACATAATGACGGGCTTATCCGTACGCCTTATTTAAATAAAATGTACAGTGAAAAAATAATTAAAATTTTTGCGGAAATAAAAAAAATATTTGATTCTAAAAACATTTTTAATCCCGGCAAAAAAGTCCCAACAGAATACATGGGTGGAACGAAGGAATATATAGCAGAACATATTGCGGTGGAACATGGAGCAGGACACAAGGTCTAGTCTTGGTTTATTGAGAATTTTATAAAAATATGCTAAATTGATAAATATGAATACTTATCAGAAAGGTTCCGTTCGCACAATAATCTTTAAGGATAATGGTATATGGATGGGTGTTGCTTTGGAGTTTAATATTGTTGAAACTGGGGATGACCCTAGAGAAGTATTTCTAATGCTTGACGAAGCTATTCGCGGGTATATTATCTCTGCAAAGAAATCAAAAATTCGTCCAAGTATTTTGAATCAAGTTTCTGACAAAGAATATGAAGACCTTTGGAAGAATTTAAATTCCCTTAAGCCAGTCAAGTCCCCATATCAAATTTATAGTTTTGGAGAAAGAATAATTTCTTAAATATGCCCCGTGGAATTAATAATTGGAGTTTTGCAGATGTAAAAAGATTTATCTCCGATTACAATTTCAGATTGAGTCATGTTGAAGGTAGCCACTATTTTTATATTGGTTCGATAAGAGGAAAAATGCATCAAATTTGTGTGCCTTTCCATAGCAATAAAGCAATTCATCCGAAAACTATGAAGAGTATCATCAATCAGTCAGGGGTTGATATAAAAGAGTGGTTAGGCAAGTAATATGATTTACTTGTTTTTATTCTAAATATAACTATTGAGTACTACAGACGGCCTTAAAAACGGGGCCGTTTTTCTTTGCACAAATGCGCGCCCCCAACAAAGGGGTGCGTCGTTTGTTCTTTGAAATAACAATAACCAAAATTGGGAGAAATATGAATACATCGCAGACACCAATCCAAATGCTCAGTCGGACACTCGCAGCAGCGAGTGGGGAATCGGCTGAAAAATACATGGTCTATCTCCAGGACATGTTCGAAGCGGCCCAAAAGGACCGTGGCGTCGAAATCGTCGTTGTCTTCCGCAAGGAAGGCGTGACGGCCCTTCTCGGAATGAAGGGGGGCGTTCCCATCGAAAGAGGGTAATTCGGGGATGTCCTTTGGCCGGTCGTCAGGGTGCTTCAGGCTATTCACTAGGTTAGCGTAGGTTCGGCGCGTAAGACCGGACAAAGCACGACCTGGCCAGCTCCGCTGTCCAGGTCGTTTTCGTTGCCCATAATTTCTATATTTGCTTTTTTTATCTTTTTATATATACCCGTACACTTATTTGATTCAATATTTTTATGGTTTATTTTGACTTTTTATAAGTGTTCGGGTATACTGTTTCCATGTTTGTGATAAAAGCCACAAAGAGAGATGAGGGGGTTAAGTTGGTGGTTTTGAGGAAATCCGGAAAGATTCCGGCTGTTTTTTATGGGATGGGAAAAAAAACTACTTCCATCTCTATTCCAAACATTGAATTCAAAAAAGTCTGGAGAGAAGCAGGAGAGTCTTCTACTGTAAAAATAGAAATGGAGGGAAACAAGGATGATATCAACGTTCTCATCCATGAAGTACAGGTTGATCCAGTAACAAGCGAACCAATTCATGTAGATTTTCTAGTGATCGATATGAAAAAGAAAATACGAGTGAAGGTTCCGCTTGTTTTTGAAGGCGTATCGAATGCAGTAAAAACTGGAATAGGAAATCTCGTGAAAGTGCTTCATGAGGTTGAAGTTGAAGCGTTGCCGGCTGACTTGCCACAGAAACTTTCTGTGGATATATCCAAATTAGAAACACTGGAAAATACTATTATTGTTTCTGATGTAAAATTGCCAACCGGAGTAGTGGCTATCACAAGCGGAAACGATATTGTCGCTTCTATTGTCGCTCAAGTGGAAGAAAAGGAAGAAGTGGTGGTAGCGCCTGATTTGTCGGCTATAGAAGTTGAAAAGAAAGGCAAGAAAGAAGAAGGTGCTCCAGCCATAGAAGGTGCAACAGTAGTTCCAGCCAAAGAATCTACCCACACAGTCGGAGAAAAGACACCTGCCCGCCCTACTACGGGAGCAGGCGGGGAAAAGAAAACAGACAAAAAATAAAAATAAAAACAATTTGTGCTACAATAAAAGCTATGACAAGAAAGAAAGTCATAGCTTTTATTGTTTTACTTAACTTTTTCAGTATTTTAGGAGAGCCTTTTACGCAAAAAGCACAAGCGGATTTTGATTGTTTGACTCTTACAACATCATCTGCCCAGACGGATAAGGATTTTTGCCAGAATGAACTGAATAAAATAGAAGCGCAATTAGATAATCTGTTGAATCAGCAAAAGGAACAACAGAAACAAACAGGTACGCTTAAAGGAGATGTCGATTATCTAACCAGCCAGATTAACGTCCTAAAAACAAAAATTAAAGCGCGAGCGCTCATTATTGCTCAGTTGAAAGTGAATATTACAGAAAAAATAAATACAATTAAATCTCTTTCCGAAAAAATAGACCGCGAACATGAATCTCTTGCGCAACTTCTGCGAAATACTAATGAGTTTGATGAAGAAACGATCGTGCATCTAATTCTTTCCGACCAAAGCATCTCAAATTTTTACAGCGATTTGGAATCTTATACTTCAATCAAAAAAGCAGTAAAGGATTCAGTGGATGTTATCAGAGGCATCAAGACACAAACGGAAATTACCAAACGTGATTTGGAAAAAAAACAAAACACTGAAACGGATGCCAAGGCGGAATTGGAAAACGCTCAGAAAACCGTGGCTAAATCTGAGGCTGAAAAAAAACAGCTCTTAGCTATTTCTAAAAACAAAGAAGCGGAATATCAGAAACTTGCCACGCAGAAAAAAATCCAGGCGGACAGGATTCGTAGCGCCTTGTTTAGCCTTGCCGGTATCTCGCAAAAAATTGAATTTGGCACGGCCCTTGAATATGCTAATGAAGTTAAAAGTCAGCTCGAGGTTGATCCCGCCTTTTTGCTCGCCATACTTACTCAAGAGTCAAATCTTGGCTCAAATGTTGGTCAGTGTTACTTAACCAATCCGGATACCGGAGCCGGAGTTGGAAAAAATACTGGAGCAGTATTTGCCAATGTAATGAAACCGACCCGAGACGTAGAGCCTTTTTTTGAAATAACGGGAATGCTTGGTATAAATGCGTTTCAAACTGCCGTGTCTTGTCCTGTTACTGGTGTGGTGGGATATGGCGGCGCGATGGGACCGGCGCAATTTATTCCTTCAACCTGGAAAATTTTTGCCAATCGTTTGAAAGATATTTTAGGCCATCCCGCCAATCCTTGGTCTCCTCATGACGCCTTTATGGCTTCCGGGATGTATCTTTCTGATCTTGGGGCGAAAGGCAACAGCGTCAGCGCGCAGCACAGGGCGGCCTGCAAGTATTATGGTTCTAGCGGATCTTCCTGTTCTTATAGCAGAAGCGTGATGAAATTAAAATCTGGTATCCAAGCTAATATTGATTTGCTCTAAAACTGGAATTGTGATAGGATTTTTGGGCAATGAAAAAAGACATACATCCTAAATATGATGTAAACACAAAGGCTACCTGCGCCTGCGGGGCTGTGTTTTATGTGGGCTCGACAATACCTGAAATCAAAATGGAAATTTGCAGCCAGTGCCATCCTTTTTATTCCGGCAATGAGAAAATAATCGATACTGCCGGGCGCGTGGAAAGATTCAACAAGAGGAAAGCTGCGACTATAAAAGTTAAAGCTAAGAAATAATGGATTGGCAAGAGTGGAAAAAAACTCAAGGAAATAAAGCAGAAAAAGAAGAATTTCCTAATGAAATAGTTTTGGAAGTGCGGGCAGGCGCCGGAGGCGACGAAGCCTCGCTGTTCGCCTGGGAATTGGCGCATATGTACGAAAAATTTTCGGAATCGCAAGGTTGGCTCTGGAGAACAAATTACGAGTCAAAAAGCGACTTGAGCGGTTATAAAGAGGCAAGTTTTGAAATAAAAGGGAAGGATGTTTACAAAAAAATGCGTTATGAAACCGGCGTGCATCGGGTACAAAGGATACCGGCGACTGAAAAAAATGGTCGAGTGCATACCTCTACAGCTAGTGTCGCCATATTGCCGATACGAAAAAAAGTAAATTTTGAAATAAATCCAGCCGATATAGAAATGGAATATTCCCGTTCCGGTGGAAAGGGCGGGCAAAATGTCAATAAGGTTGAAACAGCCGTTCGCATTATTCATAAGCCAACCGGGCTGGATGTGCGTTCCACTAATGAGCGAAGTCAACTGGCAAATAGAGAGAAGGCGATAACTATTTTAACCGCTAAACTTCAACAGCTAGAGGAAGAAAAAGAAGCAAAAAAATATGGAGATGTTCGTAAAAATCAAATCGGTACCGGAGACAGGTCAGAAAAAATTCGTACCTATAATTTTCCGCAGGATCGTGTCACCGATCATCGCATCAAGAAGTCCTGGCACAATTTGTCAAAAATAATGGAGGGAGATATTGGCAATATTATTTCTGATATTGAATCCGGAGCAGTGGGGGAGGAAAAAGAATAAAAACTAATTGCATTTAATTTTGGATGTGTTATGCTCTAGGGCAGTAGTTTTCTTAAGTCGTTTTAAGTTTGCTACGCATTAAAAAATATTTTTTGTCCTTTTTAGTAAAAAAGGAAGAAAGTTTAAATGGCTACAAAGCTATATGTAGGGGGACTCCCTTACAGCACTCAAGAAGCGGCTCTGAAAGAGCTCTTCGCGCAGGCCGGAAATGTTGTTTCCGCTGTGATTATCATGGACAAAATGTCCGGTCGTTCAAAAGGTTTTGGATTCGTAGAAATGTCAACACAAGATGAAGCTCAAAAAGCTATCTCTATGTTCAATGACCAGGAATTCGAAGGACGCAAGCTGACTGTCAACGAAGCTCGCCCAATGGAAGCTCGCCCGCCAAGAAGTGGAGGCAATGACCGAGGCGGTTATGGGGGAGGAGGTGGACGCCGAGAATACTAATCTTAAAATTATTTTCTCAAAAACAAAAAAGCCCGAACGGGCTTTTTTGTTTGATTTTAATGATTTTTTTTGATATAGTTTTCGCGTATGTTTTGAGCGTGTAGTTCAGTGGCAGAACGCTGTCCTGATAAGACAGAGGCCGATGGTCCGATTCCATCCACGCTCACATGGTAGAAAACAAAAATAAGTCATATTGGCAACCAGCTGTAGAAATATTTGCCCAAGTTTCCACTTGGATTGTAATTCCTATTGTTTTAGCTCTTGTATTTGGTAAAATGCTTGATGCACGTTATGGTACCAAACCGATTATGTTCCTCGCACTCGTTGGTATTGGTTTTTTATTTTCTTGTTTTGGTATTGTAAGGGTTGTCAGGAAATATATGAAAGAAATAAAAGATTTGGGAGATAAAAAATAAATTTATGGAACAAATATCACACGAAATTACATTATTCGCCGAGCCAATTTTTCATTTTAAAAATTTCGCGATTACCAATGCCCTTCTGACCTCGTGGTTGGTTGTCGTCGTTGTAATCATTTTATCTTTTATTCTGCGTTCAAAACTTCGCGTCATTCCGGGAAAACTGCAAAATATTTTTGAAATCATTATGGACGGCGCGCTGGATTTGTGCGACCAAGTGACCAATAGCCGGGCTTTATCTGTGAAAGTTTTTCCGATTGCTATTTCTGTTTTCTTTTTTGTTTTAATCAATAACTGGTTGGGGCTTCTGCCTATCGGCGGACTTGGAATTTTAGAAAAAGGGTCTCATAGTTTAGCCTTTATTCCTTTTCTTCGCGGTGGTACGGCGGATGTTAACACTACCATCGCGCTGGCCATCATGGCGGTTCTGGGCGCGAACTTGTTCGGTATTTTTTCCATCGGCCTATGGAAAATTTTTAATAAGTATGTTAATCTCAAAGCGTTGGGGCAAGTATTTACCAAGATCAAAAAAGATAAAACGGTAATTATTGTCGCTCCAATTACCTTCTTCGTGGGGTTGCTTGAATTAATCGGCGAATTCGCTAAAGTGGCGTCCCTCTCGTTCCGACTTTTTGGGAACGTTTTTGCCGGAGAAGTTCTTTTAGCGTCAATGGCGGCCTTATTTGCTTACATTCTGCCGGTACCGTTTCTGTTTTTGGAAATATTGGTTGGGATGATTCAGGCGCTTATTTTTGCAATGTTGTTGGTGGTGTATTTTACGATTTCGGCTACCGACCACGAGGAACACGAGCATGAAGAAGATTATGGAAAAATTTACAAAGAGTCGATTATTAATAGTAATGTTTGATATAAAAAATTTATGGAATTAGACACTCTGGGGAAAGCTTTGGCTATCGGCTTGGGCGCTATTGGTCCCGGTATCGGTATTGGACTCATTGGAGCAAAAGCCATGGAAGCAATCGGCCGCAATCCGGAAGCGACCAATAAGATTTTGGTGCCGATGCTTTTGGCTTGCGCTTTCGCGGAAGCCATCGCTATTTACGCGCTGGTTATCGCATTTTCAATTTAAGGATGGATTCAATCATTTCCACATTTCACATAGATTGGAAAATAATTATCGCTCAGGCGATAAATTTTGCCGTTGTTTTTGTGGTTCTTTACCTTTTTGCCTTGAAGCCATTGGGAAAGTTGATGGCAGAACGTACGGAAAAAATAGCCAAGGGAATCAACGACGCAAAATCAAACGCCGTTATGCTTGAAAAAACCAAAAAAGAATATGAGGAAATTCTATCTAGAGCTCGCGCGGAAGCGAATAAAGTTTTTCAGGATGGCAAGAAAGAAGCGGAGGCAAAAAAGATTTTAATGCTGGAAGACGCGAAAAATCAGGTTGCCTCGATAATTCAAAACGGTAAAAAAACTTTGGAGGTAGAAAAAGCAAAAACAGTGGAAGAAGCGAGGAAAGAAATAGTGAATCTGGCGATGCTGGCCGCGGAGAAAATACTTAGCAATAAACAAGATTTAAATAATTTATCATGACTGTGATTTCAAACAACGATATAGCTCGAGCCATTTATCTTGTCTCTAAAGACAAGAGTCGCGCTGAACAGTCGGTTATCTCCGGAAAAATAGTTAAGTTTTTATTTAAAAAACGAATGCTGTCCAAAGCTTCGGACATACTCTCGCGATTAAACGTAATAATAAATAAAGAAGAAGGCAGGGTAGTGGCGAAAGTATCAAGCGCGAAAAAACTGGATCATCAGTCTAAAACGTACCTTGAACACATCCTCAAAAAACGTTATGCTGCGAAAGAAATTTTTTTGGATGAAAATTTGGATGAAAAGTTATTGGGTGGATTAAAGATAAGAGTGAACGATGAAGTTATAGATTTATCGGTTAGAAATAAAATCAAAAAATTACAAGAATACTTAACCAAGTCCGCATGAACAGCAACCACATTGTAGAAAATTTAAAAAAAGAAATAGAAAATTTTTCCCTTCAGTTGAAGGTTGAAAAAGTGGGCCAAGTGCTGGAAGTTTTTGACGGCATCGCGAAAGTTTCCGGTCTTTCCGACATCAAATCTTCTGAAATGGTGGTTTTTCAAAATGGCGTCGTCGGAGTGGCTCTGAATTTGGAAGAGGATACGGTGGGGGTGATTATTCTTGGGGATTTTTCCAAAATAAAAGAAGGCGATGAAGTGAAAACGACCGGCAGGATTCTGGAAGTGCCTGTTTCCAATAGTATTTTAGGCAGGGTGGTGAACGCCGTGGGTGTTCCCGTGGACGGGAAAGGAACAATTAAGACGGATAAAACTTATCCGATTGAAAAAGTGGCTCCCGGGGTGGTTACCCGCCAAAGCGTCAGCGAACCGGTAGCTACCGGTATAAAGGTAATTGACGCCATTATTCCGGTCGGCCGCGGCCAACGCGAACTAATTATCGGAGACAGGCAGACGGGCAAGACCGCTATCGCCATCGATACTATTCTGAATCAGAAGGGCCAGAATCTGATTTGCGTTTATGTTTCCATTGGCCAGAAAGATTCCAAGCTTCGCAAAATTGAGGCCCGACTGGAAGAAGGCGGAGCCATGAATTACACCGTGATTGTTTCTGCCAGCGCTTCGGAGCCGGCAGCTATGTCTTACGTCGCGCCCTATACGGGAGTATCTATTGCTGAATATTTTATGGATCAAGGGAAAGACGTTTTGGTTATTTATGACGATCTTTCTAAACATGCTGTAGCCTATCGCGAAATTTCTTTGCTTCTACGCCGTCCGCCCGGCCGAGAAGCATATCCAGGGGATGTTTTTTATCTGCATTCTCGTTTATTAGAAAGAGCTTGTCGGCGAAATGCTAAATATGGCGGAGGATCAATTACTGCGTTTCCGATTGTTGAAACTCAAGCTGGGGATGTTTCTGCTTATATTCCAACGAACGTTATTTCCATCACTGATGGGCAAATTTTCTTAGAGACCGATCTTTTTTATAAAGGTATTCGTCCGGCGGTGAATGTCGGTCTTTCTGTGTCTCGTGTTGGTTCCAGCGCTCAAATTAAAGCGATGAAAAAAGTCGCTGGAACACTCAAGCTCGACCTCGCGCAATTCCGCGAACTTGAGGCATTTGCTCAATTTGGCTCTGATTTAGATGAATCGACTAAGCGTCAGCTGGAACGAGGTAAAAGAGCTGTGGAAGTGTTGAAACAACTTCAGTATGCTCCAATAAAAATTGAAAATCAGATTGTCACTCTTTATGCCTTGACGAAAGGTTTTATGGATGATGTTTCTTTGGAAAAAATAAAAGAGTTTGAAGCTGGACTGATAGAATACAGTGAACGTAATGCAAAAGTTTTTTATAAAGAAATTGCGGAAAGCAAAATGTGGACGGAAAAAGGCGAAGAGCAATTAAAAAAAGCAATTACCGATTTTAAAAGCAGTTTTCAAAAAGCTAAAAGCTAATTTTATGGCTGGAACCCCGAACGAAAGCATAGCTTCGTACGGGGCAAGCAAAAGAAATGATATATGTCAAACAGTAAAGCGATAAAAAATAGAATAAAATCGGTAAAAAGTACAAAGAAGATCACCAAGGCGATGGAATTGGTGGCAGCTTCGAAGATGAAACGGGCGGTGGCTTCCACACTTGCTTCGCGTTTATATGCGGAATATTCGTGGGAGATTTTGACCTCTATCGCTCAAAATGCAGAAGAGCTCGAACATCCGCTTTTTAGTGAAAGAAACGAAAAGAATAAAACTGGGAAAATTCTACTCATCTTAATTACTTCCAATCGAGGACTATGCGGCGCCTACAATGCGCAGGTTATAAAGAAGACTATTTTGTTGCTTAAGAGTCAAAATAAAAACATAGATGTAATTTCGGTCGGCCGGAAGGGAGATGTGGCTATGCGTCGGATGGGTGTCAATGTGCTTGCTTCTTTTTCGGAACTTTCCGATAAAATTTCTTTGGCTGAAGTTGTTCCAATTTCAAAACTAGCCATAGATGAATATAGTGCTTCTCACTACGACAGAGTTTTAGTCGCCTATACCGACTTTGTTTCTGCTCTTACTCAAAAAGCAAATATAAAACAAATATTGCCAGTCTCGAGAACAGATTTGAAAGAGATGATAGAAAACTTGGTAGTCGGAGTACCAAGTGGTACTCCGACTACCAAATCGCAGGAGAGGCGAAAAATAGATTATTTATTTGAGGGCGATAGGACAAAACTAATTGATGCATTGGCTGAAAAATTGACCCGCATGCAGATATATCAGATGCTTTTAGAATCAAATGCCAGCGAACAGTCGTCCCGCATGGTGGCAATGAAAAACGCGTCTGATGCTTCGGGGGAAATGATCGATGACCTGACTTTAGTATTCAATAAAGCCAGACAAGCGAATATTACGAGGGAAATATCGGAAATTAGCGCTGGGATGGCGTCAGTTAGTTAAAAGTTGTAAAGTTTATAAAGCAAAAAGAAATTATTATGCAAAGCAAAGGAACAATCAAAAGAATTATCGGGCCGGTCGTAGACGTTGGTTTTTCCGCTCAAGACGGATCCGCCTCTCTCGGAAGCGATTTGCCCGAGGTCTATACCGCTCTCGAGGTAATGAATGGTTCAAAAAAGCTTATTCTGGAAGTCGAGCAGCACGTAGGCGGCGGAGTAGTGCGGTCTATTGCCATGGACACTACAGACGGACTTTCTAGAGGAATGGAAGTCACAAATACCGGAGCTCCTATATCTGTACCTGTAGGTAGTGCTACTCTTGGAAGAATTTTTAACGTTTTAGGTGAAGCTATTGATGACTTGTCGGACGTTGGACGTCCCAAAATAAGACGGACAAAGGACGAAAAAAAACCGATAACCCAACCCCCGAAAGGTGCAGGATTTATAAAAACAACGCCCAA
>CAYHGI010000007.1:0-25536 GCA_964356285.1 uncultured Candidatus Saccharibacteria bacterium
ATTTTTCCTTCGTTCATCATGTCAAAAATATTTATCGTGCTTTTAGACTGGCCGACGACATTGCGAATGATGGCAGTGGAAAGAAACTGCCCGACTTTGTTCTGAATAGGGGCAATGGCTTCATTTCGGAATTTATCCTGCCAGGCTTCGTACTCATGTATCCAGAAGGCTTTAATAACGGGATCCTTAAGATTAGAAATTATTTTTTGGCGATAATCTTTGTCCACAAGCATACGCGGAATTCCGAGCAAAGTTGTACCCGGCGTATCAAGTAGAGCAAGAATCGCATTATTCAAAATATATTCCATACGAGCGCTCCAAGCGTTTGCCCAGATTTTAGTAAAAATACCCATGAGACCGGAGGCCACCAAATGCTTGTACTGCGGGTCAATTAATTCCAAGACATTAAAACCAATATGATGGTCGGCGTCGGCGGGATTGAAATAAACCACATCCTTTATGCGCTCCGGCGGAATAGCGGAAAGAACCGCTTCCACATTTTCCCCATGCGGGTCAACCATACATACTCCATCGCCGTTTTTAATGTTCTGAATAATCATATTAAACATCAAGACGGATTTACCTGTCCCGGACTTTCCGAGCATATAAACATGCTGGCGCCTGTCTTTGCGTTTTATGCCAAAAAGCTGATTCTTGTCCCGATAGGTGGTTAAACCAAGATATGTAATTTCCTTATTGAGAGGTATTTGAGGTATTTCCGGTGAATCCATATGGCTTTATTCTACAACAAAATAATGAAAAGAAAAAGGCCGCCGTTGTCCGCGGAAGCCTTTGCTAATATTTTTTCCAGGGCTTTTTAGGCTCTGGGAAGGCGACCGGGGTAGAGGTGACTCCCAACTCTGGGTTTTTCCTAAAACTCTCTTCGCAACACGGCACACTTGCTTTCAGTTTTTCTATAAAATCTGAAGTCTCCTGTGCCTTTTGCATCTCTTCCCAGCAATCCTTGCATAAATCGGAAGTGTGCATTTTATCCGATACCTTACATTGGCCACAAGTAGTACACTGGGTTTGGCCAGCAATCGACCGGGCAGTGTTTGAAATCACCCGCAGAGGCCCTATTTTTTTAGTTGTGTGCATAAAATCAAATAAACTATACCACGACTGAGCGATTTAGGTAAACAAAATTATTTCTGTCCAACACCGAGTGTTTGACAATATTTATTTTTTCGGTTTTTCGCCCTTGTCGTCTTTTTTTTCCTTGAACTCCGCATCTTTGACTTCCGGAGCTTGTTCCTCTGGCGGTTTGGGGGATTGAGGAGGAGTGCCGGCTTTCGCCATCGCTTCTCCTATCTTAGACATTTCAGCTGAAAGTTCTTCGGTAGCTTTCTTGATTGCTTCCCCGTCCGTACCGTCTTTCACACCTTTAAGCGCCGTAATTTTGGTGTTGACACTTTCTTTTATTTCCGCCGGAATTTTATCGCCATTATCTTTCAGCGCTTTTTCCGCGGTATAAATAATCATCTCCGCTGTATTTTTTACATCAATTACTTCTTTTTTCTTTTTATCTTCCGCCTCGTGCAGTTCCGCATCTTTTTGCATTTTTTTAATATCTTCATCTTTCAAACCGGAACTTGCTTCTATCCTGATTGATTGAGTTTTGCTGGAAGCCTTGTCTTTGGCAGTCACATTCAAAATACCGTTCGCATCTATATCAAAAGAAACTTCAACTTGCGGCATGCCTCGAGGCGCTGGCGGAATGCCATCCAATATAAACCGGCCGAGCGATCTGTTGTCGGAAGCCATCGGTCGTTCTCCCTGCACTATGTGTATTTCTACAGAAGTTTGATTATCCGCCGCAGTCGAAAATACTTGGGATTTATTAGCTGGAATGGTTGTGTTTCTTTCGATTAATTTTGTCGCCACCCCTCCGAGTGTTTCAATACCAAGAGAAAGCGGGATAACGTCAAGCAGAAGCACATCCCGCACGGTGCCGGAGAGCACTCCTCCTTGCACCGCGGCGCCGAGAGCCACCACTTCATCGGGATTAATGGACATATTTGGTTCTTTGCCGAAAAGTTCTTTGACCGCCTGCACAATCCTTGGCATTCTCGTTTGTCCACCCACCATGATGATTTCATTTATTTCACTAATTTTGAAAGGAGAAGCCGCCAGAGCTCTTTTGGTTATTTCAATAGAGCGATCAATCAAATCTTTAGTCAGAGATTCCAAAGTAGCGCGAGACATTTTCATCAACAAATGTTTCGGCCCGCTCGCATCGGAAGTAATAAATGGAATATTTATTTCTACTTCCAAAGTAGTGGAAAGTTCATGTTTGGCTTTTTCCGCCGCTTCTCGCAATCTTTGGTGAGCTAGAGGATCTTTGGCTACATCAATACCGGATTCTTTTTTGTACTGGTCAGCAATCCAGCGAACCATTATTCTGTCAATATCGCCTCCGCCTAAATGAACATCGCCATCAATGGATTTCACTTCTATCACATCTCCGCCTATTTCCAACACCGACACATCAAAAGTTCCCCCGCCGAAATCGTAAACCAGCACTTTTACAATTTTCTTTTTATCAAATCAATAAGCCAGAGCCGCTGCCGTAGGTTCGTTGATAATGCGCTTCACATCCAGCCCGGCAATGGCTCCGGCATCTTTGGTCGCTTTTCTCTGCGCGTCGTTAAAATAAGCGGGAACGGTAATCACCGCTTCAGTAATTTTTTCTCCCAATTTAGCTTCCATATCCGTTTTTATTTTTTGCAAAATCATGGCGGAAATTTCTTCCGGACGGTAAAACTTATCTCCCATTTTCACTTTCACTCCCTCGCCTTCCGCTTGCTCTATTTTAAATGCGGCTGTTGCTTTGTCTTTCTGCACTCCGGGATCATCATAACGATGTCCGATAAAACGTTTAATTTCGGCAATCGTATTTTCCGGATTGGTAATCGCTTGTCTGCGCGCTAAAAGCCCGACGATACGATCGCCATTTTTGGCCGTAGCAACAACTGAAGGCGTGGTTCTGTTGCCTTCAATATTTTCAATAATTTTCGGAGTGCCTCCTTCAATAATTGCTACCGCTGAATTTGTCGTACCCAAATCTATTCCTATGATTTTACTCATGTATTTATTGATTAAATTAATAATTTACTTATATTTCGTGACCACTAAAAACTTGTATAATAAGAGTATATATGATAGGCTATATGTATGTCAAGTAATTCAAAAAAAATACTCAAAAAACTATCTGAAAATCCAGCAGTTTCAATACAAAATTTGAAAGAGAGAGACGCAAAAACCACTTATGCTATTTCTCGCGCGCTTAAAAATCTAGTAGAAAGCAATTGTGCTGAAATTTACAAATCCGAAAGACAAAGTTATGCCAAAATCACTCCACATGGCAAAAATAAATTGCATAGTTTGATGCTAGACAACGAAACAACTTTAGTGAATACATCTTGGGACGGATTTTGGAGAATTATTCTGTTGGATTTACCAGAAAACAGAAAAAGCGAACGTGAAAGTTTGCGCTACCTTCTCAAAAAGGCAGGGTTCGTTTGTCTAAAAAATTCCGCTTGGATTTCCCCCTTCCCTTTTGAACACCTATTCACCAATATAAAAAAAGATTTGGGCTTGACCACAGAGATGATGATTATTGTCACGGAGCATATTGACGAGGAAAGCAAAAAAGTTTTATTCCAAACTTTTGGAAAATAATTATACTATAAAAATACACGACCGTGTATTTTTATAGTATAAAGCCTAATACACTTCCTGCTGATAACATTTTTCGCAATAAACTATCGGCGCGTATTTTTCATCATAGACTGTTTCCACTTCTATATTACACTTCGAGCAAGAACGATTGACAAGATGCAACTTCGGTCGTTTATCCATGCGACGTAAATGACGAATATCAAAACAAGCCCGAGGCAGTGGTAAGTCCATCCTTCGGTAAAAGTTGAGTTCATTTTGGGTAATGCGAAAAGCTCCGACAGAATTAGGATTATCTTTTTCTTCACATTCAATGACTTCATTTAAAATTGAATCTGACACTCCTCCGATAGTTTCCGGCAGGTCGTTGGGCTTCTTTGTAACTTTATAATTCTTCTTCTCTTTATCCCTCCATGCATACCCCCTAGATATCGCTCCTTTTTCTGTTAGAGGAAAATGGTAATTAGCGATAGTCTCGTTATAAGCGAAATCGGAAAATATCTCCGGGAAAAATTCTCCATAGTAATATTTTATTCCTCGTTTGTCTATAAAAGGCATTTTTTTCATATCCTCTATTATCTTTTCTTTTAAAATTTTATATTCTTCTTTGGTGTATTTTTTATTTAAAATTGAATATTCCCCTTTTTTTAATCCTACACACCCAAAACAATTTCGCGCTCCGGGACAGGTATTGCAATAATAAAGGTCCGAGGCACCCGCCCAACATTGATTGCAAAAGTAAAGTCGGGCTATATTTATGCCGCAATTTACTGACTCGTAAACTTGTTCCGCTTTGTTACCCCATTCGTAATAATCCATGCAATCCTCGGCGGAAAAAACCATAAAGAGGTGCTTGCCATCTTTTATGTCAACGCAGTCAAAAGACTCACGCACGTTTTTACAATTAGAAAACCAATTGCCGGAAACATTTTCAGATTTTACCGAAGCGACCGCGCGAACAGGAAATTTCTTTCTAAATTCTGAAAATTTCTTTTCTATCTCTTGGATTCCAGAATAAGTGTTCAACTCAAATTCAATTAACTTTTTATTATATTCTTCTCTAGAATAGCGTTCATTAAAAATGCAATACTTTTGATTGACTAAATTAACACAACCTACGCAATTAGAACAATTGCGGCAGGCATAAAGAAAAGAAGAATCACGGCAATCTTTGACCTCTTGACCAAAGCGCACATTGTAACAATTTTCAATATTCACACATTCATAGCAAAGTTCAGAATTGAAAACCCATGCGGAATCAACGCAATCTTTGGTATTTTTCCCATTGTATAAATACAAACAATCCTCTGGATATGAAGATCGGAAAGTCATGTATGAATTTTTAGGATCGGTTACTCGATGAGCGTAAGGGCTGTTGACCGCCGGCCCTTGTCTCACCAGAGACATCCTTGGGATTTTGTTTTGAAGTTCTAAAAACTGCTCGAGAAACGGTCTTTGCGGATCATAATCGATTCCAAAAGAATATGGGTCCCAAACATCCGAATACCAAACATCCGTCTCGTATACCGGAAAAGGCACGTCCGGCGGATACATGCTAAAAATGTCTTTGTTGGTCAAATCACATTTACGCTTGTAAAGAACGGTTTCGTTCGTTTGCGCAAAACGACGCATCCTGCGGCACTCCGGACACCACGTTGGTAGAGGCACTTTTATTTTTTCATAGAAAGAAAAGTCATCAGGCTCTATAGTAAATTCCTTTTTACAGTTTTGACATATTTTGTTTTCTTGTCTTTTGTTCATGTTAATTCACCTCACCCCTTTCTTTCCCCTCTCCTTACCAAGGAGAGGGGTTGAGGAGAGGTCAGGCTATATTCTGCTTATAGCATTCTTCGCAGGCAATTTTTTGATATCCCCATTCGGGATGATAATAAGCCTTTATATCTTTTTTGCAATAAAAACATTTATACGGATACGCTTGAAGTAAAGTAAGATATTTAAGCGCTTTTTTGATCCGCACATCGAAATGATACCTAGGTAAAGGTATGTTGTTTTCTTTATAAAAAATGAGTTCGTTTTGAGCAATATTGAAACGCCAGCCAGTCTCTGGACAAATAAGCGCTTTTGAAACAATTTCATCCGGGACATCCCTGATATTGTCAGGAAGTTCACTTGTAGGTATGCCTTCTAAATGACTTTCATTAACATCTTCCCAGTAACCACCCAGTTTCAGAATATCCTCTTTTTTGGTTTCTGGAAAATACAGAAAACTGTTGGAAAAATTGAAGGATCCACCACTCATAGAGTATGGAAAAAATTGCCCATATTCTCCCCTCTTTTTCATATCTTCAATAATCTTTGTCCTGAGCTTGTCGAAAGATTCTTTATCATATTGCTTATTTAAAATACAATATTTCTTTTTCTTCAATCCGACACAACCAAAACAGTACTCGCACTCAATACATAAGTCCAGATATTCGGAATATCTGGAAGAAGACCACACGCAATATTTCTCTGCATATCCACCTACACAACAACCGCAGTTACCCAACAACTCTGACTTCCAGCAGCCAGCTCCATCTATGGAGTTTCTGACTTGAAAACCGCGTACTATGTTAAAACAATCTTCAGACTCGCTAAATGTGTTGCAATTATGGCAATTCTTAGTATCAAGAAGATAATTACCATCCGAGTTAGTAACTTTGAAATTGAAATTCTCGCGGTGAACTATCTCTCTTTTCGCCAATTCTTCAAACCGTTCTCTTAAATCTTTTACAGATTTATATGACCCCAGATTGAATGATTTCAATTTTTCTTCGTAAGCTTCTTTGGTATACTGCACATTTTCTATACAATAAGATTTATTGCGCAGATTCCAGCACATGAAACAATTCTGGCAATTTCTACAATCGTAAAGAAAATATGAGCTTATGCAATCACGAGAATGTCTAGAGTAAAAAAGTTTATAGGAATTATGGCAATCTCCGCAATCAAAACATTTTTCCGAATTAAAACAAACTGTCACATCAATAGAATTTTTAACATCTATGTTACGATACGAGTAAAGCAAGTCTTCACATCTCTCCATAGAACGAGACAGATAGCAATTTTTAGAACGCCAAACATCGTCACACCAATCGCATTTCGTATTTTTCGTGCCATTTTGATGCGGGTGTGGAACTTTTTCTTGAAGATCTTGCAGTTGCTTAAAAAATGGTACCTTGGGATCGTAATCCATCGCGTAATCTCTTCCTTCCCATTTGTCGCTATGCCATTCGGTAAGAGTATAAATAGGATATCTGTTTTTCTCAGGTAAAACGGTAATTAGGTTTTCTCCGGAAAGATCCGATTTGCCTTTGCGAAATTTTCCAAACATCCAGAAAGATAAATGAAGTTTGACCCTGCAGAAAAAACATAAAGTAGGCAATTCGATGCCAACTTTTTTATATAAAGAAAATTCTTCTTCTGAAATTGTGAAGTTTTGCTGGCAATGCTCGCAGATTCTATTTTCCAGATTCTTTAAACTCATATACATTTACCCTAGCTGGACGCATCACACGCTCTCCAAGTTTATACCCTTTCTGGATAACACTGGAAACTGTATGATCAAGTTCTTTCTTGTCCGTCGGTATCAATTCTATCGATTGATGAAAGTTAGTATCAAATTTTTCACTCACAGCACCTATTTCTTTAACTCCGTATTCCTCAAAAACGGCGTTAAGCTGCCCATAAATATATTCCACGCCTTTGCGCCAATTTTCATCCACTTTATCCCAAGCTTCTTTGTTGGCAAAGGCCATGTTAAAACTGTCCAGCACGGAAAGAAAGCGCGTTAAAATCCTCTCGCGCATAGCTTCAGAAAACATCGCCCTCCTGTCATCTTCCCCTTTCTTGTAATTAGCAAAATCAGCTCGCTCTTTCTGCCAGCCGGTCAAATATTCTTCTTTCTCTTTCTGACACGATTTTAAATCAGCTCTGAATTTCTTTAAAGTCTTTTTTAGGTCTTCTTCCCCGTCTTCATTAAATTCAAATTCCAAGATTTCAGAATCTACTTTTTCTGGTTCTTTTTTTTCTTCGTCGTTCATAGATTTATTTTAACACAATTTTTAGCGTTTACTCCACTGCGGAGCTTTGCGGGCTTTTTTGAGGCCAAATTTTCTGCGTTCTTTGGCTCTCGGGTCCCGTTTTAGGTATCCCAAACTTTTTAAATTCCCGCGAAGTCCTAAATCAAACAGAACAAGGGCGCGAGCTAGTCCATGACGAATCGCTTCCGCTTGACTGTGAATCCCTCCGCCGGAAATATGAACTTCCACACTCCACTTCTTGGCCGAGCCGGCCGGCAATCCTTTGATCATTGGGTCTAAAATTAAACGGCGCTGATCCTCTGTTTTAAAATATTCTTTAGCATCTCTTTCATTGACGATAAAATTCGCCTTGACTGCTTCCATAATACGCACTCTCGCCGTGGAAGTTTTTCTTCTTCCGACTGCTTCAAAATATTTTCTTTTTATTATTTCTTTATCCATCCTTTTAATCAGTTATCGTTAAATTTTTCATCATTGTTCTTCGTAATTTATTTGCAGGAAGCATTTGATAGGTCGCAAGTTTTAATAATTCTTTCAAGCCTTTCTTTTCAGCTGTTTCCGTTCCCTTTATAATACGAAGTCCCCCGGGAATTCCTGAATATCTGGTGTGATAAATATGTGCCAATTTTTTAGAAGTTATGCGAATTTTTGAAGCATTAATAATTTTTACAGGCAGACCGCAATATTTATTGCGCTCAAAAGAAGCCTTGGTTTTACCCATTAAAAACATTGCCGCCTCTGAAGCCACTCTTCCTAGTGTTCTTCCACTGCTATCGATTACTTTTTCTTCTGTTTGTTTTTGAACATTTTTCATAAAAATTTTATACAAATTCTATTATTGCCATTTTTGCTCCGTCTGATTTTCTAGCGCCCAATTTTAATACTCTAGTATACCCACCGCTTCTATCTTTATATTTTGGCGCAATGATTTCAAAAAGCTTTTTAACCTCAGGTCGTCGATTTGAAAGTGAAGAAATTACCAGTCGGCGAGTAGCCATATCGCCTCTCTTTGCGCTAGTCACAAGCTTTTCAATAAAAGGTCGCAATTCTTTTGCTTTCGGCTCTGTTGTTTTTATTTTTCCGCGCACGATTAAATTGAGAGCCAGAGAGTTTATCAGAGCAATTCTCACTTTTCTAACTCTACCGAATTTTCTTTTGTTATTTCCGTGTCGCATCCTATTATATTAATCCTTTAGATTCAGACCGAACTTACCCAGCACTTTTTTAATCTCCGAAATTCCTTTCTCGCCGATACCTTCGACTTCGAGCAAATCTTCTCTCTTTTTTCTAGCCAACCCGCCTAAGGTGCGAATATTGGCGCCAGTCAGAGCATTCAGGGTCCTTGTAGAAAGATCTAGACTGTCAGTTCGAGTCTTCAAGATATCAGCAAAATCCGGCCCTTTTTTTTCATCTGCATCTTTCCCAATGTTCCCCGACGGTACCGTCGGGGAAGTCGAGACTCCGACCTCTTCGAGCGTCGGAGCTGGCTCTTTAAAGTCAACAATGGCTTTGAGTTGATTGATCATAATTTCGATAGATTGTGAAAGCGCTTCGCGAGACGTTAGCGTTCCGTCTGTTTCAATTGAAATTCTTAAGCGATTATGATTAGTTTTATCGCCCACCCGCATATTTTCAACTTCATAAGAGACTCGGTGAATCGGAGTGAAAATAGCATCGACGGCGATTGTGCCGACATCCACTTTTTCTTTCTGAAAAATTTCCTTGGAAATAAATCCAAGCCCTTTTTCAATTCTCATTTCTATATTTAAATTCACTTTACCGGTCACTTCTACGATATGGAGCTCCGGATTCAAAATCTCTACTTGTCCGCCAGTTTTTATGTCTCCGGCGACAACTTCTTTGGGACCCTTGATAGAGAGCGTGACCGTTTGAGGCTCATCCGAGATCATCTTAAAACGAGTCTTTTTTAAGTTTAAAATCATGACGATGACATCTTCTTTGATTCCATCAAGTGTTTGAAATTCATGACTGACACCATCAATTTTAATAGAGGTGACGCTCGCGCCTGGCAGAGAAGAAAGAATAATTCTCCTTAAACTATTTCCTAAGGTATGACCATACCCCGGATATAGACCGTCTATTTCAAATACCCCCTTATTGCCTTCTTCTAAAACCACGCGGGGTTTGGAAGGCATAACTATTTTATATTCAGGCATAATATTTTTTTACTTAATAATAAAATTTAACGACTGTAAAATTCAAGCACGGCATTCAGATCAATAAAGCTTTCTGTGTTTTTTGGTTTATTTAAAATTTTTCCTTCCAGACTAGCTAAATCAAAACTTACCCAGACTGGCGGATTATAATCTTTCAAATCTTCGGCTATATGACTAAAAATTTTCTTACCTTTAGACCCTTCCCGAATTTTTATAATATCTCCAGATTTTAATTCATATGACGGAATGGTGACTCTTTGGCCATTAACAATAAAATGCCCGTGAGAAACCATCTGTCGCGTAGCGCGACGACTCGCCCCAAGACCCATTCTGTAAATTGCGTTATCAAGACGAAGTTCGAGTTCTTCATAAAGTTTTTCCACTGTACCGACACCTTTGATTAGAGAAGCTTTTTTAACATAATTCGAGAGTTGGCGTTCCGATATGCCGTAGGAAAAGCGTATTTTTTGCTTTTCAATAAGTTGCGCTCCATATTCCGTCGAAGCCTTTGGACGGCGCGCTCCAGCCAAAGCCATTTTGCCGGTCGCAGCCGAAAATTTGGCAGTTTGGCATTTGTCATACACTCCGGGGCCTAGTCTTCTGCAAATTTTAAATTTTGGTTTGGATATCATGGCTGATTTTAATGAATGAAATGACTATAAAAATTCTTACACTCGTCGTGGTTTTTTAGCCTTCGGTCCATTGTGAGGCACCGGGGTCGCATCGGCAATGGAAATAATTTCAATCCCATGAGCCATAAATGCCCTGATAGCAGGCTCCCGACCAGACCCAACTCCTAGAACTACTATATCCGCATCTTTAACCCCAAGCATCGCGGCCTTACTCCCAATCGCGTCACCCACTTTGGAAGCCGCGAAGGGAGTTCCTTTTTTTGCCCCCCTAAAACCTAAACTCCCCGCGCTGGACCAAAATAATGTATTGCCTGCTTTATCCGCTAAAAGCGCTTTAGTATTATTAAAAGTAGCATCGATAAAAAGAACGCCGGAAGTTACTTTCTTTTTGGGTGTTTTAGGCGCAATCTTCTTCGCTTCTGTTTTCACTCCAATTTCTTCTTTTTTTATTTCTGTTTTTATTTTATCTTTTGCCATATGTATTTTAATTATCAATTACGGATTACGAATTTCAAACTGTTAATTTGTAATTTTTAATTGAACCTATGTCTTGGTTTCTTTTCTCTTGCCTGATGCCATTGTCTTTCTAACATTGCCTCTAACGGTTCTGGAATTTGTTTTTGTTCTTTGCCCCCGGACTGGCAATCTTTTTAGATGACGAATACCTCGATAACTTTTAATATCTTTCAATCTCTTAATATTGGCTGATATCTCTCTCTTCAAATTTCCTTCTATCAAAATTCCTTCGACGATAACTCGAATTTTATTCTCTTCATCTAAAGTTAAATTTTGAGCGCGGCGCCCACGGTCAATGCCCACTTGATCTAAAATCTTACGCGCTCTGGAAATACCAATACCATAAAGACAAGTAAGTCCAATCTCAAGTCTCTTTTCATTTGGCACGGTGATTCCAAGAATTCTCATAAAATTATTGCTTTTGTTTATGCTTAGGATTGGAACAAGTCACACGCAAATGCCTTTGGCGTTTAACCATTTTGCAATTGTCGCAAATTTTTTTTACTGCTGATCTAATTTTCATAAAACGCAAAAGACCCGAACGAAAGAAAAAACAAGGAAAAAGCCCTTATTTTCCAACGTATTGCTTTTTAAAAACTATGTCTATTATAATACACCATTCTTTAAAAAATTACAACCCCGCACCAAAGCCTACGGCTTGGTACGGGGCAAGCCTCCTAATAATTAAAGCCTCTTAATAATTCTCCCTTTTCCGCCATAGGGATCAAGTACAATTTCGACTGAATCTCCAATTAAAACTTTAATTCTGTGCATCCGCATTTTTCCTGAAAGATAGGCCAGAATTTCTTTTCTACCTTCTGTCACATCCGCATTTTTATCTCCTATTTCAACTCTAAACAAAGTAGAGGGCAATGCTTCAACGACCACTCCCATTGCAGTCAACAATTTTTCTTTTTTAGGGTCACTCATGTATAGGATATAACTATAGTTTAACTGAACATTAATGTCAAATTTTTGGCAAGTGTAAAAATTATAAACTATTTTGGATAATTTACAATCACCTTTATGTCTTTAGCTTTATCGGGCAAAGATATTTTCCAAAAAGGGCTGAGAACTAAGTCCGCCGAAACAACATTGGGATATTGCAATAATATTTGGCTAAAATCTTTCTTTGATTTGCCTAAGAGGTCAGTTCTAAGCTTGTCTTCATCCAATTTCCAAACAATTTTTGTAGCGCCGGATAAATTAAAATTAATATTTTCTACATTCCTAAATGAAGCATTTTTTTTGTCAGAAAGACCTGCTTGTCCGTTTGGCATAGAAAAAATTAAATTTTGAATATTTGGTATGAAAATAGGGCTACCATCATATTCTTTTATGTTATTTTCCGCAATTTTTTTTATTAGCTTCTCTTTGTCAAAGATAAAACCATATAACGTACCTTTAAGTTTTATAGACAGCGTTTTATCTTTAGAAGAAACAGGATTAATATCATTGCTATCTGTATTGAGAAAAATCGCATCTTTAAACAAAACAAGTCCGCTCGGAATCTGGTTAGTTGCTTTTTTAAAAAGTTTTGCCTGGAGAATTGTATTAAGTTCATTTATCACGCTTGTTTTTTCCTTATCAGAGATAAAAGGAAATTTCCCTTTGAAACCTCCCTCGATCTTTCCAGTAGTTGCTGTATCTTCAATATTCGATCTGGCGTAAAATTTAGAATATTTGGGTGTTCCCTTAAAGCCGACAATGGTGAAATCAAGCGGACCGCTATTATATTCTTCGCCTCCCTCTGCTCCATAAATACCCACCTCGATAGATCCGGGAATATTGTTTTTCATCCCCGGCACGAATACCTGCTTTTCAGTTTTGTAAATCTTATTATTCGAGCCAAGAAGCCGAGTATCTATGTCAAGTCTTTGAGCAACAGAACTAAAAGCATTATAAATCAAAACAACACCCCGAGCTTTTTCCGAAATATCTCTTTCCTCGGTAGTTTGTATTATTTTATTTTCTTCTCCGGAAATAACTATTAAATCAAAGGGGATCGTTTCCGCGCTTCCATTTTTGCTGGCAGATAAATTTTCATTCAAAACTATGTCTTTCATTTTCGGATTTACTGCGACCTCCGCTTTAAAAAATAGATAGGAAAGAGCGAAAAGAAAAAATATTACAGAAATAATTGCTACCAGCCAAAGCGTGTATCGAGTACGACTTTTAGGTTGATTTTTAAGCGCTTTAGACCCTGTCTGGACAGCGCCTAAGGCGCTGTCTGTTCGTTCTCGCTTATATTTTATTTTTACCATATCTTGCAATAAATTTTTTTGCATAATATTATATTCGCCTCGCTTCGCCTCGCTTGGCGTGATAAACAGGATTAATTAAAAACCGATTAATATAGATAGAATCAATAATCAAGCCGGGGTCGCGAATTATATTCTCCTTAAATACTGCCAGACCAAGAAAAACTTCTGCGCCTAAAAAAATAACTTCAAATTTTGATTCGGTTAAAGTATACTGATTAAATTGTTCAGTCTTAATTACTGCCGAAAAAAAATCTGCCAAATCTTTATCTGCGACCAGATAAATAGTCGCCGGAACAGAAATATCCTTGGAAAGATTAGACAAAGACTCTTGGAACTTCAAAAGCCATTCCATCTTCAATTTATCGATAACCGGATTGAGTTTTTTCATAAAAGATTCTTCTGTATGCCCATCTCTAAAAAGGGAAACAAGCGATTTGGCTTCATTCAGCGAGGAATGGAGAGAGGAGGCAATTCTGCGTGTAATAAAATTACAACCAAAGGGAAAAGAAATTGACTCTCGCAGCGTATTTTTCTTGACCATAGCAATATCCGTCACTTCCCCGCCAACATCAATTAAAAGAAAATCTTGGCTATGTGTATACATATCGCGCGCTACCGCAAAAGAAGCTAAAGTAAAAGAAGAAAATGTGATATCTTCAAAATGGAAGCACTTTCTTATTGTTTCTTCTATTTTTTTAAAAACATGTTCTGGACTTACTCCGATAAAAATAGTCATTTCCAGTTCTTTGGCTTTTTGATTTAAAGGATTGGCTGACTCATAGCCGTTTAACATCGTTTTAATATTTTTAAACTCAATTAATTTTACCGGGCTCTGGATATCTGCGTATTTTGCCAAATACTCTTCTTTAAAAAGAGTGATTTCTTTTTGAATTAAACTATCAGCCAATTTGGCAGTAAAGACAAAGGGTGTATTTTTTTCAAGCTGGATGACTCTCGTTTGCGAAACATGCCAAGGCGAGGAAAGAACGCAAAAGATCGCCTCCGGCTTTCCCATGCCTGCTTTATAAATTTTGCCGACAACAACTTCTAAAGATTTCATGGTTGAAGATAAAAATTTATCAATATCAAGAGTCTTTTGTAAAATTATTGGCTCACGGATAGCAAAAACTATTTTGGGAATTCCAGATTCCTGCGCCCAAAAAAGCGCTCCTCCCACCGAAGAAGATCCAACATCAAAAACCAAAACTAACTTCCCTTTTTCTTTATTTCCTCCAAAAATTCCCATTTGCTAATTGTAACATAAAAAAGAAACAGTATATATCTGTATAAAAATGAAAACCACCCGCCAATGGTTCTCATTGTTAGGTGGTTGGTTCCTTTCTTTTTGATTGTTCTTATTTTTTGATTTTGAGTCGATAACGCAACTTGGCCCTCTGCTTGAAGCCGAATATGGTAAGCACAGCGGTGCCATACGAATCATCCGGCAACATCCCAGCTTCAACCAAAGCTCCGTCTTCGACTTCTTCGAGTAGTTTCTCAAGAATCGAAATACCGATCTCCCGACCGACACCTTTCAGCACAGCCAAGTTGTGAATCGCGAAGTAAGTGTGGGAAAGAGTTGAAACTTTGAGCAGTTGTCCAATCCCAACCACACCAGATCCGTTCAGAGCAACGACAACCCGAGAATTTTTGACGTGAGCCAGAAGACTCTTTTCGTCAATTCTGCCGGCTTTGGAATGCTGCTGCTTGAGAATCCGATTGATGTCACCGACGGCACCAACACTGGAAACACCAACTTCGTGTGGGTGAAACACTTTCACTTCTAATACTGGGTCAAACATGACTTTCTTCCTTGGTTAATGGTTTACTATGCAATTTTCACGGGGAAGTAGTTCCAACTACAACCCGAACTGTTATAGTTATTATATAAACATACGGTTGAGAAAAAGTAAAGGTCATAATTTAATGTGAAATTTAAAATTCCTTAATATACAGTATATGATAGACTAAGAAATTTATATTACTATCTCGAACATATGTAAAAGATGGTAAGATTTTTATAAAAGTACAGCTTTTATGCGTCGAATCCCCTGCGCCACCGCTTCTTCTTTTTGAATCTTAAAAGGACCGCTATCCCTCGATTGATCTCGGGATGAAGAATATAGCTCCGCTGTATTCTTCACATGCGGGCCACCGCAAAATTCTTTGGAAATTGCGCTCCCTTCCTTGTCTTCTATAAAATATACAGAAACAACCTCTGGATACTTCGCGCCAAACTCCATTTCCGCGCCTGTTTTTTGGGCCTCAACCAAAGGCATTTCTTTTCGGACGACATTCAGATCTAACTTTATTTTTTCATTTACCCAATCTTCCACCTTTTTCTTTTCTTCATCTGTTAATTTATGACCGCAGAGAAAATCCATACGCAGGCGCTCTTCGTTGATATTACTCCCCCGCTGTTTAATATTTTTATCAACGACAGCTTGTAACCCGGCCAAGAGCAAATGATGGGCGGTGTGCAACTTGATTGTTTTTTCATTGTGGTTCGCCAATCCTCCCTTGAACATGCCGACAGAAGAAGTCTGGGAGAGTTTCTGATGTTTTTTAAATTCTTCCTCAAATACTTTTTTGAATTCTTCTTTATGAGGAAATAAGGCATGTTTTGCCAATTCTTCTTCTATGAGTTCAAAGGGGAAACCATAATTCTGATACAAATCAAAAGCATCTTTTCCTGATATTGCATTTATATAATCAGTACTACGAGAACCAAAATCAGGCCTCATTCTGACGGCAAACTGTCGCTCTGTATTTTTTGTATTAATGAGTTTTTGTAACTGTTTAAGTCCTTTATCTAACGTCTCTCTGAATTTCTTTTCTTCTTTTTCTATCTCACTCTTATCGTCAAAAATGTATACACCTTGGTAAAATTTTTTTATTTTTTCGATTTCCCAAACCAACGGTTGTTTAGAAAATCGAACCGCTCGCCTGATTAATCGGCGCAGAACATATCCTCGGCCAGCATTGGATGGTATTACACCATCAGTAATCATGAAAAGTGCGGCTTTAACATGATCGGTTACTATTCTTTCTTCACGAGTTTGTTCGCCATTAAATAAATCCGTCTCATAGACACTTTTCTTTTTTTGCACCGTTGCCACCAGCCGTTCCAAGCCCATCCCCGTATCTATACCTAAAACATCAAGCTTTTTAAGTTTCGCTTTGCCTTTATCCAGTTGTTCGCGGGAACCTTCACAAAAATATTCGTTGAAAACTATATTCCAAATTTCAACATCTTGTCCGTCTGCATTTTTGCAATAAATCTCGGTGGTCGGTCCGCAGGGACCCGAATCCCCTGTCGGACCCCAAAACACATCCGCTCCGTCTTCGCGAATATCTTTCACTCCAAGCATAGCCCAAATATCTTTTGAAAATTCATCCCTCGGCACTGTTCCTTCCCCCTTGTAAAAAGTGACGTAAGAAATTTCCAACCCCATTTCTTTGGTAATAAATTCATGGGCATAAGCGATTGCTTCCTTCCTGCCATATCCACCGAAAGAAAAATTGCCAAGCATTTCGAAAAAACTCAAGTGCGTAGAGTCACCCACTTCATCTATATCCACAGTACGAACGCATTTTTGCGCGGTAACCACATTCAAGCTTCCAAAATCTTTTTTGGCATCCTGGGGATTGGTATAGTAAGGCTTGAACTGCTGCATTCCGGCAGTTGTGAAAAGTACTGAAGGATCATTAGGAATAAGGGAAGAAGAAGATATGATCTTATGTCCTCTTTTTTCAAAAAATTTTAAAAATCTTGTTCTTATCTCATCTGCCCGCATATGTATATTTTAGAATTATGCCTGCGGTTTGTTAATATCATCGGAAATTCTTCTAATAGGTTTTTCTAAAATATTTACAACAATCAAAACCAGAAGCACAAGAACCGTGGCAACCACTGCTAAACCATGCAACCCGAATCCTGCAGCCATACCAATGCCAGCCGTCACCCAAAGCCCTCCAGCAGTAGTTAGACCTAAGAGCCGTGAGCCTTGAAGGATGATTGAACCAGCGCCTAGAAATCCGATACCGACTAGTATTTGAGCGGGAATCATTGTGGGATTCAGCCCAGGCAGACTAATATATTTTTGTACAACTGCTTCGGAAACCAATACGAACACAGCTGAACCCATGGCAACAAGAGCGTGAGTTTTCATACCGGCTTCTTTGTGCACCAGCAACCTCTCAGCGCCAATAAACGTTCCAAGCACAACCGCTTCCGCCAACCTTAAAATAATATCGCTATTTTGTATTAAAAATTCAGACATAGGATTAAGTATATAACGAGATACATGAAAAGAAAAGCTAGCTTGGAGATATTTTTTCGATATCGGCAACAACAGCCATATGGTCGCTAACACCATCCGATAGCTTTACTTTGGAAACTTTATAAGAAGGAGTAGAAAAAAGAGCATCAACCATATACATAAGACCCTTAGCCCTATGAAGTTTTTGATCAATACTGGTCTTGTATTCAAGGGGAATGTTGTCTTTATATTCTTTGGCTATTCGATCAAAGGAAACTCTTCCACGCGGAGCATTAGTATCGCCACAAAGTACAAATTCCGGAAAAGATTTTAAGGCTTTTAGCAGTCCGTCCACAGCTTCGACTTGATAGGGCGTCACTTCCCCTTGCGGAGTAACTGGTAAATGGGTATTAATGAACTTAAAAATTTTACCATCTCCGTTTTTTACATCAGCCCATATTAGGCAGGTATTTTTTCTTTTACTTTCAGGATCTGCTAAATAATCACCGTAAGATTCTAGAATTCCTTTACCATAATAATGAACCTCCCCCGAATCAATGATATTTTTAGCAAAAATCGCCACTCCATGCCTCTGTCCATTTGCGCTGTCGAGAAGAGGATAATGGACATAATTAACTGGCTTCCAAACTCCATAAATATTTAATTCTTTTTTATAACGATTAAAATCATCTTCCAAAAGTTCCTGGATGCAAATCACATCCGGCTTCTCTTTTTTCAGAAACGGCAAAACAGTATCATGGTGTCTGTTTACTTCAATGTTTACAGAAATTAACTTCATATGATTTCATTTTACCACTCCTCCGCCTAAACAAATGTCTTTATTGTAAACTACAATCGACTGGCCAGAAGCGACAAGTATTGGCTTATTGAAAATCACTTCTGCGGAAACCTTGCTTCCGCAAATTACTTTGCAGGATAAAAATTCGCCGTGGTAACGAATCTGGGCGGTATAATTTTTGTTTGATTTTGGAATTTTAGAAATCCAATTTATGTCTTTTAATTTTATTACCTCTCCTCCTTTTTGAGGAGGAGTGCCAAAGGCGAGGTGGTGATTCTTTGAATTACCACCCCCAACCCCCTCCTTATCAAGGCGGGGAACTAAATTTTGCGCAACAAACAAAATATTTTTCTTCACATCTTTACCCACTATATAATATCTGTTATCGTTTGGACTTTTTTTGGTAATAGTAAAACCGTGGCGTTCCCCCAGAGTATGAAAAAAAACTCCATTATGATATCCTATTTCTTCTCCTTTTTCATTCAACACTTTCCCTCTCTTTTCCTTAATATAATGCTTTAAAAATTCTTTTAAATCTACCGCGCCTAGAAAGCAGATACCTTGACTGTCTTTTTTCTCCGCCACTGGCAGACCGAATTTTTTTGCCAATTTGCGAACCTCTGTTTTTTTCATATGCCCAACGGGAAATAAAATTCTCCTCAATTGCTCTTGCTTGAGCGGCCAGAGAAAATAACTCTGGTCTTTGGAAGGGTCAACGCCTTGGCGAAGCAGAAAAAGTTTTTTTGAAGAAGTGGCTGAGCGTAGCGAGGGACCGAGCGACTGAGAAAAAATATTTTCTGCTTCGCCAATCTGCGCGTAGTGTCCCGTCGCCACAAAAATCTCCGCCAAAGGACGGACAAGCGCGCCCATAGAAAGAGCTTTTTTCAAAAACGCGCCAAATTTCACTTCTTTATTGCACATCACATCCGGATTAGGTGTTCTTCCGGCTTTATATTCACGAATCATATAATCTGCCACTTCCTTTTTATAGACATCTTCAAGATCAAACGTGAGAAACGGGATATCCAAAAAAGTAGCCACGCGCATGGCATCATGCCTCTCTTCTTCTTCGTTGCACTTTAAAAAATCGGGGTGCCAAGTTTTAATAAAAACTCCGACCACTTCATAGCCTTGTTTCTTTAATAAAGCCGCAGAGACGGCACTATCTACTCCCCCAGAGAGACCAACAAATACCCTTTTTCCGTTCATATTAAAAATCTACAATTCCATCAGCTTTTTGTAAAGTTCAAATGTGGCGCGCGCGTCGGAAAGAGCTGTATGCGCGCGCTCATTTTTTATGCCAAAGCGCAGACACAATTCGCGTAAAGAAAAATGCTTTATGTCCGGTTCTCCGTTCAATTTTGCCCAAGCGATAGAAATTGTATCCAGCTTATGGTAGTGCATGCTGTTGATAATTCCTGTTTTAGCGAAAGCATATTCCAAAAACCCAGAATCAAAAGCCACATTCTGCCCGACCATAATGCAATCCTTTGCTTTTTTAGAAAAAACTTTCATACCATCGGCTAAGCTGACGGCATTTTGCCAAGCAACGGGATCATAGTGATTAATTTTAAGGGCGGTCGGATCGGCATTTTCAATATGTTCCGGCTTTATCTTCAATTCAAACTCTTCAATAACTTTTAGGGCAGGGGTCGTCAACACACAGCCAATTTCAACAATCTCGTTTTTAATCAAATCGATGCCAGTAGTTTCTATGTCAATAAAAGCCAAATTGTGTTTTTTCATCTTAAATATTTTAACACATTTTTTCTGTGCTCGGTGAATGATTTTGCATAGTGGATATCGCCATTTTTATCGTGAAGATAGTAAAGATATGGTGAATTTTTGGGATAGATGGCAGCTTTTATAGCTTCCAGACCAGGATTGCCAATCGGATTCTTGGGCAAGCCTGTGTTTTTATATGTTTCTGGAGCGACATCTACCTGAAGTGGCATATTTAAACCAAGCCTTTTCCATAAAATCCCAGCAATAAATCCCCGATCAGTGTCTCCTTTCGCTTCCCCTTCAATCAGAGAAGCCATGATGATGATTTCTTTTTCGGTCTTGCCTGACGCCATAATATCAGAACGAATAATTGCAATTTTCCTATTAAAATTTTCAGTCATGGATTTTAAAACATTGATCTCACTGTCTGTGCTAAGAAAGAAATAAGTGTCTGGAAAAAGATAGCCTTCTAGCTCTATCGCCTCTTTTAGAAATTCATTTTTATTAAAATTTGCCAATTTGGAAGAAAAAATGTCGGCAATTTGGACTGTGTCAAATCCTTCCGGAATAGTCACCACGATGGGCGCCATATTATGCTCACCTTTTGATATACGCTCTGCAATTTTCCAAACTGGCAATTTGTTTTCAAAATAATAATCTGCTCTTATGACGCTTTTTTCTCTATTAAAAATAATCACCAAAGCCTCAAACATCAGACGAGAACGTATAATATGTTCATCTTTTAATTTCAAAGACACGTCTCGCAAACTGTCGCCCAATTCTACCTTGACAATAGCTCCAACTGGAAAATCCGCCGGCGGGCTTAAAAGGAAAGAACAAAAAAATATCAAAAAAATAATTATACCTAATACACAAAAAACATTTTTATTGGATGAAAAATAATTTTCCATCCCGGTACTAAAATTTTAAATTTTTATTAATAGTGGTCATTTTTTGTACTAAAAAATTTAGTACGGGACAGGTAAACTACATCGGCAAATTTGGAGGTGGAGAAGCTTCTTTTGATTCGATGCGCTCCAAAGTAGGCACTTTCAATATCTGTCCCGGAAAATGCCACATGGTTGCGATCTCCTCCGTGTTTAAAACAAAAGTTTCGGTATGGACATACGCTTTAATAATGGCATCAAAGGTAAAAACTTCGGGAATAGGCCAATGAAAATGATATTGAGAAAATATTTTTTGCCGCAGAGATTCGTGGAAAAAGGAACGTTCCCTGTATTCTTTGAGCATTCGATTGGCTAAAAGCATAACGGTTTTTTTAGAAGCTAAAAATATGCCGCTATAACGGTCGGCCTGAGCCGAATTTATGCGCTTAAACTCGTTACAATCGGGCTTCGCGTATTGACGAAACATCAAACGAATATTTCTAGAATTATTGGTTCTTCGGCCAACAGGAAATATTTCTTTTTTAGCCACATACATAATTCTAATGCCGGTCTCAAAACCAACTTTGGCGGTTTTAGCGCTCATGGCTTTTACACTATTATCTAAAAATGCTGGAACGCGTATTTCGGTGGAAAGTTTCCCTGTTACCGGATGTTGATGATAACGAGTATAAATTTTTAATAATTTCTTTATTTGCATTTTAGACTCTTCCACCCAGTCATGTTTGCCAAACCAAGTACCCGGAGTATGATATTCTCTTTTGGAAGGCGTAATGACGATCTGCGCCCACATTTGTTCCCCTTTTTGAAGCGAGCCAAAAAGTTCTATCACTGGAGAAATAGGATCCACTTTAAATTCTTCTTTAGGGTCTTTATCCAATCCGTAATCGACATAAGTTTTGATCGGAAAGGCTTCAGGTTTTTCCAATTTAAACTCACACCCCCAACCATTCCACGCACTTTTTGGAGTTATCTGATCAACGGCGAGAGTATAATCTTCCACTTCTTTTACCTGTGACTGGGGATATTGGGCATACATCTGGGTTTCAATTAGACTTCTTATACGCGTCGGGGTGCGGACATAAAAATGTACTTGTCCGTCAATTGACACAATTTCCAAAGAAAACCAGAACCAAACGGCTCCCTGCCAATATTCTTCTTTTCCGCCCTTAAAACTATGATGGTAAAGAGCATTGGTGATAAAAAGCTCCATTGCTTTCGGACTCCGCAAAACGTCGCGCGGGGGTATGATTTCCAGCAGAATAAAATCAATCCCAGAAATAAAATCCTGCTGGATATAATGAAGCCACCAAATCCAAGCAATCCGGCCGAGGATTATTGTCCCAAGAAGCGGCAGAAGCCCTATGATGAGTTTATAGATGAAATCTAACACAGCACTAATCATGCTTGTATTTTACTATAAAAATACAAGAAACAAAACCCCCTAATCCCCCTTTGTCAGGGGGATTCTTTCCCTCTCTTGATAAGGGTTTAGGGAGGGTTTCTAAACTACAGCATAAAGTCCACTTTTGTTTCTCTTGAAATATTTTGGATTAGCCAGGTTCACTAAAATAGTATTGTTCTTGAAATATCTCTCTTTATTCACTTTTTTTATCACATCTTCCTTGGAGAGCAAACCTTCCCGCTTCAAAATGTCCGCGATCACTTCCCGGGCGATGCCTTTCTTATAGCCCCATTCAGCGAGAGCGTACATTCCCCTGCCGACCAAGACAAATCGAGAATCTTTAATGAGTTCGTTATGACAAGTGGCATAGTGAATTTTTTTATTAAAAGTTTTAGAGATAGAATCCGCCACTTCCTTAAAATGCAAAGGCGTACCGTGGCGTCTCATCACCAGATAGGCATAGTCTTTCACTCCGCGAACATGAATATTGGGAGAACTTGCCTTGCCCCATTCGCCCAGGGGATTTTTAGCCACCGCTTTAGACATCGAAAGCCACCTCTTAGCTATTTCTTCATTCTGGTATTCATCGGATAACTCTTTCATATGATCAAAAAATTTTTTAATCATTTCTGTTTCCGGCACAAGGTCTTCATCCTTTAAACCTGCGTAAAGTTTTCGGAGAGTCTCATGCACTTTTTCGGTCATTTCATCGTCCACGCTCCAACGAGTGTGAAAATGATCATTCTCGCGGTGTTTTTTGAAGGCGTCTCCCAGCACCAGAAAAAAATTAATGTGATTCTGGGTTGTCTTATCTTTTGAAATATAAGGCAGTAATTCATGCTCAGCGACAATGGACCCCAGCTTGCGCATTAATTGCTTAAGTTCGTCAAAAACTGCCTGTTCTGATCGAAAAACATCAGATTTTTTGATAGCATTCAGAGCCGCATCTTCAACCTGACGCACGCGTTCCCTGGTGATGTTATATTTCTTACCGATTTCTTCAAGAGTTTTTCTGGCTCCGTCAGCGGTCAGGCCAAAACGGTTCATAATCACATCCGAAGCGCGTGCCTGCAGGTGAGAGATTATTTTTTTGGTGACTTTTTTCGGTTTAAAAGATATTGTTGGCATAATTATTTCATTATCTCTTGCTTTTAATACGATCATTTTCGGTTAAATATTTTTTGCGGAGCCGAACAGATTTTGGGGTAATTTCCAGATATTCATCTGCATTCATCACTTCCAGTCCCCGTTCGATATTTAAAACAAAAGCAGGATTCAAAACTATGGCTTCGTCGGTGCCGGAAGCTCGCATGTTCGTCAATTGTTTCCCTTTAGTTGGGTTCACAGACATGTCGTCTCCTTTCAAAACATTTCCGACCACCATGCCTTCATAAACCTCTGTTCCGTGCTCTACGTATAATATACCACGTTCCTGTAAATTTGCAAGGGAAAAGGCCACCGCCTTTCCAGGAATCATGGAAACCATGGAACCATACTCGCGCTTTTTTATTTCCCCCGCGTATTTCCTGAAACCGGTCACTCTGGAACTCATGATTCCTTCTCCTTTGGTATCTATAATAAATTCCCCACGAAAGCCCAAAAGACCACGAGTGGGTATATCAAAAATAATCCTGGCAATACCATGTTTTTCCACCATATCTTTCATAATCCCCCGCCGCTTGCCCAGCTTTTCTATCACTCCGCCGCTTGACTCCATTGGCACATCAATAACCAGTTCTTCGTAAGGTTCTGTTTTAATTCCATCCTTTTCTTTAATGATAACTTCCGGCTGAGATACTTGGATTTCAAATCCTTCCCGGCGCATATTTTCCAAAAGGATGGCAATATGAAGCTCCCCTCGTCCATACACTCTGAAAAAAGAAGGGCCTGTTTTATTTTTGCTTTGTTCGGGGGAAAAATTGACTTTCAATCCGACATTTATTTCCATTTCTTTTTTCAGCCTTTCTTTGATTTGCCTGGAAGTGACAAATTTCCCTTCTCGGCCGGCAAACGGAGAATCATTGACTAAAAAATTCAGAGAAAGCGTGGGCTCGTCAATAGCAATATGGGGCAACGGTTTCATGTCTTCATTTTCACATATAGTTTCGCCGATATATATATCAGAAATTCCAGCCAAAAGAATAATGTCGCCGCAACTGGCGCTTGTGACTTCTTTTCTCTGGATACCCTCAAAGGAAAAAATCTTGCTTATTTTCCCTTTTCTGGTGCCATTTTCCCCCTTCACAAAAACAGTACTTCCGGGAGAAATAGTTCCGGAATAAATTCTGGCTACCGCCATTCTCCCTAAAAAATTGTCATAACCCAAATTAAAAACTTGGGCGGACATTTTTTCGCCTTGCTTGGTTTCAGCGGGCGGCACCTTTTTTAGAATAACATCCAAAAGGGGGGAAAGATCAGCGGATTTGTCTCCCAAATTTCTAAAAGCTTTCCCTTCACGTCCAATGGCATAAACCGTTTCAAAATTTGCCTGCTCTTCGACAGCGCCCAATTCAAAAAATAATTCCAAAATTTCATTGTGCACCCTGTCCGGCTCAGCGGCTTTTTTGTCTATTTTATTTATCACCACTATCGGTTTCAATCCCAGTTCAAGAGATTTTTTTAAGACAAACCTTGTTTGGGGCATCGGTCCTTCGACGGCATCCACCAAAAGAAGAACGCAATCCACGGCGCGGAGAACTCGCTCCACCTCCGAGCCGAAATCAGCGTGTCCGGGAGTATCCACGATGTTTATCTTCGTGTCTTTGTAATAAATAGAAGTGTTTTTGGCGTAAATAGTAATACCACGTTCTTTTTCCAGAGCGTTTGAATCCATGGAGACATCTTCATCTTGTATTCCGCCATTTTGCTTCATTAAAGCATCGGTCAAGGTGGTCTTGCCATGATCCACGTGGGCGATAATTGCGATATTTCTAATTTCCATAAATAATTTGCTTAATGAAATAAAAAAGCCCGAAGGCCTTTTTGAAGTCTTTTTTATAATAACATAGTTTTTAGAAAATAACAAATTTTGCGACAAAAAAGATGCAAAAAACATGATTCCATGTTATTTTATAAACATGCGTCGATGGTAGAGTGGTCAAATACGACACGCTGTAAACGTGTTGCCTTC
>CAYHGI010000008.1:0-24431 GCA_964356285.1 uncultured Candidatus Saccharibacteria bacterium
TTTTTTCATATCTTTAGCATACATCAATCGTTCTAATTCAAAAGAGAATTCACTGACGCATTTGTCGCACTCAGTTCCAATCAAACAAAGAAGAGACAAAAGTGAAAACTTCAATCGTAGTTAGCGTCATCGCGCTGCTCTTGGGCAGCGCTCTGTTCACGGGTTGTGCGTCGTCCCTCCTTCGCCCTTCCTCCAAGGCTTCCGCCGCCACAATGTCCACACCGGCGGCGACGGTCAGCGTCATCAACGGACTGGCCGACGTGACCCTGCGAGTCACGTCGAGTGTCAATCCGGAGACGACGGTGGAAATCGAGCCGATGGACATGGCCCGATTTCAGTTCCCCGGGGGTGGTGGGACCCTCACCTTGTTCTTCCATGTCGTTAAGAATAACAACGTGGCAGGGTTTTTTTCGGAAACCTTCACGGCGCCAAGGGGAACTGGGGCCTCCAAAGGAGTTCCGGTATTCGTGGTGGACGCCTCTAAGATCAAAAAGGGGGCGCCGTCGGGACTCTAAAACCCAACGGTTCAGGAGAATTTTCTCAAGGGGCTCTTCGAAAGAAGAGCCCCTTTTTTGTTGTCTAAACGCAAGCCGTGGGGATTCGAGTCCCTCCTCGCCCATAAAATTCAGGAAATATCTATATTTTTCAAGGCTTAAAATACTTGACTTTTAGATTTTAATATGCTATACTGTAGGGGTAAGCGGTATGTTGTTCTTTCTATAATTTGTTTGTTTTCGTGGTGAGATAATAACTCGGAAAATTATTTTTCTTGATTACTATTTCACCATGAGTTCAAACTCAAAGTTCAACTGGGCGCTACACCCTTCATTTGCAGCACTCGTAGTGGTCCTCCTAGGATCGCTTCTGTCGGGATGTGTCGGTAGTGGCAACATTGCCACTCGGCCGGCACCTCCCTACGAGGAGGGAGAAGAGGCGGTGACCACGGTGGTCACCGAGGTGGCCGAAAATGGGGTGGTGGTCAAGAAGACCACCAAAACCACCTCCATGTCGGGCCTCGAAGTGGCTCGACAGGCCATGCACCACGGCGACGACGTCATTTTTGGCGTCGGTAAGGCCAAGGCCGACGCAAGTCGGCCGGTGGTGGTCGCCAACCCCCACGGTAGCTACAGCTACCCCAACTATGGCTACTACGGGGGGGTCTCTGTACCTCTGGCGGCGGGGGCTTACCCGCCCCCGACCAATCCGGGGTATCCTTACCCCTAATCTCACGACGGCGCTGTTCTCGCAGGTTTCCTGCAGGACAGCGCCGTTTTCAATTATTTGAATACATATACCATACCACAAAAAACTTGACTTTTATACCTTAATATGCTATACTATCCTTGTATGAATAAAATAAACAACAAAAAAATAACTTTCGGTTTGGAAACAATGGCTATTTTAGCTTTGGCGACAATGATAACGCCAATGACGGCAAGCGCCCAGTATTATTATGGTTATGGCGCCCAATATGGTTCATATTCCAGCTCTCAAAATAGTCGCAACAATCCAAGCTATGAACAAGCGCCTTATATACCTAATAATAATCAAAATTATTATCCAAATTACTATCAAACGCCAATTTATATTTCCGAACCAATTTATATTCCTACGCCAGCCGTTACGCCAACTGTCTACTCAAACAGCGTCAATACGAATGCCACCACTGCTCCAAAAACAGTCGCCAAGGCAAAGACGACTAGTCCAGCAAATACTTCCGCGGCCAAAACAAAAACTTCCGCCGACAGCAACCTTGCGGCCAGCGCTGTTTTTGCGTCAAATAGTTTTATGCCCTCTAGTTTGCTCCAGTGGATCTTTTTTGCAATTCTAGTTTTAATAGCGGTTATATTAACGAGAAAAGCCATTGAAGCTGATAAAAACTACCACGCAATACCAATGAAACATAAATAAATTAAAAATCCCTCCGCCAATTGGCGGAGGGATTTTTAATTGCGCTAAGGTCTATTAGGCAAACTAACCGTCCCTTTCTCCGGTTCTATCCCCTTTATGTTAAAGGTGCTTATGATCATGTTAAGAATAGCCCAGACCCCCATCATAACGGTCAGCCCAACAATTCCCCAAAGCATATGGCTTTTCCCGGTTGTCTTTTTCTCTTCATTGTCCCCATTGGCGATAAATTCATATACGCCGTAAAGAAAATACGCCAGCGCCAAAGCGAAGAGCAGTGATATGAGCGGGTTTATGATGAGCGTGTCAACCTTGCCGATAAAAGTATCCATCCTACTGGCCGCATAAGCTACTTTAATGGAGAATGGGTTCATCTAAGTTTTAGATTCTAGTACTTTCACCTAAGTATACAATGCCTAGCATCTAATTTACTGGTTCTTAAAAAGGCACAGTTGGTAAAGTAATAGTTCGCGTATTACTAATTGAAAAAGTGTCAGTTAAGATTCTTACAAGACCCCACAAACCTATAATAACGGCAAGACCGATGATGCCATATATTATTCTGTCTCTTCCCGCTTTTTTTGCTTCTTCGTCAGAAGATATAACATAGGTTATAACCCCCCAGACAAAATAGACCACCCCCAAACCAATCAAAACCGGTAGAACGGCGGTAAGAAGTTCATCAAATTTGCATAATACGCCAAACAAATTTCCAACATTTGCATTGCCACATGAACGAAGAATACCAGTACTGCCGGTAGCGGTACCAGTGTCGAATTGCGCCAAAGCTACAATTGGCGCCAAGCCTAAAACCAAACCCGACCAAACAATTAATTTCTTTTTCATCCCATTTAGAAATTATCCAATCCGTACATTGCCCAAAGGCATATAAAGATGAACAATTCTTACTTTAATAATTTCCTCCCGTTTTGTAAATTTCTAACGGGATTCATAACGACCTAAATAATATTAATAATATACTCCCATTGTACTACAAACACAATAAAAACAAAAGCAACCGGGCAACTATGGCTTCTTGACCTGCGGAATGACATATTCAATGCCAAAGGTAGTGCTCAGTATTTTGACCAAACCCCAAACCGAAACCATCACCGCCAAAGCGATGATGCCCCAAAGCATAAACTGCCGGCCTTTTTCCTTTTTCGCCTCTTCGCTACTATTGATGACAAATTGCACCACTCCCCAGACAAACATCGCCAAAGCCAGAGCGAAAATGAGCGGAACGACTGATTTATATATAACACAAGTGACATAATCCAGGACATCTGAAAATTTTGGGTTGGATATCAAATCACTGCAACTTTTTCCCTCTCCCGGGGTCACTAAGGTGGGAATGGCCGCGCCACTGAGACCAAAAGTGTCAACGACGATAGTCACCAGCCCCCACAAACCCACAATAACGGCTAAACCGATGAGACCGTAGATTATATGGTCTTTCCCTTTCTTTTTGGCTTCTTCTTCGCTTCCAATGAAATACTGCGTCACGCCCCAGACAAAATAAACCACCCCTAAAGCTAATAGAACCGGGATAATTGAGTTAAGAATTTTATGTGTTTGGCATAATAATTTGCCTATGCCAGTCAGAGAAGCGCAGGCATCAGTAGTAATAGTTATAGATGCAGGAGTATCTTCTTCTCCTTGAGCCAAAGATAAAACTGGAGAAATTATTATTAAAGTCAGAGAAACAATAAAGATAATTTTTGAAAGATTTTTTATTTTAAATATCCGGCTCATGATTTAAATAAATTAATTTATAATACAAACTACGCTCCGAGTCCGGTCACGGTAGCCGATATCATTTCGGCGATGGCCCACGACCCCAAGAGTATCGCCGCGCCGATTAAAGTGTAAAGCAAAGCGTCTTTGGCTTTTTTTAATTCTTCCGGCTTGCCCCGAGCTTGCACAAAAAGAAAACCGCAGTAAATAACGGCCAAGGCAACCACCGGGATGCCTATCTTGAGCACGCCGGTCAAAAGAATTTTGATGAATTCCGGCACAGAGTTAATGTTATTTCCTAATGGATTGGTAAGCATTTTTTAATTATATCCCGAAGTAAAATTTTTAGCAAAATTTACTACGGGACAGGACACATATTAAAAACCCAGCCAAGCCCCATCATAACCCAAAATGGATAATATCGTTTTGACAAGAAGATAAGCGCCGGCGACAAAAATCAAGCCAAGAGCGGTGTTGGTGAAAATTGACTTGGCTTGCGTCCTACTTTCGGTACTCCCTCCCGAAGTTACCATCTTAAAACCGGCATAGGCGAACATTATCGCGGCAATCGGGATGGCTAATTTGTAAAGAATAAACTTGATAACATTATCTATTAGTTTCATAAAATCGGTAAAATTACAGGGGATGACTTCTCCTTTTTTATATGTTGTTGCGCCAATCGTCTTATCCGCTTGCAGAGTTTTTCCGCAAGGAATTAACTCCGTGCTAGTTTGCGCCAAAGAAAAAACAGGCATAATCAGCATTAAAAATATTGCTAGAAAAATAAAGATTTTCTTTGTTTTTATCATCTTAATAATAACAAATTAAGTTTATTACTGGCATCGGATATCGCGGCCTCGACAGCTGTATTGTTTGAAAGCACGCCTTCCACCATCCTGCTAAAAAGATTATTGGTATCAACGGGAGATGGGTCAAGCCAGCTTCTCGCGTAAAGCGCGGAATCGTAAAAAATAGGAGAAAAAGCGTCGGTCGGTTTCACCTTCAACAGATCCCGGCGCGCCGGCGCCATCCCGGTGGCAATGGCGAATTTGGAAGCAAAATCCCCTGTGGCCAAAAGACTGGCGGCAGTAAAAGAGGTATTGAAATTCTTGGAAGAAGCTAAAAGAGCAATGCCGGTGACCTGAGCGGATGTCAGCTTAAAACTGGCATTTTTGATTTGAGGCAAGGGCGCAGCTCCCAAGTTTTGATTTGGATTTCTGTTAATGAGCGAGGGCAATTCGCTCGCAAATCCGAAATAAAATGATAAATTCTCCGCTGAAAAAGCTTCGCTGGAATTCGGAAAAGATTTATTCCAAGAATAGACATTTTTGTTCGGGTCGGCGAAATCCGTGTAAAATTTTAGAATGGATGCAGGATTAGGCGTTCCACTTCGCGCGCTTAAACTGGAATTAAAAACTCCGTCTTTCTCCGTTACAATCGGATTGCCTGCCTGCATAAAAAGAGCCGAGAGAATATTTTTAGCATGGGCAACATTGGAAAAGTGTCCGAGCGCCACCGCGCTTTTTATTATTTTATTCGAATCATCTTTTCTGGTCAGTTTTGGTATCAGACTAATCAAATCGTCCCAAGAAACTGGAGGATAAATTACTCCATTGGCGTCTAGAATGCTTCGATTGTAATACATCAGAAGGGTATCGATAGAAAGAGGGAAGGCTAAGATGCCTCTTGAAGTCAAAAATACCTCCCCCGCGCCGGCAAAATTACTCTTAAAAGAAGCCAAAGGGTAGCTAGTGTATGGAATAGCAAAAATTTTATTGGCATAATGAAAAGCTAAATTGTCCGGCAAGAAAAGAAGATCCGGCCCTCTTCCCTCCGCCAGCGCTTCAAGCAATTCTTGGTCAAAACTTTCCGCTGATTTTTGCGCGTATTTTACGATAAAAGTGGGATTGGCATTATTAAATTCTTCCAACAACGGCGCTATCGTAGTCGTTTTGGCTGTGCCCCATAAAATGACCGTGCCCAAGCCGCCGGGCGCGTTGTCCTGTCCAATCGGAATCGCGCCGGAAAAAACCAAAACACCGAAAATGGCTAAAGCGATAAATACGATTATCGTTATAAGTTGAAAATTTTTCATGATTTAATCAATATCATACCATAATGATGCGTCCCGGCGTCAATTTCCCGTTGCCAAATAAAACCTTTTTTTTCAAACATTTCCCGCGCTTTATTTTTAGGGACAATAGTTTTTGCGCCCATAATTGATGATTCTGACCAATCGACCAAAAGAACTCTGCCTTTTGGTTTTAATATTCTTTTTATTTCTTCAATAAATTTATCTTTGTTTTCCACCTGAAAAAGAATATTTGAGGCGATAACCACATTTACGATATCATTTCCTATTTTAGATCCGCCGAGCTTTTCAACATTTCCAAAAATAATTTCCACGTTATGTAAATGCGCTTCTCTGGCTTTATTTTTTATTGTTCCCAGAAAATCTTTAGCTATTTCAACTGCATAGACTTTTCCTCTCGGTGTCATAGCTCCTGCGGTCACAGAATAAAATCCGGTTCCCGCTCCCAAATCTGCCACTATGTCATTTTCTTGCAATCCCAAGGCTCTTAAATTTTTTTCCGGATCGGTGAACATAGAGTAATTATAGCACCACCTCGCCTTTCAGGCACTCTTCCTAGTTTAAGAGGAGAGGGATTCCTCCCCTCCTTATTTAGGAGGGGTTGGGGTGGTTAGTACTCTAGATGCACGCTAAAGACGCGATACCGTCGCCGGCGCGAAGACGCATAATGGTTACGCCTTGAGTTTGACGGCCCAACGGTCTAAGTTCTTTCAAAGTAGTTCTAATCACCTGCCCTTTTTTGGACATGGCAATTAACTCCGCTTCTTCGCCGGTCAACACTTTCGCCACAATAAGCTTGCCGGTTTTGCTGGTTACTTTTGCCGTCTTCACCCCGGAACCACCGCGTTTTTGGACTTTATATTCTTTTAGTTCGGTTTTCTTGCCAAAACCGTTAGCGCTCATCGTTAGAAAGTAACCTTTATTTTTTCCGCCCAAGGCGGATCCGCCTTGGGCGGAAACAACATCCACGCCGATAACCGCGTCATTCTTTCTTAATTTTATTCCGCGCACGCCTCCAGCCGTCCTGCCCATTTCTCTAACATCCGATTCTTTGAACCTGATGGATTGTCCTTCGGCCGTGGCAATCATTACTTCATCCCCTTTTTCAGTTACCAAGGCGGAAATAAGTTGGTCATTCTTGTCCAACCTAATGGCAATGATTCCGCTTCTTCGGACATCCTTGAAGCTTTCCGAAGACATTTTTTTGGCCGTTCCGCCTTTAGTCACAAGCATTAGGGAGGACGGAATTTTTTCCAAATCCTTCGGCATGGCCAAAATGGAAGTCACTTTTTCCTCCGTAGACAAAGACAGGAAGTTCATAATGGATTTTCCCTTGGTCGCCCGGCGGGCCTCCGGAATATCGTACATTTTCATCTGATAAACTTTCCCGAGGTTGGTAAAGAAAAGCAGGTTGCTGTGAGTGGAACCGGATACGAGCATCGTTACAAAATCTTCTTCTTTGGTTTCCAAATCAATTACTCCGACGCCGCCCCGCTTTTGGGCGCGATATTCGGAAGGATCGGTGCATTTGACATATCCCCCGGCGGTGAAAACCAGCATGGTTTCTTTTTCCGGCACCAGATCTTCGTCGGAAATTTCTTTGACTCCGCCTTTGATTATTTTCGTGCGCCTTTCATCGGCATATTTTTCGCGGATTTCTTTCAATTCTCCAGCGATAGTTTTGAGTATTTTTTTCGGGCTGGAAAGAAGGTCTTTCATTTCGGCGATGAATTTTTGTTTTTCCGCCAATTCATCTTCCACCGCTTTTCGTTCTAAACCCGCCAGTTTGGCTAGTTTCATTTCCAGAATAGCCGCCGCCTGCAAATCTGAAAATTTTCCGCCAAAGGCGGACCCGCCTCGGGCGGGAAATATACCCATCAATCTTTTTTTCGCTTCGTCAGCATTCTTAGAAGATCTGATCAGTTTAATAATTTCATCAATATGATCCAGCGCTTTTTTCAATCCCAGTAAAATATGCTCCCGCTCTTCGGCCTTTTTCAAGTCATAGGCGCTTCTTCTTTTCACTATTTCTTTCCGATGCGAGATAAATTGCTCCAAAATGGATTTCAAAGAAAGAGTCTGGGGCACGCCGTCCACCAAAGCCACGATATTGAAATTAAAATTTGATTCAAGCTGGGTATTTTTATAAATATAGTTTAAGACTTTTTCCGGATGGGCGCTCGGCTTCAAATCAATAACAATCCTTATGTCTTTGGCTGATTCGTCGCGCAACCCCTTAATACCTTCCAATTTTTTCTCTTGCACCAGTTCGGCTATCGCCATTATTAAATTCGCTTTATTCACCCTGAAAGGAATGGAAGTAATGATGATGGAAAAATTCCCATCCTTTTGTTCTACTATTTCGGCTTCGCCCCGACAAACAACTCCTCCCCGCCCCCCCGAGTAAGCATGCAACATGTCTTTGTATCCGTAAGCAATTCCCCCAGTAGGAAAATCCGGCCCTTTAATAAATTGCATCAAATCTTCAGTCGTAGCATCTTCATTTTCAATCAAAAAATTAGTGGCATCCAAAACTTCTGCCAAATTGTGCGAGGGAATATTTGTCGCCATGCCGACTGCAATACCCAAGGTGCCGTTCAAGAGAAGTGCCGGAACGGAAGAAGGGAGAACTATCGGTTCTTTGCGCGTTTGATCGTAGTTCGGGCGAAAATCAACCGTTTCTTTTTCTAAGTCTCGTAAAAGTTCCGAAGAAATTTTTGACATTTTTGCTTCGGTATAACGATGAGCCGCGGCGTTGTCTCCATCAATCGAACCAAAGTTGCCTTGCCCTAAAACAAGTGGATAACGATAAGAAAAATCTTGCGCCATGCCAACCATAGATTCATAGACAGCCGCATCTCCATGCGGGTGGTATTTTCCAAGCACGTCTCCGACAACTGCGGCTGATTTTCTGAAACGCGCAGAAGATGTCAAACCCATTTCATGCATGGTAAATAAAATCCTACGATGCACCGGCTTCAGTCCGTCCCGAACATCAGGCAATGCACGCGAAGTAATGACAGACATAGCGTAAGCCAAATATGATTCTTTCATTTCTCCCACCACATCAACCGCGAGAATTTTATCTCTGACATCTTTGGCTCCTCCTTTATTTGATTCTTGGAAATTTTTTGTCATACGGGAATGTTACATATTTAATTAGGTTCGGAAATATTTTTATACCCGCCGATTAGATTGCTCTTCAACGCAGAAAACGGCTTTAAATCGTTATTTATTTTTGCCTGAGTGTCCGGATTGGTCAAATTTGTCCCTAAAGAATAAATCCAGAGCAGGAGCAGGATAATCGCGCACACAACGGTCGCAACATGCAAGATGCGTCTTCTGACTTCTTCGGACTGGCTTCTGATGTGATGAATAATTTTTCTCATTTTACTTTATAACTTTATAAACTCTTAAGAACTACCACCTCTCCCTCTTTACCTTCTAAATCTTTCGATTTTAATGTTAATTTTTCAACTACTTCGGCTTTTTCCTCTCCAATTTCTTTTAGAAATGCTTTCAGGCTCTTATCATCATAGTCCATGGGAATGATCATTTTGGGTTCAAGCGAAGAAGCAAGTTTGGCAGAAGTTTTTGCATCCAGAAGACCGTCTCCTCCGACCGGCATAAAAAGAATATCGGGATTATTGATAGCTTCCAACGCTTCTTTTCCGAGCTCTAAATTGGACAAGGCTCCAAGAAAAACAATATTAATATTATCCACGGAAAGTATGAAAACGGTATTGATGTATTTTTTCTCGGCAATAATTGTATGAGACAGTACTCCTTTGATAAAAATTTCTTTTATTTCATAGTCTCCCGGACCGGTGACGGCAAAAGGCGTTCTATCCCCGTGGCTTAATTGTTCCAGACCATTATAATCGAGATGATTGGTAGTGGAAAGAGCGATATCCGCACCGAAATGGGCGCTAATGCCGGTTTTAGAGCTTTTGCTGACTGGGTTAAAAGATAGGACAGTTTCCCCTTGCTGAATTTTGAAAAACTGCTTGCCGAAATATGTGATTATCATTATTCATATTGTAGCATAAAATCGGGTGAAATACCAGCAAAAAAATTGCTATTATTTTTCAAAGATATAGAATTAAAACCATGCAAGAAGATTGGTTTTTGAAAAAATTCGTTAACCCTAGAACTGTTGAAGGCAGTCCCCAAACAGAACAGATAAGATATGCCAAAGAATTATTTGAAGCTTTTGGAATGACAGATACAGAGTTTAGCGGTGCTAGTATTGCGGGTTCTACGATGAAAGGCTATGGATCAAAAGAAAGTTCAGATATTGATGTAGCATTTTTTTATTGTGACAAAAACCCGTTACAGCCTTTTGTGTCAGAAACTCCTTTCTTGGAAAAATTCAATCACTTTAGGCAAGAATTTGAATTAAATAAAAAAAAGAAAATAAACATATTTTTAAAATTGATTTTAATCCTGGTATATATAATTTACAACATGGTTTTAAAGTTGATCCTAATGGTAATGGTAAAATAGAATTTTCTCGAGACGATATAACTTATCTTAGACGAATGTTTTACGAACTTGCTTATCCAATCATAAAAACAAAAAATCCTAACGCTTTAATGCCAATGGAGAAAGTTTTGAATGCAATGAAAGAGGTAGTCAGAAAAGCAAGTACGGAACAAAAATTACAACTTTTAAAAGATATCATATATTTTGCAACTCCTCTTTTTGAGATGGAATTTGAAAAGTTTTCTGAAAGAATAAACTCTTCTACTGAAAAGGAAAAATATGTAGAAGCAAGAGTCCAAATCTTAAAACAACACTTAAAAAGTAAGTTTGGTTTAGCTGTCGACTAAGCCACTTGGCGGTTTAACCGCCAAGTGGCTATTCTTCCAATTCTTTATACTTTTCTTTATTAAGTCTTATATCTTCCAAACAAGAAAGAGCAAACTTTTTGTAGTCTTCCACTGATTTGAATTGCCCAAGAACCTTATTTTTACCCAAGCAAATTTTTTCATCTGCTTTGCATAAACCCACATCAACATATTCATTCCAGCTAGATTTTCCCCACTTGGCGGTTAAACCGCCAAGTGGTATTTTGTCGTTTAAATTTACGTAAACACTAGAATGTACTAGATACCCATCAGAGTCTATAAACTTACTTTTAAAAGTTCCTTGAAACAGTGAGCCCGATCTTTTATTTTTCTTATTAAAATACCAAGTGTATCCTCCGAGCAAGCGTTTCATAAACTCACTTATTCCCCCTTCTGCAACCTGCTCTAAAATAAAATGGAAATGATTCGATAAAAGATTATATGAGATAAATTCAACGAGTGGTTTTTTAATTTTATCTTTTTGAAAACTCTGTTCATGTAAACTTCCCACAGGTTCAACACAATTAAAGGCTGACATGCTTTTAAAAAATCTGTCTACGTCTTTCTGGGTAGAAAAAATCTTTCTTTTATCAACTCCTCTATTGAAAATGTGATACATTTCCCCATTTTCTAATTTAACTTTTCTCATAACGAAAGTATAACACTTGGCGGTTTAACCGCCAAGTGTTGCATAAAGAAATATTTTTTGCTAAACTGGAAATATTAATAGCAGATTTAGGGTAACCCTTTCGGATCAGTTTTCCGACAGAACCTAAGCCTTATATCCGCTAGGGCAGCTAAAAGACATATGCGCCCGTTAGGCGGATTTTTTTGTTAAATTTATGATTAAAAAAATTGAACCGGCGGTAATAATAGAAGAAAATTTAGTGTTAAGTTCCATTCTGAGTCGCAGCGTGAACAAGCCGGAAGTTGATTCCCTGGTTGAAGGCGCGGTGATTAGCGTCGAAAAATCATCGGTTTATGTGGACCTGGCGCCATACGGAGCGGGCATTATTTATGGCCGCGAATTTATCAATGCCAAAGATATCATCAAAAAAATCAGTATCGGTGATATCATTAAAGCAAAGGTTGTTGATGTAGAAAATGAAAACGGTTACATAGAACTTTCCTTAAAAGAGGCCAAGCAGGCGTTGACTTGGAGCGAAGCAGAAAAAGCCATCAAAGAAAAAACAGTGATGAGTTTGGAGATAAAAGACGCGAATAAGGGAGGTCTGATTCTAGAATGGCAGGGCATCCAAGGATTCTTGCCTGCTTCCCAATTGAAAGCGGAACATTATCCTCGCGTATTGGATTCGGACAAGGACAAAATTCTTAAAGAATTGAAAAAATTGGTTGGACAGCAGATTTCCGTTATGATTATTTCCACCCTACCGAAGGAAGGCAAGCTTATCTTTTCCGAAAAAGATAACAACCCCGAAGAGAAAAAGGAAATTTTAAGCAAGTACACGGTTGGAGAAGATTTGGATTGCACTGTGGCCGGACTAGTGGATTTCGGGGTCTTCGTAAAACTAGAAGACGGACTCGAAGGTTTAGTACACATTTCGGAGCTTGACTGGGGACTCGTCGAGAATCCTCGCACCATGTTCAAGATCGGAGACAAAATCCGAGCCAAAGTGATCGAGATCAAGGACGGCAAAATATCGCTTTCGATCAAAGCGCTCAAAGAAAATCCTTGGAAAGAATTCGAGGGTAAATTAAAAAAGGGAGACATCATCAAAGGGGTGGTTATCAAGTACAACAAGCACGGCGCCTTGGTTTCCATCAAAGAAGGCGTGGCGGGACTGGTGCACAATTCCACTTTCCCTTCAGAGGCCAAATTGCGGGAAAAACTGGAACTTGGAAAAAACTATAATTTCCAAATTACTCTCTTTGAGCCGAAGGATCAGAAGATGACCTTGGTGTATTTAGAATAATTAAAAATCCCCCGACCGGGGGATTTTTAGATCTACGCTATAGCGTAGATGTTGTTTAGGCGTTCGCGGTAATTGCTAATGCCGGAGACAAATCTCCCTGACCAATGGCATTCATGATAGATATTACTTGCTCGGCGTAACGAGGCACAACAGAAGGTGGGTTGTAGGCGCGCAGAATTTGTTTGGTGGTTTTGTTGTTATAATACTTTTCCGTTTTCGGATGGTTCCCACCTAAATTTTTAGCTACAGTTTCAATCGCCTCTTCATTAGAATTAAATCTGATCTTGCAAGAACCCCAACCGAAAGAATTGTATTTAGTTTTACCACAGTCATTTTTACCGCCTGAAGACTCTCGAATAGCTATCGCAGGTAAAAGACGCCAATCAAGGTCGTTTTTTTCGGCTTCCAGAACCATTTTCATACCCATACCTTCTAGAGGCATATTGCGCGCCTTGAAATAAGCATCAATGGCTTGTGCCTTAATTTTTTGGACTTCAAGTTTCTGGTCTATAACATCATTAAGAGCTAAAAGATCAGAAGCTCTAATATTTTGTTTTTGAAAAGATACAACTGATGGAGTGTTAACAATACCGACAATCGCTTGCGAGATAGATCCCACAGACGCTGATGATATTGTTAAGATTGGTAAAAGAATAAACGACTCCACGAACCGTATCCATTTTCTATTTTCCATATAAGGCGGTTATGCTCCGCCAACACCCTGGACTACTATTTCAGTAATAACTGAAAAATCCTTATAAAATGGACTTTATATCCACAATTAAGGATGCGCTTCAATGATAGCACATTTGAATTAAAAAGTCAATATTAGACAATATTTTTATTATTTGTCAAATCAAACATTTTATCGGCTACTTTGTAAGCCTCGCCTGCGCCCATCGTCACAAATACATCTTTAGAACCCCAATCAAGACTTTTTAAAAAGGTCTCCGCAAGCTCAAAACTTGAAAAAGCTTGCGCATTGTCCCCTTGTTCAGTTATGGCCTCAGCCAATTTCTCGCTCGAAATGTTTTCATCTTTTATTTCTCGAGCAAAATATATAGGCAAAAGCAAAATTCTATCCGCTTGGCTAAAACTTTTTGCAAAATCGTCAAAAAGAGCTTTAGTCCTGCTATAAAGGTGCGGCTGGAAAAGGATTGTAATGTTTTTTTTATTTTTAGGATAAAGTTCCCGCAACGCCTGTAAACTTGCTTTTATTTCCGTCGGATGATGGGCATAGTCATCATATACGATAGTTCCCTCCTCCGTCTCTCCCTTCTTCTCTAATCTTCTCCATGTACCCGAAAATCCTGCCAAACTTTTTTGAGCGACATCGAGGGCTACACCAAGAGCATCTGCTACTACAAGCGCGGCAGCTGCATTTATCTTGTTGTGTTCTCCCGGCACAGAAAGTCTCGGCACTTTATCTAAATATTTACTATAATCCACTGTCTTTCCATTGTACCCATGTACTAGTACACTGATATCGCTATCCCCTCCGTTGTAAATAACTGTATCGGAGGTTTGAGAGATTAGTTCTCCGAAGGCAGTACGAATGTCTGCAATATCTTTATAATAATCTAAATGATCCGGCTCGATATTAGTTATGACCGTTATGAAAGGATGAAAATTCAAAAAATGTCGGTTGTACTCGTCGGCTTCTACCACTAAATATTTGCTGCTCCCCGATCTGAAATTGCTACCATTTTTATCCCGACTTGTCGCGGATCCTCGACCAAAGGTCGGGACAAATGAACCGATGATGCATGTCGGGTCAAAACCAGCATCAATTAAAATATTTGCCACCATCGCCGTTGTAGTAGTCTTACCATGTGTACCAGCGATAGCTATCACTTTGTATCCTCTAGCAAATTGGCCGAGAGCTTCAAAATAAGTAAGGACTGGTTTGCCAGTCTTTTTTGCTTCATTAATAATCTCGGGTCCGCGGAAATCCCAAGCATCGCTATAAACATAAAGATCAGCATCCGGCAACTTCTTGAAATCTTTTTTCAAAACGACCTTAATTCCATCTTGTTCTAAAGTTTCGAGAGTCTTTCCGCCCTCTTCGTCATTCAAACCCGATACCATGACCCCCTGCGATAGTGCCATTCTGGCCAGTGCTGAAATCCCAATCCCGCCGATCCCGATAAAGAAAACTTTTTTAATTTTTGATAAATCTAGGTTCATATTATTTTAAGTCCTTTAATATCTCCATAAACTTATCTCCCCGATCGTATTCATTATCAAACATCCCAAAAGAAGTAAAAGCGGGGCTGAAAAGTATTATATCGCCGGGTTTTGAAATAGTATATGCTTTTTTCACCACACCTTTTAAATCTCTCTCTAGGTGTAAAGAAATCCGGAGCCGCTTCAAGTCCGGCAGTATTCTGTCTGTGCCATTGCCAGGAATCAAAATCACTTCTTTCACGTATCGAAGTATATATTTATACAAATCGGCGAAGCTCAAATCCTTGTCCGATCCACCTATAATAAGAATAATATTTTTCTTGACTGAATTGCCGAGAGCGCGCAGGGCGGCAGTTGTCGCCTCTGGAGTACAGGAATTGGTATCGTTATATATAGAGACCCCTTTTACTGCCTTCACCAGTTCAAGACGCCCCGGAGGGGATTTAAAATTTTCCACTGTCTCCTTTGCAATATCATCAGGAATCCCGAGAGAACGAGATATAGCGAGGGCGCAGGCGATATTCTCTAGATTGTGTTCTCCTTTCAGTTGGACACTCCAGCCTTTTGGAATATCTTTGACATCGGCATTTATAATCTTCCCCTTGGCCCCCCTGATTCTATCTTTCCCGCCCGAACGACTGTTCAGTCGGGCAGGCATGGACGGCCCGAGCACCAGCACGTCCCCGGGTTTTTGAAATTTATATATAAAAGACTTATCAGCAAAATATTTCTCCATATCGTTTTTGTAGTAATTCATGTGATCCGGCATAAAATTGGTGAAAACCGAAACATGCGGAGAGATTTTCGCTTCGCCAAAACCTTGAAGTTGCCAAGAAGAAAGTTCAAAAACGACATAATCGCCATCTTTTACTTCTTTCAAAAGTGGTAAAGCCGCGGTATCTTTAATATTTCCGCCAAGATAAACATTCCCAAGCTTTCTTCGTCCCGCCGAAGTTTTGACAAAGGCGGATAAAATTTCATAAATTAAAACAGTCGTAGTGCTCTTGCCCCGAGTTCCAGTCACCCCGATAATTTTTACTTTCGGCGCGAGCTTGGCAAATAAAGATTCGTCCATTTCTATGGGAATACCACTTTTTATTGCATGGGCTATGTAAGGAGAATCAAGAGCTACACCGCTAGCTTTTAAAATCATGTCTGCATTTTCAAAATTTTCCACCTGATGTTCACCAAGAACATATTTAATATCTTCAAATTTTTTGAGCTTTTTTAACGATTCTTTTAATTGTTCTTTATTCTTCAGATCCGTAATCGTGAGTTTTGCCCCACATTCAGCCAAAAACACAGCGTCACCAACCCCACGCCCAAGCAGGCCCAAGCCCATCACCGTCACTTTTTTATTTTTAAAAAGTTGTTTAAAATCAGCCATAAAATTATATTAGCACAAACCGGAAAAAGTTATGTTTTTACTGGAACGCCTTTTTCAGCTCTTCCATATCATCAAAGCGATGCTTTACACCCTTGATCTCTTGATAATCTTCGTGACCCTTGCCGGCGCAAAGAATAATGTCGTCTTTGTGCGCGATTTTTACCGCTTCTAGAATAGCTTCATGCCTGTTTGAAATTGTTTTTGCTTTCTTCAAATCTTCCACAGATAAATCAGTTTTCATTTGTCCAATAATCGCGTCAGGATCCTCGCCTCTCGGATTATCTGATGTAAAAATTGCAATATCGGATAATTTGGCTCCGAGTTTCCCCATAATCGGACGCTTAAGCGGATCGCGGTCTCCCCCGCAACCAAAGACAGAAATAATTTTACTATTTGGTTTTTTAATTTCTCTAACAGTTAAAAGAACCTTTTCTAGCGCATCTGGACTATGAGCATAATCCACAATTATCAAAACCCCGTTTTTGGATGTAAAGTGTTCCAAACGCCCCTTTGGAGGTTCTACATTTTTCAGAATTTCTTTTACTTTTTCTTTATTTTGTCCTAGTAAAATTGCAGAAGCATAAACTGCAAGCGCGTTGTATGTATTGAAATCTCCCAAAAGTTTGGTATTAAGTTGCTCGCTGAAATCAGCCTTATTTTTAAAGCCGTAAGTATATTTTTTTGCTTTAATCCCTTCCAGCATTTTTAATCCATATTTATCATCAATATTTGAAAGCGCAAATGCATATTTTGGCAGCATTTCAAAAAATTTCTTTTTAGCAACGAAATAATTATTAAAATTTTTATGATAGTCCAAATGGTCATGCGTCAAATTAGTAAAAATTCCCCCAACGAAACTAATCCCCGCCACTCTTCTTTGGTCCAAGGCATGCGAGGAAACTTCCATAAAAACGTACTCACAGCCCTTTTTTACCATCTCCGCAAAAAGTTTGGTAAGTGTCACTGAGTCGGGCGTTGTCATCGTCGCTCCCCTTCTTTCATCCACGATAATATTCTCCACGGTGCTGATGAGTCCCGTTTTATATCCTAAAGCGATAGTGATTCTATATAACAGTGTAGCCGTAGTCGTTTTGCCATTTGTACCTGTTACTCCAACAATCTTTAATTTCTTTGATGGATTGCCGTAATAATATCTCACGGCTATTGACTTTATCCTCCACCAGACTGTTTTCAGTTTTTTAGTGAAATTTTTCATTTTAAATGCTCGTTCACTATTTTCTCCAATTTTTCTTCATTTGTAAATAAAAAAGATTTGATACCAACACTTTCCGCCGCTTTAAGATTTTTGTCTTGGTCGTCAAAATACAGACATTCTTCTGGATTAAAATTATTCTCTGCCAAAATATTTTTCCAAGCTCTAACATCTGGTTTTACAAAGCCCGTTTGCCAAGAAAAATACATTTTATCGACTGCTTCATGCACCCAAGGATAATGCTCGTAGTAAAGAGAGCGCTCCTTGAAATTATTGGAAAGGATAAAAATTTTTATATTTTTCTCTTTTATTTTTTTCGCAAAAGAAACCATTTTTGCGGAAACTTTTTCGGCGCCGAACCAATAATTCCAAAAATCTTTTTCAGAAAAATCTAATGCCCATTCTTTGAGTGCCTTTCCCCAATAAACCCAAGCAGGGCCTGCACCGGGCTGGCGAATTTGATGCATAATTTCATGCAGTTTCGGCACAAAAACTGAGTGATTAACTCCATAATCCTTAGCCAATCTTTCTCCTAATTTCGGCGCTTGTATAAAAATTCCATTTAAATCAAAAATTACCGCTTTGATCATTTTCTTTTTAAATTTTTAATAGACTCTTTACCTTATTTATAATTTTTTATACTTTCCCAATTTCATTCAAAACAATATCACAAACGTGCTTGTCAAACAAAATCTTATGGTGACCGTGTATGTTAACCTGAATATTTTTCGCTCCCTCCAGCCGGCAGTTTTCCGTCGGCCAAACATAATTATCATACTCTCCGAAAATAGAGATTATTTTATGATTGACTCCGTTTTTAGAATGTAATTTTTTTATCATTTCACTTTCCGGATGAAGTTCTTTAATTGCTTTACCGGGAATAAATTCTGCTAAACGACTTCCCGAAAATGGTGTAGCAATAGCAATTACTTTAGCCACTCGTCCATCCTCATTGTCAAAAGCAAGTAAATGTTTAGCTATTAAACCACCCTTACTGTGCGCAAGGATAATCACGTTCTGTAGATTTTTTTCGTTGATCAGTTCCCGGATAAGTTTCGCGGAGTGATGAATCGCCTTGGTATTATAGCCGAGGTACTCTAATGTATAAATAGGATGACCCTTCAAAGAAATCTGATCCGCAATGTTTTTTAAAAATTGCCATTTTAAGTGTAGACCCGGTATGAGAATTATCGGCGGTTTGTTTTCTAAAATATGGTCAAGATAGTGCCTGGGCAGCTTATGAAACATTAAAAAATGGCCTTTGGCAAGATAGAAATAGTCGCGGATCCAATTAGTAATTTTATTAATTATAGTCACCAATTTTTTCATTTTGTTTTTATGATACAAATCATACTACAAAATCATTAATACTACAAAATTACACGGTCGTGTATTTTTATAGCATGTTTATAATTTACTTTAAACCAAATTTTTTCTTCAGATTTTCATCATGGTCTAATTTTTCCACAACCATATATCTGATATTTTTACCGAAGGATAAATCTGCTTTTAGAAGTTCAATAAATTCTCCACACGCATAAGGATAAATCCATACACTTTGCTGAAGCCGAATAAATCCAAAATTTTTTATTTCCATGCGCAAAAGATCTCTTTTTGATCTAGTTTTTTCCCACACATCAAAGATAACCACTCTCCATTTGCCATCCCATTTGCTATTTTTCTTTTTTTCTACAACCTTATAAAGTTTCAGTTTACGCTCTCCTTTTTCCGTAAGTGATACAAATTGTTTACCATCTTCAGCGTCTATTTTAAGAAAACCATCTTTTATAAGTTTCTTTGCTTTTTGATTTAGGTAATATTTAAGGTTATATCTTTTCTTTTGCTTCAAAAAAGGCTTCAAGACTTGCAAGACATTCGGTGCAAGCACCGCAACAGTTAAAATGCCGGCGGTTGCGATTGTCATTAAAATAATTCTTTTAAAATCAACTTTATTACGCATATTTCCATTATACTATAAAACAACACGGCCGTGTATTTTTATAGCATAGTGGATGATATGATAAGTATTAACTATAATTCGTTTACTTCTTTTAATTCTTGTTTTAAAATATTGCCTGCGTATTCCGATGTAGATGGTCTATCAAAAAGAAATTTACCTTTGAATTTTTTTCCTTTTAATAAAAAAGGCATCCATAGAATATCATCCGGCCACATTTTGGCAAATGGGATTTCGTCAACATGAAACCATTGTGGTCTCATTTCTTCGCTTTCTGTCGGTTCTCCATTAAAATTTTCCGATTTAAAAAGATGCACTTCTAAAAGTTCAGGACTATTTTCAAATTCAAATTCTATTATTCCGACTTTATTTAAATCATTAATTTTAATTCCCGCTTCTTCTTTTATTTCTCTTCTGGCAGCATCTTCAATAGATTCTCCACTTTTAATTTTTCCGCCAAATCCATTCCATCTTCCCATTCCAAATCCGCGTTTCTTCATTCCGAGCAAAACTCTCGGATGCTGATGAATTATGCATAGAGTTAAAATTCTTTTCATTTTATTTCAGTAAACACACTATTTTCAAGTTCAAAAATTTTTACCGAAGCATTTTCAAAATGATACTTGAAACTCTCTTGTTTAGGAAGATCCAGTAAGATAGGCATAAATCCCCTCAAAGCCCCTTCATGGGTAACTACCCCAACAGCCTGATAGCCCTTTCCGATTATATATGACAGGGTAGATTTCAACCGAATCTCCATCTGCTGCCAGGATTCGCCGCTAGGTGGAACAAAAGTATAACGCTTCTCTAAATCCATGGTTTTTAATTTTTTCTCGACTTCAGACCAGGACTGTCCTGCCCAACCGCCCCAATCACGCTCGATTAAATTCGGAACTATTTCCAAATCCTTATTTATTCCTTTAACAATTATTTCCGCTGTTTCAAGTGCACGCCTCTCCGGAGAAGAAAAAACTTTCTCTACATTATTATTCAAACAAATCTGAATGAGATTATTTGCCTGATCTCTGCCTTCGACGCTAAGGCCTGCGGTGTCCCCGATCTTATGCATAAAACCCTTGTAATTTTTTTCTGTACTGGCGTGTCTAATAAATAGAATTTTCATATTTTTTGTTTCTTTCTTCTATATCTTTTACTCTCTTTTCCAATTCTTCCATAAGTTATTTATAAATCTTTTCCTTAATTTTCTCCAATTCAGAAATTATTTTTCGATCAGTAATTTTTGTAAAGCGATTCATTTCTTTGCTGTCTTTTATCACCTTTTCCACAAACATTTTCAGCGGTCGAGCGTCCCAATGTTTTCCTAATTTGTAGAAAGAAGATTCATAGAGAGGGCGATAAATGACAAAAGCATTTTTGTCCCAACCTTTAATCTCTGTGTGGTGAGCAATATTCAAAACTTCATAGGCGTAATTATTAATACTCCCCTTCGGGTCATGCTTGTAGTGATAATAAAATCCTGGTTCTAGGCTCTGCATGTTATTTATTCTTGGACAAAAAGTCTTTTAACATTTGAACTTCAATATTAATTTGTGAATGTAACGGTGTAGGCAACTTATCTAATTTAAACCAGCCTATTTCTTCTATTTTATGCGGTTCGTTATTTTTCACTTCTTTTGGATCCACTAATACCCAGTGCAAATTCTTTACCCAATGTGTTTTCTTGCCGTTATGTTCTCGCAAAACATTCGCAGAAGAAATATATTTAATTTCTTTGGTTGAAGCACCGTACTCCTCAAGAACTTCGCGACGTACAGTTTCTTCAAAAGTTTCTCCAAATTCCATAGACCCTGCACCGCAGTCCCACCTGCCTTGTTCATCCCGGCAATTTTTACTGCGCTTATGCATAAGTAAATTCCCTTTGCCATCGTGACACCAAAAAATGCAGTTGACACCGATGTAATCAATCCCACGCTTAAAATCATTTTTATTTTCCATGGCAATTTTTGTATTTTAAACCACTATCGCAAAAGCAATTGGAATTGGATTCTAAATACATCTTGACTGAAGGCATAAGTGGTTCCGGTAATTTACCAAGGTCAAACCAGCCAAATTTTGAGCATTTATTCGGCTCCATTATTTTTGGTTCACCTGTAAATTTATTTGCTTTTACAAATACTGTGACAACTTGTTTCCCTTCGTCTTTATATATATGGTTAGTCACGCCTACAACTTTTATATCTCTTATATCAAGATTAAGTTCTTCTTTCACTTCCCTTTTTGCCGCTTTTTCAAAAGTTTCCCCGAATTCCAACCATCCTCCGGGACCAGCCCAAGTATTATGCGCATGTTTTGATATTCTGTGCATAAACAGAACTTTACCTTTGTCATTAAACACAAGCACCCCTATTCCTACTTTTGGCCTTTCTTTTTCCATGGTAATTTTTAGTTAACCAGAGACTTCCTGTGTTGCGGTGCATTAATCAGTCCGCATTTTTTGTATTTGTAAATTTCGCCAGTCGCGGGATTGATCGCTCCGCAGGGACACGGATCGTTCCGGCCAACATTTTGAGCTGAGTTAGTTTGAGCGCTTTTTATATCTTCAGATGATTCATTGTGGCTTGTTACTAAAGTTTGTTTCGGTTCACTCACTTCCGGTTTGGCTGGCTCTACAATCGTGCCAATCAAAGAAAATACCTGATCTTTAAATGCTTCTTCCATTTCTTTGAACATCTTTAATCCGTCTTTTTTATATTCAACTATTGGTTCTCTTTGACCGTATGCGCGGAGATTCACGGATGAACGTAAGTAATCCATCGCTTCCAAATGTTCCATCCAGAGAGTATCAGTGGTATAGAGAGCGATGCGACGAACAACTTCCAAAAACGCTTCCTCGCCTAATTTTTTCTTTTTTTCTTCTACGATTTTTTCAAAATCTTCTACTTCCTTAGCTTTAACTACACCATTTCTAATTAAAATATCTTTAAGTAATGACCGTACAGCTTCTTTATCCGATTTCAGCATTTTTTGGCGCCTCTCGTAAATAATTTTGCGCTGATGATTCATCACATCGTCGTATTCCAAAGTATTTTTGCGGGCATCAAAATGGAAACCTTCTATTTTTGCTTGCGCCCCTTCCAGCGTCCTGCCGATAAAGCGATTTTCAATCGGCTGGTCTTCCGGTATGCCAAAACGTCCCATCATCGTCTTTATTTTTTCCGAACCGAACACTCGCATCAAGTCATCTTCCAGCGAAACATAGAACCGCGTTCCACCCGGATCCCCTTGCCTGCCGGAACGTCCTCGGAGCTGGTTGTCTATTCTGCGCGCCTCGTGCCGTTCGGTTCCCAAAACAAAAAGTCCCCCGACACTTTTTACAAATTCATATTCCGGCTTCATTATCGGATTACCTCCGAGCTTGATGTCAATTCCGCGTCCAGCCATATTGGTGGCAATGGTGACAGCGCCCCGTTTACCTGCTTGAGCAATAATTTCACCTTCTTTTTCGTGATTTTTGGCATTCAAAATGACATGCTGGACACCTTCCTGCTTCAGATACGCGGAAAGAAGCTCGTTTTTTTCAATAGAAATAGTGCCGATCAAAACCGGCTGTCCTTTGATATTTAATTCTTTAACCTTTTTGGCAATTGCTTGGAACTTGCCTTTTTCTGTCTGAAAAATCAAATCATTGTTGTCTATGCGGACAATCGGACGGTTGGTCGGAATCACAACCACATCTAATCCGTAAACTTTCAAAAATTCCTCGGCGGAAGTTTCAGCCGTGCCGGTCATGCCGGAAAGTTTTTTGTAAAATCTGAAATAATTTTGAAAAGTGATTGAGCCGGAGGAGCGCGTCTCTTTTTCAATCTTGACACCTTCTTTTGCCTCAATGGCCTGATGAATACCTTCACTCCAGCGCCTGCCCGGCTGCATTCGGCCAGTAAAAGGATCAACGATAATAACTTCTCCTTCCTTGACCACATAATCTCTGTCCTTTTCAAAAATGGCTTGCGCTTTGACAGCCGTTTCTAAATGATGCACATACTTGATGCCCTTTTCAGTATAAATATTTTCCACTCCGAGCAACCGTTCAGCTTTGGTGATGCCAACATCCGTCAAAGTTATCGCCCGTAATTTTTCATCCACTTCATAATCAGTATCTCGCTTCAGCTGTTTGGCAATTTGATAAAACTTCACATAAAAATCTTCCGAATCGCCGGCGGCGGAAGAAATAATCAGCGGAGTGCGAGCTTCGTCGATTAAAATAGAGTCAACCTCGTCCACAATGGCATAATGGTGTCCGCGTTGCACAAGGTCGTTTACGGATATCGCTAAATTGTCGCGCAGATAATCAAAACCATATTCATGATTGGTGCCATAAGTGACATCCGCTACATAAGCTTCTTTGCGCGAACACGGTTTCAAAAAATCATAAACGACTTTAAATTCGCCGACGATATCTCTTTCTTTGTCCTCCTCTTTGTGTTTGCTGTCATACAAATAAGAAACATTGTTAGAATTTATCACACCGACAGAAAGTCCTAGAAAATTATAAACTTGACCCATCAAAACAGCGCCGATGCGCGAAAGATAATCGTTCACGGTAATAATATGCACACCCTCGCCAGCAAGCGCATTTAAATATGCGGAAGGGACTGCAACCATCGTTTTTCCTTCTCCTGTTCTCATTTCTGCAATGTGTCCTCTATGTAAGGCCAAGGCCCCAATCATCTGCACATCAAAAAGCCTAATGTTATCCGTTCGTTTCATTGCCTCTCGCACCAGCGCAAAAGCTTCAGGCAATATGTCATCTAAAGTTTTTCCTTTAGCTAATTTGTCCTTAAATTCTTGTGTTTTTCTAGGGAAATCTTCGTTGGCCAATTTTGAAACACCTGCTTCCAGGGCGTTAATTTTAGCCACTATTTCCTTGGTATTTCCGATGAATTTAGAACTTTCATTGCCAAATATTTTGTTGAATAAAGACATTTTTATATATTAGCACAAAAACAAAAAACTTCCGATTTTGGGCGGAAGTTTTTTGAAAAAGCAAAGATTATTATCTTCTTCTTTTTGCAGCCTTTCTCTTACCTCTTTTTGCTGTTCTCCTTTTACTCTTCTTTGCTGTCTTCTTTCTCTTTTTTGCCATAGACTTATCCCGCCGCGGCGGGATTAATACAAATTAATTTTCTAAATGTAGTTTGCAATAAA
>CAYHGI010000009.1:0-24417 GCA_964356285.1 uncultured Candidatus Saccharibacteria bacterium
AAAGAATAAACAACCAAATACGGGCGACAGAACTTCGGGTTTTGGACAGTGAAAACAAAAATCTCGGCATCTTAAGCATAAAAGAGGCTTTGGAATTGGCGCAAAATAAGGGTTTAGATTTAATTGAGATAGCTCCGAATGCTAATCCCCCGTTAGCTAAGATAATGGATTTCGGCAAGTACCAGTATGAGGCCAGCAAGAAAATGAAGAAAGCCAAAGCTGGCGCCAACAAAACAGAGACAAAAGGAATCCAGATTAAAATAGGAACCGGAGACCACGATTTGGAATTAAAAGCGAAAACCGCTTCCAAATGGATCAAGGAGGGACATCGAGTCAAGGTTGAACTTTTCCTTGCCGGACGCGCGAAGTATATGGATGAAAAATTTTTAAGAGAACGTTTGGACAGAGTACTTCACTTAATCACTGAAGATTACAAGATATCAGATGCATACAAAAAGGGACCGAAAGGCTTGATTACAACGATAGAAAAAAAATGAAAACAAATAAATCATATTCCAAAAGATTAAAAGTCACGAAGAATGGAAAAATAATTTCCCGCAAGCCCGGCTTTAACCATTTTAACGCAAAACAATCGCGAACGAAACAGCTGGCCGGTCACCGGAGACAAAATTTTATTATTAAAAACAAACCAAGAAGCTACTTGATGCCATTTTTATAATTAGTTGCTAGAGTCTAGGGGCTAGTGACTAGAACCTAGAAGCCAGAACCCATAACCTAATCCACATGACCAGAGTAAAAAAGGGAGTACATGCCTTAAAAAGACGCAGAAGCGTTTTGAAACAAGCGAAGGGATTCCGCCACGGACGAAGCAAAAAAGAGCGCCAAGCCAAAGACGCGCTCTTGCACGCGGGAGCTTACGCTTTTGCACATAGACGCGACAAAAAATCGCATAACCGGAAACTTTGGAATATAAAAATAAACGCCGGAGCGCGCGAATTAGGCATGTCCTACTCTAAATTGATAGGGACATTAGCCAAGAAAAAAATATTACTGGACAGAAAAATTTTATCCGATTTAGCTCAAAATCATTCGGGAGTTTTTGCTAGGATCGTAAAAAGCCTTTAATAATTTATTTGATCGGCGCCTCAAAACTGTTACCCGGCACAATTTTATATTCGGGCACTTTATATTTTTTGACGGTGGCAATAACATCTTCTACCAGCTGTTTCGGATCGGAACCTGAAACTATTTTAGCGTTGGGACGGTGCCCTTTTCGTATAATTTCTTTAAGTTCTTCTCCTGTTTCCCAAGGCCCTTCGAAAATGCCGATAGTTTTATCATCCTCAAAAGCAATCGCAAATTCATGAATAGTGCCCACCCGCCCGCAACCGCAAATAACGGCATCGGCTGAACGAGAAAGCAAAATATCCCGTCCCGCGTATCCAAAACCCGTATAAATAATCAGATCCAAGTAATCAATCGGGAGTTTATAAACTTCTATATGCTCCCGTTCCGATGCTGCCGGAGATATGCCGATAGAAATGCCGCCCGCTTCTTTGGCTCCCATGGCTACCCAAAGCGGAAATCCTGTCGTCGCTCCGGTCACCAAAACCGCTCCCTGCCGGGCAACCTCGCGTCCGAGCTCTTTCGCCTTATCCAGCGCCCCGATCCCGCAATGCCCGGTTTCCGCCGCGCCGGAAACGCAGATTTTTATTTGATTATGACCATGTTTAGTATTGAATGTAGATTCCATTGAATTAGTATATCATAATGAAAAAACTTTATGAACAATTAATGGAAACACTTTCCCCCATCTCCGGCGCGTGAGCGTCAATGCCTAAATTATCGCGAAGTTTTTGCACCAGAAACATTGCCGACTTCGGTTCGCCCATGACCACAAAAACTTTTTTGACTCTATTTTCCATATCTTCCACAAAACTAAGCAGTCCGTCGGAATCTCGATGTCCGGAATATCCCGTAATGGTCACGATATGGGCTCGGACTATCACATCTTCACCCGTTATGCGCACTGTTTTAATTCCTTCTTGAATTAAGCGACCGGGACTGCCCACCGCTTGATAGCCAGTGAGAAGAAGAGTGTTATTGGGGTCTGGCAAATAGTGTCTTTCATGATGCACAATCCGTCCGCCAGTCGACATCCCTGAGCCGGCAATAACTATTTTAGGATTGGGCATATTTCCGATCATTCTTGATTCTTCCGATTTCAAAGTGCTGTGCAAGCCCGGAAAATCAAATAAATATTTATCGCTTTTCATAGCTTGTTGCGCTCTCTCATTAAAATAATTTTTATACTGCTTGAAAATTTCCGTCAAACGGATAGCCAGCGGTGAATCAAGAAAAATAGGCATCACGGGAATCCTATTATTTTCAACCAGCGCATTCAACTCAAAAAGCAATTCCTGGGAACGTTCTAGGGAAAAAGTCGGTATGATAAGCGTGCCGCGCCTTTTATAATTATCCTCAATTGTTTCTTCCAAAAATTTCCGGCGATCATCTTTAGATTCATGATTTCTATCGCCATAAACGCTTTCCATTATTAAATAATCCACATCGGTAACTTTTTCAGTATCCGGAAGAATGGGCGAAGGACTGTTGCCTAGATCTCCGGTAAAAAGAATGACCTTATCATTGTATACGAATTTAATCATCGCTGAACCTAAGATATGTCCAGCATTCAAAAAAGACACTTCCAGATTTTCAGTAATTTTTATTTTCTCGTGATATTTAAACCCTTGCCAGAGCGAGAGCGCTAATTTTATATTTTCGTCAGCGTATACCTTGTCCAGATTCAAATCAGTATTTTTTGACAATATTCCGGCAGTATCTTCAAGCATTGGACCCGCAAGGCCACGGGTGGGTTCAGTGGAATAAATTTTCCCGCGGAATCCTTCATGAATAAGCTTCGGAACGCGGCCCAAATGATCTATATGCGCATGAGTGACAAAAAGAATATCTATTTCTTTTGAGTTGTATGGAAAAGGATCCCAATTAATATCGTCCGCCAATTTCAATCCTTGGGTCAATCCGCAGTCAATCAAAATTTTCTTTCTATCTGCCTCCAGAAGAAAATTAGCTCCGGTTACCGAGCCAGTTCCCCCGCAGAATGTTATTCTGATTTTTTTTTCTGCAGTTTTTTCCATCTATTCAAGGACAGTCCTTAAGAGAGCTCCCCAAAGAACCGTCCTTTGATTGTAACATAATTCTTTTCAAGAAATACAAAATTGAAAAAGAGCCACCGGCGAGATCAAAAAAAACATCTGAAATAGTATCTAAAAAATTAAAAGAATTTCGCATGATCGCCCCATTAACTAATATTTCAAACATCTCCCATCCAATGCCGATCGTGAGCACAAAAAATAATATCTTAAAAATTGAATTGACGGAGTTATCTTTGGGTGAAAAAAGATAAATAAAGAGAAGCCCAACCCAAAACCCGCCAAGAAAATGCATCAGCATGTCAAACCACCAGACAGCAGAATACCAGTAGAATTTATTCGCGAAAAAATCCACTAAAAAAATAAAAAGAATAAGACATACCAAGCGTCCGGCAAGCTTTTTTTTATCCATTAAAGTATTGTACTGCCAAAAAATCTTATTGCCAAGAAAAAATCCGCCACAATGCGGAGTTCTTCTTAGGACTATTTCAGATGTATTACCATAGCTCATAGCTAGGTGGGTGTCAGACGTAAAAGACCAAGGTCAAACACGATCGAGACTCCCATAAATTAGTGTTCTAGGTAATAATCGGAAATAACCCTACCAAAATTATACGCCCTAAAAAAATTCCGACAACTAGACAGAGTCAATTTTTTGTTTCTGAATTAATTTATGTTAAAAACGCATGTCCGACCAATTTAATTTATATTTTTTTTCAATTAGAGACTTCTCGCCATCATTCCAGGTCTCGTTATTTTCTAAATTTAATTTTTTTATCACTTCATCTATATCTTTTTCGCTTTCAGCTTCGATTTCTAGAAACGGGAGCATCTTTGGATAAGTATCAAGATCAAATCGCGCATTTCCAAGCTTCCAAGAAGTCCTTTTTTTTTCCTGATGCGCGTAATTTTCCAGTCCAATTGCTTCAAAAAGCGCTTTGGATTTGTCATGGCTGTCTACCAGCAAGTCTACCTCGTCGCACTGAACTGTTTTGCCGATAATTTTTTTATTCCATTTACAGGTAATCTCGATTTTTTCATTGCCGTACGAACGCACGCGCAAAAAATACGGATCGTCTCCGTTGTGAGTGATTCCCTTCGGGCCGTACCAATCAACGACTAGTATATCATCTGAAATTTTTTCCGCGTTAAAGCCGTAAAGTTTCTTCTCTATAATTTTCGGGTCAACTTCGAGAACTTTTGTTTCAATTTCCTTCATAAAATTATTTATTTTTAAATTTCTCAAAAAGTATCACAAAAAACGGAAGCCTTGCTTCCGTTTTTTGTACGCTATTCATCTACCCCGAAACGCTTGTAGTCCAGGATTTTTGTTTTGCCAAACCAGTGCTTGATTTCGTGTTCCGCTTCTTCCGGAGTTTCCGAACAATGGATAATGTTCATCACCGCGCGTTTTTCTTTATTGGCGAGAGCTGGAGAATCAATCGAAAAATCTCCGCGGATGGTGCCCACATCGGCTTTATAGGGAAGGGTATCGCCAGCGAGCTTTCGCACTACATCTACCGCATGAGTGCCTTTCACGATCATTTTTACAAGAGGAGCGGACTTCATATATTCTACCAGCCATTTCCTGATCTCGGGCCCGATTTTTGCGGTATCTGTCGTGCCAAAGTCCGCCATCATATCATAGCCGTATTTCTCATAGGTACCTTTGGTTTTTTCGCCAAGACGGGTGATCCAAGCCTCGTCCTTTGGATAATGGTCGTGAATTTGCTCGTGCGTCGGCTGGAACATTTCTAAGGCAACGATCTTGAGATCTCGTTGTTCAAAACGCTTGACAACCTCGCCGATAAGCCCCTTTCGGACGCCATCAGGCTTTAACATGACATATGTGACTTCTTCTTTTGGGTGTTTCATTAGAGGTACTATATCAGATAAAAATATTTTTGCAAAATTAATATTTCTTATAAGTTTTCTCTGATCTGCGCTCGATGGCCAGAACAAAAATATTCTCTTCTCTTCGTTGAAAAATAATTCTCAAATCCCCTTTTCTGACACGATAGACATTTTCGTTGCCTTTGAGCTTTTGCAAATCTAGTCCCAAGGTGTCACCTTCTGCGAGCCGTTCCAAAATGCTTTTTATAAGTTCCCGCTCTTTTTCCGTAAGTCTCTTGAGAGATTTCTCGATTCTGTCCATCTTTAGAGTCTTTTTAGCAAGTTTTGAATGTCTACGCCGCCTTTTTTAATTTTAGTAAAATCAATAACCTCCTCCCACGCATTAGGACCAACTGGAGAAATTTCAAAAACCGGCCTGCCGCGCTTGAGCACTACAAATTTATAGCCGCGATTGATACGCTTTACATAGGTATCGACGTTATTTCTAAACTCTTTCAAACCAATAATCCTATCCATGTCATAAGTTTATCTTAAGTTAAACTTAAAGTCAACCTACTACATAGTATATATTTTTTGATACTTATTCAAGAGAGAATCTAACTTTTCTTTAGTTTTACTTAAAATGTTTTCCTTCTCCGTTCTAAATTTAACAAGATACTCTTCCTCGCTTATTTCATTAGCATCAAATTTTTTATCAAAGTCTGCTGTTGCTTTCTTTAGTTCTTGTTTAGAAACAGAAATTATACCGTCAATGTTGCGCTTTAAACCTACAAGGTCATCTTCCTTGGCTTCTATTTGCTTTACATATTCATTTATTAAATTTTGCAATTCTAGGTCAATTTCTTCCATATCTTTTACTTTGCGAATAATTGTCTAACGCCTATTTTAGCTCCTTTCGCACCAAGATGAACAGCATTCGCAGTAACTTTTAACGCATTATGTGCCACTCCATCTTTGCCGAGAAAAAGTCCGAGAGTGTCTTTCCCGAAATCTTTGCCGTGGTATTTTTTGTCATAAAGAAGCCTTAATGAATTTGTAAGAAACTTGTAAGGAGTCTTTAGAACGATACCAACTCCTGCATCAAATGTATTACCGGCAAGATTGCCCAAAACTTTTCCAAACTCAGCATTTTCTTGTGCCATTTCGGCCTGAAAAGCCGGGCTTTTTGCCCTCGCCTCGCGAGCTCGCAGAGCATCCCTGCTAGTATTTGCTATAGCATCACCTACATTAACAAATGCCTCTTTGCCAGCATTACCTACCGCTTTTAGAGCGTCTAGTGGCTTCATAATGTATATATTACACCTTTAATGCCTATTGTAAATCTCTAGGCTTCCAACGCACCACTTCTATTTTCAAGGTCAAAAACTAGAATTTTTTTACTTTTTGGATCATAAAACATATTTCCTGCGTTAACGTCCCAAAAACCTTTTAATCTTTCTTTGATAACATCAATGCGATTAGAGAGTTCTCTGTTTCCATTTGGATTCACGTCAGGGATAAAAGCGTGTTTCTCAGCTTTTTCCATTCCTGAAACCCACCTAGCAACATAATATTTTTCACCTGTTTTTTTGTTTGTATAACCCAGTTGGTATTCGACAACTTCAACGTTAAACAATCCCTTCAATTTATCTTTGGCTTTCATTGAACTTTCAAATTCTTTTACACCGCCACTTTCTCGAAAATTATCTCGTTTAACAAAAAAGCTATCATTTCTGACTCTGACTTTAAAAGAGTCACCGAATCCGTGGTTTATTAAGTCAACGCTAGTATCATCAAACTCCGCATGATCAACTTTATATGTACCTTCTTCTTTTGAAATTAACACCTGATTTATGCACCCCAGAACTTTACTTAAAGCTTGCGGATGTTCTCTTACCCAATTTTTAAAATCATTCGAGTAGGCTATTTCTCGAGTTTGACCTTTTATTATTTTTATTTCTTCTTTCATATCGATATTTACTTTCTACGCTATTATTTTATCTCAAATTCTTCCACATAATTTAGTATTAAAAAATGTAAATATTTAAAGATTTAAAAATGTAAAAATTTAATTCTCATAAAAACGTTTATACACATCAGGCGCTTGAACGCGCAAAACTTCTTTCATTGGATCATTTTTTTCAATCTTTTTAAATTGAGTACCAGCGCTTGCGCCCTTTTTCACTTTTTCTGCAAAACTTTGAATCAACCGAGAACATTCGGAGGCAAGATTATTTAAATATTTAAATGTTTCAAGATTTAAATACCCAGCATCTAATGCGACGTAGAGTTGCGCACGCACTTCCCCCGCCGAACCTTTGGCAATATACAGAAAATTCAGAAACTCATTTTTAGTTCCTCGCTCAAAGCCTTCGGCAATATTACTTAAAACAGAAACACTAGCCCGGGTAATCTGATCTTTGAAACCAAAATCTTTACATTCTTTGAATTCTCTATAGATAGATTTAGTCAACTCTCTAGCCTTCTGGAAGCAGATCAGGTCTTCAAATTTTGAAATGGTAGCCATCTTTAAATTTTTATATATTTAAATGCTTAAATCTTCTCGAATATCCTATTCGAGAGTCTTATACCTTCCCATGATCTCCGCTTCCACTTCGGCCCGGTCGCGGCCGTATTTCACGTAGGAAAGTTCTTTTAAGGAATCAACTATGTCGGGGTTGCCGACTTCTGGCGCAAGCGTTTTTAAATTAAACGGCTTCACCGGCTGGCCGGAAACTAACATATTCATATAAGCGTTGTAATTATCCAGCTTGGTAATGTCTTGCGCGGTAAATGTAGGCTTAAATCTAGGTTCCAAGAAATTAGCATCCTCGGTGCCGACACGAAATACTGCCATCGAGCCGACGTTGCCAAAAACAGCATTCTTAATTTTTTCTTCCAGCTGGGTGATATATTGATGGGCAATATTGAGTGATAATCTATACTTTCTCGCTTCCGATAAAATAGAAGCGATGGAATCAGTGGTAACATTCTGAAACTCATCTATATACAAATAGAAATCATTCATCGGTTTACCAAACATATCTACTCGCGATAGCGCTGCCATCTGAATTTTACCGACTAAGACTAGTCCGATTAAATTAGCATTTATGTCCCCCAGCCTGCCTTTGGAAAGATTCACCAGCAGAATTTTTTTCTCATCCATGATTTTTCGGAAATTAAAAACAGAATTCTGCTGGAGCACCACCGGACGCATGATATCGTTGCTGATAAAATTATCAAACTTGGAAGAAATATATGGCACAAAGTTAGCCAAAGATTGGTCTCCGGTTGTTTGTTCGGCGGAAACCCAGAATTGCTTAATGATAGGATTCTGACACTTGGCAAGTTTCAGATCACGAAAGGCTTTATCTCCCAGCACTCTGGTAATCTCCAGCAAAGTGGAACCGGATTCCGGATCTTCCATCACCAAAAAGGCGCTATTTCTAAAGTACTGCTCAAACATCGCCCCGCCCCCTATTTTCATGTCAAAAAGCTTATTGAAAATTCCCATCAGTTCGTTCACCACGAAAGTTTTCTGTTCCGGATATTTCGGATCATACTCCAGCATATTCAGCCCCATCGGCCGAGCGGTATAAGCCGGATCAAAATATATGACATCGTCAATACGTTCTTTGGGAATCCGAGAGAGTATAGTTTGTATGTCTGTGCCGTGCGGGTCGATATAACAGCAACCATCGCCATTTTCGATATCCTGGGTAATCATATTGAGCATAATGTTAGTCTTGCCGGTACCGGTCTGACCAATTACATAAAAATGCCTCATCCTGTCTTCGCGCGCCAGATGAATTTCGGTATCTTTGCCTCGATAGCTGTTTACTCCCAAGACTATTCCCTCGTTTCGCAACTCTAAAGGCGCTGGCGCCATGCCTGCTCTGGCTTCTTTCAGTTGAGGCTGACTGCCGATACCGACTGGAAAATGAAACACAGAAGCAAGCTCTTTCAAATTCAACGGCATTGCCTTATCGGAAGAAAAGGCGCGGTAAGAAAAATCGTGAAAAAGTTTTCTTAAATTTCCGCCATGGACTTTTTCAAAAATAAAAGAATTGCTGGCCGCTTCGGAAAATTGGTTGAAGGAAGATTCTATTTCCTGCAAGACGACTTCTGCGCGTTCCTTTGTTTCGCCGGAAGCAATAACGCGGATGTTGGCTTTCATAATGGTACTCTTCATTTTATTGCCTATCTTTTCTACCGCCCCTTCGTCCACCGGACGCCCACTTTTGGCGCTCGCGTCTTTCTTTTCTTCTTTTTGTTTAACACCAAAAAGGAGCTCTTTGCCCACTCTCATGAACGCCTTATTGAATTTGTAAAAATTATCCGAGGCGTGTTTGACGGACATACCGCCTTTTACGTCATTCAAAATCATTTGGAACTCATTTATAAATTTGTCGCCGGCCGGAGCGATCACTAGTTGGATAGCGGCGCCTTCGCCCTTAGTTTTCAATTTGGAAAAAACGTTCAGGATGGTATTCATCGGATCATGTTCGATGGTATCGTAAGTCTTAAGGGGCATGACACTGCGTTCCGCCAGGTTTGCGTAAGCCCCGATTGATGCCCCAGAGGGATTAAAAATGTTGTAGTCATCGGTGACTTCTTGAATTTTTGCATTGTGATAAAAAGCCAGAATTTGTTTTTCAAAAAGCGAGATATATTTATTCGGAATTCCAGCGTAAACAACCACTTCATCGCTCTCATTGCTGAGCGCTACTTCCAGGGTGAAATAAATTTCCTTTTCATTTTTCCTGTCGGTGGCAATAGACTGCATGCCGGCGTAAAATTGCTCCATGGCGCCGATAAATTCCTTGAAACCTTTAGACTTATCGGCTTCATCGGTCGGCGGCGGAAGGGTTATTTCAAAAAGGGTCATGTCGAGAGATTTATACAAGGAAGTGCCTTCTTTAACGCCGGAAACAGTTTGGCCTGCTTTCAAATACTGGATTAAAAATCTGTGAAAATCATCATCCACATGAGGATTATTCATGGCTTCCACCACGCTAAGCGCGTTCTTCACTCCTTTAGTAATAACAATTCCTAAAAGTTCTTCCATGACACTGTCATGCGACTCCGGCTTGAGCGCCAAGACGATTCTCTGCGCTTCTTTTTCATTTATAATGTGGCTCCCGTGCACCACTTCTTCGGCCGGAACCTCCTTGTATGCTCCCACGACATCGCGAATCGCATTTTCATTTGCATTTTCCAAATGTCCCGCTTGAATAAGTTCTTCCTCCCTCTTGGCAACATGCGCGCGTAAATAATTAAGCTCCTCTTCCGGAGTCTTGAATTTCGGCGTTTCCTTAAAAAAGGACCCTGGCATGAGTTAATTATACAACAAAACAAACGAAAAAGGACCCGAGGGTCCATTCATACCAGATGATTAAAGAATAGGCAGGTCTATCTACTTTCTTTCTTTCTTTGCAAGCCACTCCCTTTCTTTTTTGACCAAGACCTTTTCTTCAGCCGTATATGCCTCGTTTTCGTCTAGTACAATCGGTTTTGAATCGTATGTTATATCGAACGGCACCCCTTCAGGAGCGACTTTGAACTGGAATCGTTTATAGTCATCCATAGTCAAAAAATTAGGAAAATAAGTATTAGGGATACCGCCATATCGAATCGCGAGATTAACAGCTCTGGCCATGGACTCCTTCTCTCCTGCCGGATGCTCTCCCCTTGTTATATTATTTAAATACCCACCCAAAGCCGCACTTTGGAACATGGACTGAAAGTGAGAGGCTTCTTTCTTGAAATTAGTGGCTTCGATTTTATTATCAATTGTCTCGACCGTCTGATTTATCAGAGCATCTTCGGTTCTGACCACCTTATTGTGCTCCGACACCGCTACTGCGGAAGCAACTGCCGCAGTCGTCAAAGCAGCCGTCTTGTTGACGAACTTTTTAGCTTTTTTTATAAAACTCTGTTCTTTGTTTTTTCCTAGAGGGTTCTCCATAAATTCCAGCAAGGACTCCCCTTGCTCAATTAACTAATAAAGGAGATTCGGAAGGAGGATTAAGCTCTTCCATTTTTTCAATCGCTATTTTTTTCTGTATCGTTTGCCCATCCTTTGCTTTTTGAACAACAACAAGCTGCCCATCACCCTCGAATCCGGTAATTTTCCAGCCCTTCTCTAGAGTGCCGTCGGTCCTTTTCACTGTGACCATTCTTCCTTCTCGCAGTGGATCATTAATCCGCTCGTTTATAGCTTTTTTAAAATCTTTCTGCGGAGTATTGTCTGGTGTTTTGAATATCATATTTTTATAAAAATATTACTAATAATCTTGTTTACATAGTAAGACTATTGTCTAGGGAAGTCAATATCCTGGCTACATTCAATAAAGAAACAAAAAAAGACCGCAGCAAGCCGCGGTCTTTTCGTAAAGATGCTCCGACGATACGTCGGAGGCGACGGTACGACCGTCTGCATCGCCGGGGTACTACTCCGGCATTTGGAACACCACGAGCGTGGCATTCCCTGTTTCGCCCCCGGTCGGTCCCATGATGTAGACGAGGTAGTCCTCGTCCGGTTCAAGGTCGACCACCATCACGGCGTCGAACATGAATGGGAAGGACGGCGGGACGGGGATCTTGGCAGACTGCTTTTCCGACCACGGCCCGTCACCCACGCTCACCGGGTAGTTGTCCCGGACCCGAAGGATTGCCACCACCGGATCCTTTAGGCGATTCGAACCCGGTTGCGACGATCCGACCGCTGCGATCACGAACCTCGCGGTCCTGGGACCACCGAAGCTGAGGAGCATCTTCCAGTTTGCACCGGAAGTGCTGTTCAGCGGGGCGACGCTGACGGGGACGATTTGGGTGTTCACCGGCTTGGGGATTTTTGGAATCCCCGAAGTGGTAGCATTTTGGGTAGCACCATCTGGGAGTGGGGCAAGTGATACCGCTCCCGAGGCGGCACCTTGTGCCGCGCCTTGAGCATAAGAGCTGACAAAAGTGGCGAGTGCAAGCACTCCCACGAGAATTTTGCTGGTAGTTTTCATAGAGAAAACCCTATAACCCCAGCGGAAATGCCGAGGAGATAGGGATTAAAAAGCTCATAAAAGCCCTTAAATCCCTATCCCTTCGGGAAATAACCAATTTTAAAGAACTTACTATCTACTCCTATAGTATAGCATATTTGACTCTAAAAGTCAAGGAAAAGCAGAAAAAACCTTACAAAATAAAGATATTCTAGTAAAAACCTTTATAAAGATTGCCTAGGAGAATTTAACCTTTTAGAACCTTTATCGCCCGTCTTTCTTTGCAAGCCACTCTCTTTCTTTTTTGACCAAGACCTTTTCCTCAGCCGTATATGTCTCGTTTTCATCTAATACAATCGGCTTCGAATCGTATGTTATGTCGAACGGCACTCCTTCAGGAGTGACTTTAAACTGGAATCGCTTGTAATCATCCATAGTCAAAAAATTAGGAAAATAAGTATTAGGGATACCGCCATATCGAATCGCGAGATTAACAGCTCTGGCCATGGACTCCTTCTCTCCTGCCGGATGCTCTCCCCTTGTTATATTATTTAAATACCCACCCAAAGCCGCACTTTGGAACATGGACTGAAAGTGAGAGGCTTCTTTCTTGAAATTAGTGGCTTCGATTTTATTATCAATTGTCTCGACCGTCTGATTTATCAGAGCATCTTCGGTTCTGACCACCTTATTGTGCTCCGACACCGCTACTGCGGAAGCAACTGCCGCAGTCGTCAAAGCAGCCGTCTTGTTGACGAACTTTTTAGCTTTTTTTATAAAACTCTGTTCTTTGTTTTTTCCTAGAGGGTTCTCCATAAATTCCAGCAAGGACTCCCCTTGCTCAATTAACTAATAAAGGAGATTCGGAAGGAGGATTAAGCTCTTCCATTTTTTCAATCGCTATTTTTTTCTGTATCGTTTGCCCATCCTTTGCTTTTTGAACAACAACAAGCTGCCCATCACCCTCGAATCCGGTAATTTTCCAGCCCTTCTCTAGAGTGCCGTCGGTCCTTTTCACTGTGACCATTCTTCCTTCTCGCAGTGGATCATTAATCCGCTCGTTTATAGCTTTTTTAAAATCTTTCTGCGGAGTATTGTCTGGTGTTTTGAATATCATATTTTTATAAAAATATTACTAATAATCTTGTTTACATAGTAAGACTATTGTCTAGGGAAGTCAATATCCTGGCTACATTCAATAAAGAAACAAAAAAAGACCGCAGCAAGCCGCGGTCTTTTCGTAAAGATGCTCCGACGATACGTCGGAGGCGACGGTACGACCGTCTGCATCGCCGGGGTACTACTCCGGCATTTGGAACACCACGAGCGTGGCATTCCCTGTTTCGCCCCCGGTCGGTCCCATGATGTAGACGAGGTAGTCCTCGTCCGGTTCAAGGTCGACCACCATCACGGCGTCGAACATGAATGGGAAGGACGGCGGGACGGGGATCTTGGCAGACTGCTTTTCCGACCACGGCCCGTCACCCACGCTCACCGGGTAGTTGTCCCGGACCCGAAGGATTGCCACCACCGGATCCTTTAGGCGATTCGAACCCGGTTGCGACGATCCGACCGCTGCGATCACGAACCTCGCGGTCCTGGGACCACCGAAGCTGAGGAGCATCTTCCAGTTTGCACCGGAAGTGCTGTTCAGCGGGGCGACGCTGACGGGGACGATTTGGGTGTTCACCGGCTTGGGGATTTTTGGAATCCCCGAAGTGGTAGCATTTTGGGTAGCACCATCTGGGAGTGGGGCAAGTGATACCGCTCCCGAGGCGGCACCTTGTGCCGCGCCTTGAGCATAAGAGCTGACAAAAGTGGCGAGTGCAAGCACTCCCACGAGAATTTTGCTGGTAGTTTTCATAGAGAAAACCCTATAACCCCAGCGGAAATGCCGAGGAGATAGGGATTAAAAAGCTCATAAAAGCCCTTAAATCCCTATCCCTTCGGAGAAGTAACCAATTTCAAAGAACTTACCTCTATACCCTGACAGTATAGCACATTTCTACACAAAAGTCAATATCTCCGCCTCCCCTTCGGTAATAAGAATAGTATGCTCAAAATGAGCGCTTTTTTTGCCGTCGGCGGTGCGAAAGGTGTGCCCATCGGCATCGAGAGTCACATTTTTTGTGCCATTATTCAACATCGGCTCGATGGCGACAACCATGCCGGGAACTAATTTTTCTCCTTTGCCTTTTTTGCCAAAATTTGGAATATAAGGATCTTCGTGAATGGCGCGGCCTACGCCGTGCCCGGAAAGAACTTCCACTATGCCCAATTTTACTTTTTGAGCACGAACGAAGCTTTCTATGGCATAGCCGATATCCCCCACTGTATTTCCAGCTTGCGCGGCACTGATGCCTATTTGAAGCGCCTGCTCGGTAATCTCCATAAGTTTTTGACTGCCGGGACTTACCTCACCCACTCCTACGGTAATGGCCATATCGGTAAAAAGATTTTTGTGTTTCAAGCCCAAGTCCAGCGAAACAATATCGCCTTCTTTTAAAATTTTATCTTTCTTCGGAATGCCGTGCACTACTTCGTCATTCACCGAAACACACAACGAAGCCGGAAAGGGAATTTTTGCTCCTTCTGGACGATAATTCAAAAAAGCCGGAGAATCACCCATTTCACGAATTAATTTTCTCGCGTACATATCCAAATCTTCGGTAGAAATGCCAGGTTTTACCATCTCCTTTAATTTATAAAGCACAGTGGCGAGATTTTTCCCCCCTTCGCGCAGTATTTCTATTTCTTCCGGCGTTTTGATGATAATCATTAGAGGTTAGCTTTTCCGCCCGAGGCGGATCCGCCTATGGCGGAAATAATATCCCGATGCACATTTTCTACCGTCTGTTCGCCATTGATAGTATAGATTTTGTAGCCAGTTTTATTTTTAAAATAATTCATAGATGGTATCACTTTATTGATGTATTCATCGAATCTTTTTTCTATTCCCTCAGGAGTATCGTCATGCCTGCCGCGTAACAAATTTCGTTTCATCGCTTCTTTCTTTCCAACTTCAATATAAATGATTTTAATATTTTCTCTTTTATAAAATTTCATCATTTTTTCAAAACTTTCTGATTGAGTCGTTTCGCGGGGATACCCATCTGCTATCAAATGATTTTCCGCAGTTAAAGAAGAAATTAAAATATTCAAAACAATCGCATCAGAAAAAAAGCCGGGCTGGAGTTCGCCCCGGGAAACAGAATCTTTCATAAGAGTCCCCGTGTAACTGCCGGACTGTATGATTTTTCTGTATTCATCGCCCGGATAAGCATAAACAACTTCTTTGCCGTCTTTTTTTTTCAAAAAGTCCATTAGTAGCTTCACTTGAGTGCCTTTACCGGAACCCACTATCCCGAAAAATACAAAAGCCTGCGGTTGCATATGTGCTATAATAGCACGGAATATGAAAAAAGAAATCATCACCATTAACGGCTTCCCGGGAAGCGGAAAATCCAGCACGGCTAATTTGGTAGCCAAAAAACTTGGTTTCCAAAGATTTTCCTCCGGAGATTTTATGCGCCAGATAGCTCTGGAGAGAGGCATATCTTTAAATGAACTCGGCCTGAAGGCTGAAGAAAATGACGAAGTAGATATAAGCATAGATAACGCAGTCAGAAAAGCCGGAGAAATGAAAAAAGTGGTGATTGATTCTCGTCTGGCCTTTCATTGGATACCGGATTCTTTTAAAGTTTATCTGGATCTCCCGCCGGAAATCGCCAAGGATAGAATTTTTAACAATTTGAAAATAAATAAATTCAGGCAGGACAGTGAAGGCCAAATGAGCGCCAAAGAAGTTTATCAAAAAATAATCCAGAGATTTGAAAGCGAAAAAAAAAGATATTGGAATCTTTATAAAGTAGATCATGCCGATAAAAAAAATTTTGATCTGGTGATAGATACAAACAAAAATAATCTGGAACAGGTTGTCGGGATTATCGTCGGAGAATATAAAAGGTGGATAGCAAGGAGCTAGTACTCCCGCATGGAGATTTGGGCATCTACTTTTTTTATCAAATCAAGGACAACTGAGACGACGATGAGAATCGAGGTGCCGCCCAAAGCCAACGCGGTGATGCCTGTTGCAGATTGCATAATCAGAGGCAAAATTGCGATAAATCCTAAAAAGGTCGCGCCCAGCAAGGTAATACGAGTCAGGACTTTGGAAATATATTCGGAAGTTGACGCTCCCGGACGAATGCCTGGAATGAACGCGCCATTTTTTTGCAAATTAGTGGAAAGCGCCTCGGGATCAAAAGTAACAGCGGTGTAAAAGTAAGTGAAAAGAAACACTAAAATAAAATAGAGCACTGCATAGAGCGCTGAGGTTTGGGTAAATGAAATAAGCGCGCCAGAAATTTTAGCAATTATGCTATTGCCAAATCTAGCTAAAAAAGTGCCGATCATTTGCGGGAAAAGAAGAATCGAGAGAGCGAAAATTATTGGAATCACTCCCGCTTGATTCACCCGTAGCGGCAGATAAGTAGAACCGCCGCCGTACATTTTCATGCCCCTTACCCGCTTGGCATAAGTTACCGGAATCGGACGTTCGGCCTCCGTCACCAGGACAATCCCCGCAATAACAAGGAGTCCAACTACCGCAAATACAAGGTAAAGCGGAATTTGAGAAACATCAAAAGTGAAAAGTATTTGGCTCACCTGCGCGGGAAAAGCGGCCACAATACCCGCAAAGATGATGAGTGACACGCCGTTGCCAATTCCAAATTCCGACACAAGTTCACCGAGCCACATTAAGAGCATCGATCCTGCGATGACAATAATTAAATTCGTCACTCTGTCAAAAGCGGTTAAATTTACTAAAATATTCTGACTTTCCAGAATAGCTAAAAGAGCGAAGCCTTGAATGGCCGCCAAGGGAACAGTCAGCAGTCTAGAATATTGAGTGAATCTTTTCCTGCCCGCTTCGCCTTCCTCGTGATAAATTCTCTTTAAGGCGGGAACCATGATAGTTAGAAGCTGCATAATGATTGAACCGGTGATGTATGGACCAACCCCCAGCATGATGATGGAAAGGTTTGTCAGCCCGCCTCCAGAAAATATATTCAGAATGCCAAAAAATTGATTATTGGAGAGAAATCGATTAAGTTCAACAGTATCAATGCCCGGAATGGGAATAGCTGAAAGCAGTCTGAATACGATCAACGCAGCGAGCACAAACAAAACTCGTTTGCGTAACGTAATATCTGTCCAAACTAATTTCATTTTATTTAAAAAATTTTGCATGAAATTCACCTCACCCCTTCGCCCCTCTCCTGTCGGGAGAGGGGTTGGGGGAGAGGTTATCTAATTCTAATCTTATTCCCTTTTATCCCCAGACGCTTGCGAATCTCTGAAAACTTTTCCCCTTTGGCGATGAGCTTGTCACTTTGAACGACAAAAGCGCTCTGAATAGACTTAAATTGATATCCGCGATTTTTCGGCAATCTTTTAATAATATCACGAAGTTCTGGACGGCGTTTGTTGCCGGCGCGAGCTGTCTGACCTTTGCCTGCGCGACCGGCGGTCTTTCCATGTCTTCCCCCGCGACCCACTATCCGGTCTTTTTTATTCTTATGTAATCTTTTTAAATTATGTATTTGCATGGTTAAATAAGTTAATTTTCAATTTCTTTTTTTACTTTCTCGACGCTTTCGGTCGGGATCCCGACTTCTTCAAGCATCGGGACTTTATTTAGAATAATGGCATTTTCAGGTATGGATTTTGTATATTTTGAAGAAATAACCGAAAGCGCTTCCATGACTGCCTTAGCATTGTTCAATTTATTCTTGCTATTGGAAATAATTTTCCCCGTAATATCTTTCATGCCGGACAACTTCACTATATCACGAATGACCGAACCCGCTACCAGTCCGCGACCTTTGTTAGGTATCAGTATAACTTTTGAGCTTGAGAATTTAGCGGAGAGTTCATAAGGAATAGACATAGTTTTGGTCAGATTCAATCTAATCATATTTTTTTTGGCATTTCTGACAGCTTTATTAATTGCCAAAGCCGTATCTCCTGCCTTTCCTAAGCCTAAACCAACAGATCCTTTTTTATCTCCTGCCACCAATGCGACAGAAAAGGAAAATCGGCGTCCTCCAGCGACGACTCTGGTCACCCGGCGAATATTTATGATCTTCTGGTCAAATTCCGGCTTGGCTCGTCCAAAAGATGACGATCGGCGATGGCTATTCTTTTTTTCTTTGTCTTTCTCCATATTAATTAAAATTGCAATCCCCCAGCTCGCGCTTCATCCGCTACTAATTTTATGCGACCGGTATATTTAAATCCATTGCGATCGAAGACCACTTTGTTAACTTTCACCTTCTTGCAAGCTTCCGCTATCATTTTTCCGACTTCTTTTGCGCGCTCAGTTTTAGTGCCTTTTTTAAGTTTTATATCGCTCGCTTGGGTCAGAGTTCGGCCTGTTTTATCATCAATGACCTGCGCGTAAATAAATTTGTTGGAACGAAAAACGGTTAGTCTCGGACGCTCTGCCACACTTTTTATTTTTGCCCTAATTTTTTTCTTTAACCTTATTCTTTTATCAGTTTTGTTTTGCATAAATTTATTATACCAATCTACGAATCTTACTAATGATGCGAATGTATTCGAATAATTTGTAGATTTGCATAATTCGTATATTCGTATGTTAAACTGTCTTCTTGCCCTGCTTACGCCTGATCACCTCGCCTTCATAGCGCATACCCTTTCCTTTATAAGGCTCTGGTTTCTTCAAGGCGCGGACAGCTGCGGTAAAGCTCCCCACTAACTCTTTATCGATTCCAGTAATAGTTATATTATTTTTGTCAGCAGTAGCAGTGATCGTGTCCGGAATTTTAATGATAACAGGATGGGAAAATCCCAAAGCGAAATGAAACTCTTTGCCCCCGCCTGCTCCCGAATTATCGTGAGAACGGGCAGGTTTTACTTCGGACTTGAATCCCACACCTTCTAATATTAGTTTCTTTTGATACGGCGCTTGTACGCCGGCAATCATATTTTTAATGTGCGCGGCATAAGTGCCCCATAGAGATTTAGAAAATTTATCATTTCTCTTAACATTTAAATTTATAACATTGTCTTTAATAATAATAGCAATATCATCTTTGAAATTTTTCTTCAGCGCGCCTTTGGGACCAACTACTGTCAGAACATCGCCACTTTGCGTGACTTTTACTCCTTCGGGTATTATTATTTCTTGTTTTCCTATTCTGCTCATAATATACTGATTTACTCTGATAATTCCTGATAAACTCTGATATCTGTGCCCATCGGCTTATATCAGGGTTGATCGGTTCAGCTCACCAGAGCCGAAATAAAGCTTCGCCTCCGACTTGTTCTTTCCTGGCCTCTTTACCTGATAAAACTCCCTTCGGAGTTGAGAGCACCAAAAGCCCTGATCCATTTCGCACTCTATGAATATCTTTCACACCGAAATAAATTCGTTTTGATTGTTTGGAAATTCTCTCTACTTCCATAATCTTTGGTATTTTATCCACATAAACCAAGCCCGCTTCTAGAACTGGCTGATCTTTTTTAACTTTTTTAGAAACATCCATTAAGTACCCCTCTTTTTTCAAACATTCAAGGATGGCGTGTTTTATTTTGGAATACGGGAAAGAGACGGACTCTTTGCCTGCTCGGCTACCGTTTTTCATTACTATTAACATGTTTGAAATTGAATCCACTTAATTAAATTACGAATTTTTAATTACGAATTACGAATTGAGTTTTAATTTGAAATTCTTAATTCGTAATTGTTAATTGATTCCTACCAGCTTGACTTGCGAACACCCGGAAGCATTCCTTCGTTAGCCAGTTCCCTGAAACAAATACGACATAAACCAAAATCTCTCATAAAAGCATTCCCTCGACCACATTTAAAACAGCGGTTTTTTTGCCGAGTAGAAAACTTCGGTTTCTTAAGTGATCTAGCTATAACTGATGTTTTTGCCATAAATAAATATCGTCCATTTATAGGCGATATCTTGTGTCTTTTCTCCGATCCTCTAGGGTTTTCTATAGAGCGTCGGAGGAGAAACACAGATCAGACCTATCTTTTGGACCTTTTTATACTAGCAAATTGAGCTTGATTAGTCAAATTTTTCCGGTTCACCAAGCATTATTAGCACCATTATTAGAACATGCTGGTTCCCCGCTACATAACATCAATGCCCATGTAGGACGAACAGGATCATAGAATGACTGTCCAGCACTTGGGTAACTTTCGGGACCGCCGCCATTATTACTATGACTGAGCAATTTGTAATGAGTACCATTGGATGAATATAGATACCCAGAACAACCTATACTCGATCCGGATGGATCAATGGGAAGATTAGGAATATAAGTTGGAGCAAGATTTATTATATAACCGGTTGCTCCGGACAATGTACCCTGTGTTCCATTACAATTGTTTACAGAATAACCTGCCCAACCACCACCATAAGCTAGTGGATATGATCCATAATCATGGTAATATAACTCAAGAGCCGTTCTAATTTGCACCATATCTTGCTTGCGCTTCGCATCTCTCGCTTTTCCTCTAGCACTATTCAAACTAGCAAGTACAACAGAAGACAAGAGACCGATAATTGCCACTACGACAAGTAATTCAATAAGTGTGAAACCTTTATTTTTTCTTTTATACAGTTTCATAATATTCCTATTGACCAAGAGGAGCCAGCTTCATTCTTTCTAATGCTTCATCAGACGGTTTTGGTTTTATATCATTACCACCAAAAAATAAGAAGAAAGAAAGAATTATCATCAATACCACAAACCCCAAAAGCACATATTCCGCTTGTCTTTGTTCTTTAATCGCTCCGCCAGAGAATTTCATAACCAGTCTGACCATTTTAGGGGTTTCGTCATAAGCTATTGGAACTTGGCCTACTTGTGGTTGCGGGATAGCACTTGATTTTGCCTCAAATTCTTTGAGAGCTTTGTCTATCTCGAGATTGTTTGGAATGTTGACTTCTTCGTTCATGAATACATTATACAACAAGTGTAAAAAGAAGTTAATTCTCCTCTTCCCGAGTACCCTTTAGGGGGAGGTGGACAAATATTCCACCCCGTCTCGCAAGCGAGCCACCCCTCAAGAGGGGAATAATTTATTTTTTCTTCGCTTCCGCCTTTTTAAAAGGAATACCGAGAAACTCGAAAAAGGCCGTACCTTCTTTTTTATTTTTAGCCGTGCAAACAAGAGTAACGGACATTCCGAAAACATCTTTAATATCTTCATCAGCCGTTTCTGGAAAAATAGTATGTTCTTTGATGCCGATGGTAAGGTTGCCAATATTGTCTACCGAACTACGGGAAATGCCCCGAAAGTCTTTGGTGCGCGGAAGAGCAACATTAATAAATTTTTCCAGGAAAGCATACATTCTTCCACCACGCAAAGTTACCACAATTCCGATGGGATCGCCTTGTCTGGTTTTGAAAGAGGCCACTGATTGTTTGGCGCCCCTAGTAGTAGATTTTTGACCAGTAATTTTTGCAAGACGGTCGGAGATAGTTTCATTTTTATTCTTGTCCTTTTTCATGGCCGTACCGGTGCCAACATTCAGCATAATTTTTTGCATTTTAGGCGCAGCCATAACATTTTTATAATGGAAGGCGCTTTTCATTTTTTCAAAAGCTGTATTCTCTTTTTCTTTTACCGTTAAATGTTTCATTGGAATTTTTTAATCTAATTTTTTAACATTAGAAACATGAATAGGCATCTCTATGCTTTTTATACTCCCTTTCTCGCCAGATTTGCGGGGACGCTGATGTTTTTTCATCATATTCGCCCCTTCCACAATCACTTTACTTTGCTCGGGAAAAGAGCGGGCAATCTTTCCTTTTTTGCCTTTATCTTTACCAGTTATAATTATTACATTGTCTCCTTTTTTTATATGCATATTGTTTTTAATCCTCCCCTCCTAATTTAGGAGGGGTTAGGGGTGGTAATTAAATCACTTCTTGCGCCAGAGAAATTATTTTCTGATATCCCTTTTCGGCAAGCTCTCTCGGCATTGGCCCGAAAACGCGCCCGGCTTTTGGATCCTTTTTCCCCTTCTCTAGGATAACTACAGCGTTGTCATCAAAACGGATATAAGAACCATCCTTTCTGCGATAAGCGTTCCTGGTGCGCACAACAACTGCTTGATGCACATCTTTTTTTTTAACTCCCTTCCTAGGGGTCGCCACTTTTACGGAAATTATTACCTCTTCACCGAGAGTTGCGTATCGTTTTTTAGAAGAACCTAAAACTTTGAACACAGCTCCGAGTGTACCTCCGGCATTATCTGCGATTTTTACTAATGTTCTTGGTTGAATCATATAACCTTAAAATGTTTATCCCGTGAAATTGGTTTGGTTTCGACTATTTCCACCTTGTCTCCCACCTTATATTTATTGTCCTCGTCATGTGCTTTGTATCTCTTGCTCGCCTTATAAAATTTCCCATACAATGGATGCTTAATGAACCTTGACACAGCGACAACAACCGTTTTGTCCATTTTGTCCGAAACAACCACTCCCTTTAAAATGCGGCCTTTATTTTTTGTATTTTCTTTTTGCAATTTCGTTTTCATTTTTTTACAACTTTCTGCTGCTGGCGGTTTATTTCCGTTAAAATCTGAGCCATGTTTTTCCTTAAAGCAACCAGCTCTTTGACATTCTTTGATTTCGAGCCTTCAGCCTTGAATCTTATAACTCTTGCTTCTTCTTGTAAAATGGCAAGTTTTTTGAAAAGCTCATCTTTTTTTATCCCCTTTAAATTTTCTTTTTTGTTTTTCATAATATTTATTCGTAGACAGCGCTTTAGGCGCGCAGAGGGCAAAAATCGCGGTGGTTCTGACACTTTGTTGGCCCGGGGAAATATTATTAACGAAATCAGTTTTTTTCTACCAGCTTTCCGCAATGCTTCATGGGCGATATTTTCCTCTACTCCGTCCACTTCAAAAATGATCCTTCCGGGAAAAACGTCAAAACAATATCCCTGCGGATCTCCCTTGCCTTTTCCCATGCCCATTTCGGCAGCCTTGGAAGTATAAGGACGGTCCGGAAAAATGCGAATCCAATACTTGCCAGCCTTGGTGAGTGTCCGAGATATCACCTTTCGAGCAGCTTCAATCTGAACGGACTTCACCCGCGCTTGAGAGAGAGATTTCAGACCGAAAGAACCAAAGGCCAGCTTTATGCCGCGAGTGTCAGGCGAAATTGCCTTCGGATTGCTACGTCCTGTCTGCCATTTTCTAAATTTTACTTTTTTGGGAGTTAGCATAAAATTAATCAGACTTGGTTTTGTTTTCTAATGATTTGTTTTTTTTCATATTTTTGTCAGCAAAAATTTTACCGCGATAAATCCAAACTTTTATTCCGACAACGCCGTAAGACAAGGTCGCGCGCTCGCGCTTAAAATCAATGTCCGCGCGGAAAGTCTGAAGCGGAATGCTTCCACGTTTGAGTTCTTCTGTGCGGGCAATGTCTGCTCCGCCTAGTCTCCCTCCCAACACTACTCGCGATCCTTCCACACCTCTGGCGGTCATGACTTTTTCAATAATTGTTTTGATGACTCGACGATAAGGCAGTCTTTTCTCCAGTCCTTCAGCAATCATATAGGCCACAATGGCGGCATCCGCTTCTGGATTTGAAACTTCCATAATTTCAAGCTTAAAATCTTCCGGTCTGTCTAGCTTCAAGTAATCCATTTTCTTTAAAATATCTTCCTTAAGCTTTGTCGCTCCTTCGCCGCTTCTGCCGATGAGAAGCCCCGGACGAGAAGTTTTAATGATAAACCTGGTGGCTTTTCTGCTTCTCTCAATTTCAATTGTGGAAATATACATCCCGCGCAATTTCTTTTCCAAATATTGGCGGATCAGAACATCGCCTTTCAAATAGGAAACATATTTTTTCGGTTCGGCAAACCAGCGGGACTTCCAGTCTCGGAGGATGATCAATCTATGCGCGTATGGATGGACTATTTTACTCATATTATTATTTTTAGGTGATTATACCCCCTCCTTGCTCCTCCCCCTACGTAGGGGGAGGCTGGGTAGGGGTAATGTTATTTCTTTCTTAATTTCGTACTCTTTACTGGTAAAACTTTTTCCGCCAAAAGGAGGTTCAGGTGGCTGGTGCGCTTGTTTATTCTGTGTCCGCTACCCATCGCCGCCGGCATCATTCTTTTCATGGTGATGCCTTTATCCACCGTTAACTCTTTAATATATAAATTTTCCATTTCTATTCCCATATTTTTTGCGTTAGCCACCGCAGAGAGTAAAAGTTTTTTTATCGGCAACCCTGCGCGTTTGGCTAAAAAATCAAGCTCCGCAATAGCTTGGGCTACATTTTTCCCTTTAACCAAAGAAGCCACTAAGCGAACTTTTCTCGGAGCCTGTCTGTAATTTTTTAAAAATGCTTTAGATCGGAAGAGCGTCGTGTAGGGA
>CAYHGI010000010.1:0-22435 GCA_964356285.1 uncultured Candidatus Saccharibacteria bacterium
AAAGGTGGCAGGCTCGAAAGGGTCTCGAGAGTTCAAATCTCTCCGCCTCCGCAAACTGATCTTTATTTTAAATAATTGCTATCCAAGATATCTGAACTAGTACCTGGTCCTGGTTTTATTTGATCATTCTTTTTTGCAATTTCACGTGCCTCAGTTCTATCAACATATCTACCACTTGAAGTCACAAAACCATCTTCAACTTCTCTTGCCCTATAGTCGGGAAAAGCTTCCTCAAGCACTAAAAGTGCATCCCCATGGGTTTGTCCAGTAAAAATTTGACCCTTATAACGAACAGCAGAAGCTTTAATCCTCTCTTTAATATCCAGATTTTCATTCATAAGATGATTATATATTATATTTTCTAAAAAATGAATCTAATCTAACCCTTATTTATCAACAAACTGGTTCCAACTTCGTACCACACTCTCCGCCTCCGCCAAAAAAGGATTTTGTAAGAATGCTTAATATACAGTATATGATATACTAAGAAAATTTTATTTTTCTAACATATTCAAGAATTCTTTTTCATCTATCACTTTTACCCCCAATTTTTCCGCAGTTTTTAGTTTGGAGCCGGGTTCAGCGCCGGCCACGACACATGAAGTGCTTTTAGAAACTGAGCCTACAACTTTTCCACCCAGAGCCAGAATTTTTTCCTTGGCGATCTCTCGCGACATGTTAGTAAGAGTGCCGGTTAAAACAAAGGTTAATCCGCTTAATTTTCCAGCTTTTTTTTTCTCTGTTTTTTCTATGATTACTCCATTTTTTTCCAATTTTTTGATAAAGTTTAAGTTATTTTTATCGTGAAAAAAATCACTGACACTCTTTAGGACCGCCGGCCCAATGTTTTCTATACTATCTATCTCCGCAAGGCCTTGCCTTGCGGAGGATATCAATTTTTCCAAAGTGCCAAAATGCTCTGCGAGATCTCGAGCTGTTTCCTCCCCCACGTGCAGGATACCTAGCGCCCAAAGGAATTTGGCAAGCGAAATTTTCTTCTTATTTTTTATTTCCTGAATGATATTCTCCGCCGATTTTTCTCCAAAGCGCTCCAGGGGCGCAATGTCTTCTTTAGTCAAAGTAAAAATGTCCGCCGCATCGGTAATCAAACCTTCGTCTTTAAAACGCCTTAAAATTTTTGGCCCAAGTTCATATATTTCAAAAACAGAAACAAAATGCTCCAAAAATCTTTCATTCTTCGCTGGACATTTTGAATTGGCGCAATAATAAGCGACGGAAGAAGTCGGAGAAAGGTTTTTGAGCTGGTCTGGCCGGGGTGAGGGGCCCCGGAGAACCGAGGACCCGAGAAAACCTTTCTCTGGCTTCGCACCGATATTTCTTTTTTCTATGTTTCCTCCGCAAGTTGGGCATTTGACAGGCATCTTGAATTTCTTTTCTTTACCAGTGCGCATCTTTGTCAGCACTTCCACCACTTTTGGAATGACATCTCCGGCTTTTTCTATTACCACCGTATCCCCGATACGCAAATCCAAACGTTCTATTTGATCCATATTATGCAAGGTCGCTTTGGACACTCGCGAACCGGCCACCAGGGTCGGCTCAAAAACAGCGAGCGGCGTAAGTACGCCGGTGCGTCCCACATTCACCAAAATCTGTTTCACTATAGTTGTCGCTTTTTCAGCCGGATATTTGAAGGCTGCCATAAAACGCGGAGCCTTGCCGACAACACCTAAAATTCCTTGAAGTTTCAGATCATCGACGGAAATAACAATGCCGTCCGTACCATATGGAAAACTAGGCCTTATTTTTTCAAATTTTTCAATAAAAGCAGTGACTTCTTCCAAACTTTTACATTTGGCTTCCAACTTTTCAACTTTGAATCCTAAACTTCGAAGAATTTGATGCTTTTCAGAATGAGTAAGAAAAGTATCAGGCGAAGTTATGTCATAGGCAATAAAATCTAAACTTCTTTCTTTAGCTAACTGGGGATCTAATTGCCGCAGGCTCCCCGCCGCTGCGTTTCTGGTGTTAGCAAAAAGTGTTTGACCTCTTTTTTTATTATCTAAATTCAACTTTAGCAATGTTTGCTTGCTCATTAATGCCTCACCGCGCACTTCTAGATACGAAGGAAACGGTTTTTGAAGTGTTAATGGTATTGAATTTATAGTTCTCAAATTTTGGGTAATGTCTTCTCCAATAAATCCATCCCCGCGAGTTGCGCCTCGTACGAATTTCCCGTCCTTGAAAATCAAAGATACGGCCAGACCGTCAAATTTCACTTCGCAGAAATAATTCACCTCACCCCCCCGCCCCTCTCCTTGTAAAGTAGAGGGGGGCAAAAGCTTTTTGATTCTTTTTTCCCAATCATAAAGCTCTTCATATGAAAAAACATCATTCAGAGAAAGCATTCTCACCTGATGTTTCACTTTTTCGAATTTGTCCAGCGGTTTCCCTACTACTCTATTCTCCGGAGCATTGTTATCGTTAAACTCCGGGTATTTTTCCAGTAAGGCTTTAAGTTCCCGAGCTAGCGAATCATAAACATCATCAGTGACATTCGGCGCATTTTCGGTGTGATAGGCGTCTCTCAATCGCGCGATTTCGTTTCGTAATTTTTTTATTCTGTTTTTTACTTCGAACTTGTTCACATTGATTGAGAAAAACATATTTTTCGACTTTGATCAGAAGCTGTAATTTGAAGTGCTTGTCTGTCGACTGTTGGTAATTATCTGATTAGACCGGCTGTCAAGAATAATCCAGTTCGAACCATTATTGCTACCCTCTAGAGTCCAACTGATCGGATCTCTCGACGGCTCATCATTGGCCGTAGTCCACCGGTAGCCATTGAAATTGACTGAATTGCCGAAACCAGTGTCAAAAATAAGGACCGAACTGCCATTTTGATTGTCTACACCCGCAAAGTTAAAATCGAGCCATTTGGTTCCTATGTCTCCGTCTTTGAGATTAGGGGGAGTTTCTCCGACAGGATTGTTGCCACCCGGGTTAATAACTGAAGTCGCGCCCGGCCAAGAAACAGGACTCTCATTCTGAAGAAGAACCAACTCGGATACTTGAACACAGCCATTACCTGCGCCTCCGCAATCGGACACGGCAGTTTTCTTTTTAGTGATAATCCAGCGAACATAGCGGTAGCCAGCAGGCGGAGAAGGAGAACTTATATCGCCATATGTAACTTTTAACTCGCGCTCAATACTATTCGATGGTGGATTACAAGAACCAGGAACACTGCCTCCAGCGTTATAACCTTTTGAAATAATAGTGGTCATGGCAGGTGAAACAGTTTTATTTACAGTCACTTTCACGCAATTTTGTCCTGCACTACCTAATTGAGAAATAGTGATGAGAGGAGAACCACATGGTGCTGGTGTGCAAATATCGCCAGCTTTATCATCAAAAAGCGCTTTTTCAATGCCAGTATCAGCCGCCAAAAAGGCATCATTTGTATCGCGGGCATTGGTGCTGAATTTCATTTCTTTCAGCGCAATATTTCCAACGCCTAAGGCTATGGCTAAAAGAATACTGGAAATAGTAATCGCAAAAAGAATTACAAATCCCCTATTTTTTTGTAAATCTCTCATTTTCATAATTATTATTCTATCCAATTAAATAAATTCTCCGAAAAAGTAATGCTGTAATTACCAGAACCTTGAGTCCATTCAACTTCCGAATAAATTTTTACCTCATCCCCGCCACTAGTCGTCAGCCAAATTTTACGGACAAAACCAGAATCAGCACCGCTGGAAATGTTGTCATAACCCCCATCATTCATATATAGATTACATTTTTCATTGACAATAGAAGCGCTACATTGAAAAATTCCAAAAGGCAACGGCTTTTTTAAACCACAGGCATGATCGGTATCATTATTACATGAATTTAAATCAGATTTAAATTTATTCCATCGAGCATTACCATTTCCAGATCCATAAAGGACTTCCGTATCCCGCATATTTCTAATGTATTCAATACCTTCTTGCGCAAGATATGAGGCTATTATTTTCTCTTTGGCGTAATTAGTGTTGGAAATACCGGACGCTAAAACCGACATCAGCCCTAAAATTGACATAGTAAAAATTGAAACAGCCACAAGTGTCTCCACTAAGGTAAACCCGCCATTTATCCGCCTAAATTTTTTTGTTTTATATCGTTTTGTCATTATAAGTTAATTAGGTGAAAAATTTTGGCGAATTAAATATCTATCAGTCTCTGAGACACTGAAGTTTGTAAAGAAAAAGGCGTGACAACACTATTGGAAGTGCCAGGTTTATAGGTTATAGTACCGACCAATCTAATAGTAACAAAAGGTTGCTGGCAGTCAGATGGAGAAACGCAATTGCCTAAATAAGGTTCTGCGCCCAGCACTGAAAAATTAGAAGCTGTTGTATCAATTTCAACTTCATCAGGAGTCAGTGGCATAAAACTGGACGCAACATAAGGACCTTGAGTTGATTTATAAATTTTTTTGTCATTGCCTATATAATAAACCCATTGATTATTTGGATCAGCTACTTGATTAGCTGGGGTCGCTGAAGATTCAAACGCAATTCCCCAGCAACTTGAGCCACTTTCAGTTGCACTAACACTAGATAAAGTATCAGCTCCGGTAATGCAATAATAATTGTATCCTGTTCTTAAATTTCTGGACATATCTTCCATAATAAAACTTAAATTATCCATAATCGAACGCATATCTCGCGATTTTTGATGAAGCAGATTAGCATTCAAAAGCGCGCCCATTCCCGTCATAATAATAACGAGAAAAAGAGAAACGGCAATCATCGTTTCTATTATGGTGTACCCGCCGCTTAAATTTTCAATTTTCAATTTTGCAATTTTCATTTAATTTTTAATTCACTTGAATCCTGCCGGAAAGATATAATTTTATCACGGAACTGGTTCCCTGTGGTGAAGTAATAGTTATCTGAAAATAAGAAGCGCATGGCAACAATGCCCCATCTGAAGTAATTTTAGCGCCAGAATCTGGACGTCTAAAAACAACACTCAAATTAGAAATTACAGGACAATCTGCACCGACAGCTTCCAATTTATCAATATAATTACCTTTGGTAATAGTAGATTGATCTAAAATGGAATCAGAGAGATCATCATAAAAATCATTATTGAAATTCGCAAAATAAATAAATTTTGTTTTTTCATCGTCGTTAAAATATACTCCGTAAGATGGTTTCCAGTTTACTGGAAAACTTTCTGGCAATTTGCCGGACAAGGACGATTTTTGAGCTTCAACAATTTTTAAGGCAATGTCGCTGGCTAAATTTTTTATATCCACTTTTGCCTGAAATTCTCCATAATTAAAAAGAACCACGGAAGTCATTGCAGAAAAAATAGAGAGGACAACAATGAGTTCAACGTAAGTCATCCCCTTCTGGCAATTACGAATTACGAATTTTGAATTGCGAATTTTTTTAATCATAAAAATTAAAAACCAAAAAGATTTAAATTAAAAACAAACGTCAAAAACGCGCCGAAGGCCAAATAAGGCCCAAAAGGAATTTCACTTTTCATTCCGTAACTCTTTCTAAAAATAACAAGGCTTAACCCTATAATAGCCCCAAACCAAAAAGCTAGCACCAAACCAGAGAGAGCGCCGGCCAGACCTAAGAGCCAGCCAATGCCAAGGGCTAATTTGGCATCCCCTAAACCCATCCATCTGCCGGAAGACACAAACCAAAATAAGGCGAAAGGAAGAGCCACAAATATACCTGATAAAAACTCTAAAACAGTTGGTATGTGAGGATAAAAGAGAGGAAAACTATTACTGCTAAAGAAAAACAGACCAAAAAAAGCAAGTACGCCAAAAATAAAAGAAAGCGCGTCTGGAATTATTTTATGCCTTAAATCATAGACGGCGATAACCAAGAGAAGAGAAAATATAACGGCATAATAAATATAAGTGATTATGAATCCAAAATCAAAAAAATTATAAATATTTTCAAACTTAAAAAAGATTCCTGCAAAAATCAAGCCGGAAAGCATTTCAACTAATGGATATTGAATTGATATTTTAGTTTGACAATTTCGGCATCTTCCTTTTAGTCCCAAAAAACTAAAGAATGGTATAAGTTCATACCAGGAAAGCTTATTCATGCAGGACATACAGGCGGACCTTCCACCTAAAGACCTTTTTGTGTTGAAACGGAAAATTACAACATTCAAGAAGCTTCCGATGATGAGACCAAGGACAAAGAAAATCACGGTAAGTAACGAAATCATGACTTCATTATATCAACAAAAGAAGAGTAAAAACAAGCATTGCAGCAAGAACGGTTCTTGCGAAAATAATCATTCTTGTAAGCCTCTACTTACAAATACCAGATGCATTAATGGCTGAACCGGGAACCTCATTTACTATTTTAGCTACTCCAGAAGTGTCCACACACCAAGAGGTATTTGATGTTAGTTTTAGGCCAACAGCAACAGCCCAAGAATTAGCTGAATTATAACAAGAGCTACCATTGCCTCTCAAAACCGCTTCAACTATAGAATCTGCCAAAACTTTACTACGAGAAAACATATTAGTTCCGTTCCCGGATACATCATAAGTAGGACAAGGAGTAGTAATACCTATAGCAATACCATTTGCTGGCAAATATGAACTCCCATTATCAAGAAAAAAAATCTCAGCTACAAGTTTTGCGGTATGTAAATTACTTTTTACGGCTGTATCATTACCTCTTTTTTTGGCATTACCTAAATACCCCAGAGTAATACTGGTAAGAAGTCCAACAACCGCAACAACAACCAAGAGTTCGATCAACGTAAAACCTTTTCCAAAGTTCGTCTTTTTCATAAGAATTTGTTAGTTTTTATAATAATAAGCTTTTTGTAGTATATCATACATATACCCATGAATACAAAAACCACTCTTCAAAGAGTGGTTTTTGTATTTTGAGACATTTGTTCAACCCACCAAAGATTAAGGACAAAGAGTCGTCGCTCCTGTAATTGCCGTATCTTGGGCGGCGGTAATTCCTTTTGATTTGCCAGTCGAATCAACACACCATCCCGTACTCGCGCCTTCAGTAACTTTAAGTTCAGTCGCTACAACCCATCCATTCGCATCGCCAAAGCATTTATTTGTTCCTCCGCCGGAAGAATCAGCTGAAGCTAAAGCAGCCGCAACAGTGGGATTTGCACAGGCGGTGGCGTATGAATTAGGACTGACTCCATCATAGACGAGCTCCGCTTGCGGACGAATATTTGCCAAATTTGCTTTAACCGCAGCATTCGCGCCCTTGCCTCGAGCGGTATTTAACGACGCTAATACAACTGAAGCCAAAATACCGATGATAGCGACCACGACCAAGAGTTCAATTAATGTAAAACCTTTTTTAAAATTCATTTTCATAATATGTTTTAAACTATTAATAATTAAAACTTATAATTTCGCCTCTACGGCGAACCAGCCGACGAGGCTGAAATTTCGACTTGTTTTTAATACATTCATTATAACACATATACAGAAATACTCATGCAACAAAGTTATCCACAGGGTAGTAGAGCAAAGCTCACTACCCTGCAGGCACCTATACCCTAGTCACTAGCAACTAGAACCTAGAAACTAACTTATTCCCCCTGCTAGATTGTAAATAGGCATCAAAACAGACACAAGCAATACTCCCACTCCTAGACCCAAAACCACAATCATTACTGGCTCGATTAGACCGACGAGCGTATCAATCGCATCATCTACTTCGCGCCGATAAAAATCAGTCAGGGTTTTTAAAATAATTCCGAGTGATCCCGTTTCTTCACCTACTTGCACCATCTGCACCATAATACCGGATATTTTTTTTTCATGTTTCGCAAAGGCAACTGAGAGAGCCAAACCGGATTTTACTCCATCTGCTACTTCTTCCAAGAGACCTTTATATACGCGGCTACCAACCACTTCGGCCGTAATATCTATTGCTCGAACAATCGGAACACCGGATGAAAGCATTGTGTTTAAGTTGTCCGTTATCCTAGAAAGATAAAGTTTTTTGTATAGATTGCCTATAACTGGAGTGGAGAGACGCATTTCATCAAGATAGATCTTTCCTTTTTCGGTGGAAGCGAGCCTCCAAACCCAAACACCTAGCAACACCAAAAAAATTAAAACAAAAAACCCATAGTGAACGAAGAAATTTGAAAGTATGATGACTATTTTGGTGTAAAAAGGCACTGCTTGACCAGAGTCCAGAATAATCGCGGAGAGTTTTGGAATAACTACCACAAACATCAGACCCATCACTACAAAAAAAGTAACAATAACAAAAGCTGGATAAATAAGCGCATTTCTGGTCTTGGAGGTAAGGGAATATTGGCGATCCAGGTATTCTGCCAAATACGAGAAGGTTTGATTGAGCTTTCCGGTTTCTTCGCCCACTTTTACCATATTTATATAAAAATTTGAAAATACATCCGGATGTTTTCCTAACGCGCCAGAAATAGAAAGCCCTGCCTGGAGGTCATCGCCAATTGCGGTCAGCTTGCGACCGAGAAGTTTGTTTTCTGTATTAACTGCTAACATCGTAAAAGCCTTCAGCGCAGACACTTGCGCTTCAAACAAAGTGGCAATCTGACGGGAAAGAATAACGACATCTTTATTTGATACTTTTTCAAAAAAAGAAACTGAAAAAAGCGATTTTTTTTCTCCTTCTTCCTTGACAGAAATAATCACTAGCCCTCTCCGCTGTAATCCGCTGATTGCCATATCGCGATTGGGCGCGTCAATTTCTCCTTCTTTATTTAAACCTTCGCTATCTATCGCTTTATATTTGAATAACATAGCTTTTTAAACCATCCGTTCCAAGCCTTTAGGGTTGAGAGAATACTGGTAGGCGTTTTCTATGGAAATTTCTCCAGCGCGCACTAGTTCCATCAGCGAATGATTCAAGTCGATCATTCCAGACTCGGTGCCTGTTTCGATGACGACATCTATTTCATGGGTGCGTTTTTCGCGAATTAAATTAGATACAGCGCTGTTATTTAAGAGAAGCTCGTAAGCGGGAATAAGTCCGCCGGCAATTCTAGGAATAAGTCTTTGAGAAAAAATTCCCAGAAGCGAGGCGGCTAGCTGAGTGCGAATCTGATCTTGCTGATCGCCTGGAAAAGAATCGATTATTCTATCGATAGTCTGAGAAGCATTGTTGGTATGCAAAGTCGAAAGCACCAGATGTCCTGTCTCGGCCGCCGTAACCGCAGTGGCTATCGTCTCCGGCGTGCGCATCTCGCCAATCATGATTACATTTACGTCCTCGCGAAAAACTGATTTAAGCGCCACATGAAAATCTGCGGTATCAATGCCCACTTCCCGCTGATTAATTATAGATTTGTTAGGAATATAGACATGTTCAATCGGATCTTCAATTGTTATAATATTGCGCGCCTGTTCATTATTAATTAAATCCACCATGGCCGAAAGAGTGGTTGATTTGCCTTGTCCAACCGGGCCCACCACTAGAAAAAACCCTTGTTTCTTGCGCGCGAGGTCGGCAATGATAGCAGGCAAATGCAGTTCGGCGATAGTTTTGACTTTCGGGACTAATCGAAAAACTATGCAAATCAGACCCTTCTGAAAAAAAGCATTGCCTCGCAGTCGCGCCTCTTTGCGGAAATCATAAGCAAAATCCGCTTCTTGATTTTCCATAAATTTGTCAATTTTTACTTTACCCAATACCTCACTCAAAATTCCAATTGTATCTTCATCCGTAAAAACTGGATGTTTGGCAAGAAATATAAGCTCGCCTGACACGCGAATAGCTGGCACTCGGCTGGCGCCTAAATGCAAATCTGATCCGCCTTCGTGAATAACGGTTAAAATAAGTTCTTCAAGTTTTTTCTTATAATCCGTCATTTTCTATTTTGGAACAATAGTTTTCTTAGCTAAAATACTCATGACCTGATTAATCACTTCGACTGGAGTAGAATTCGCTTTTATAATATAGCCTGCCACTCCCAAACTCTTGCCTCGTTCAATGTCTGATTGCTGGCTCTTATTGGATAAAATTATTTTTGTAGAATCCGGAGATATTTTATCAATATTTATTTTTTCCAACATTTCAAAACCGTCCATCTCCGGCATAATTATATCCACTAACATAACATCTGGATTTAATCCGCCTCTAAGTTTCTCTATTGCCTGCAGGCCAGAAACCACTGTGTGAACTTCAAAATTGCTTTGGCTGAATTTGAGCGCGTACATGTCCAAAAGAAAACTATCGTCATCTACTATTAAAATTTTTCTTTTTTCTCCTGCCATAAATTTTTATACCCTTATTAACTGATAATTAATTATACTACACAATAGCTTTAAATTGGACAGACTGTGCATAACTTTCTATATAAACTTATCTTGTAAGGACCGTCTTTACTAATTATTTACTAGTTAACAACATAACTGCACTAGTCGAAATATCTATAAACAAGTAGCGGTTGTGGCATCAATAGGGTATGAAGGATAGCCTATATTTGATTCTTTGATATTCCCGCTTGAATCGAAACAGTATGTTTTATAGCCTGACTTCATACCTTCAAATGCAAATACATACGCTTGTCCGTTTGGAGTAACTACACACCAAACCCACCGTGGTTGTCCAGGAATAGGGTTGGTATGTTCCATAGCCTTCCCTGCAATGAAAAATACTTTCTCAGCCGAGTAACTCGTAAGCGGATAAAAACAATTGGCGGGACCTCCAGGACTACTTTCTGTTGGTGGAAAATATGAGCTATATTGATTGGTATTGAAAACGCCATAATTACCGTGCACCTGATAATACAACTCAAATTCTTTTTTCATTTGATCCGCTTCATATTTCACATATACAGCGTCCGCTTTTTTGCGAGCGCTTTGCACTAACGCTAAAACTACACTTGTAAGCACACCAATAATGGCAATAACTACAAGAAGCTCAATAAGAGTAAAACCTTTATTGTTTTCATTAGATTTATTCATTTTCATTGCTAAAATTATATACTTCCGTAAAGGGAATAAGGCCATCTAAAGATTTAAGCATGGCGTCTTCTTTCATCATGAGCATTCCCTTCCCTCGCGCCACTTTATAAATTTCTCCATTAGTAGGACTCTTTAATATTATATTCTGCATTTCCTTATCTACCTTAAACATTTCAAAAATAGCAATCCGGCCACGCGTGCCAGAAGGACATTCACTCGAGGGAACCGTGTCATACATTTGTCCTTTAATTCCAATTTCTTTTTTAAATTCATCCGGCAGATCTTTCATTTGCTCTTCGATTTGCATTTTAATACTCTCATCCATTAGCACAAGTTTTCGGGAAGAAGGACAAGTCATTCTGGCTAAACGTTGAGCGATAGATAAAATAAGAGTCGGCGCGATTAAATATGGGTCAACTCCCATATCCACTAAGCGAGGCACGGCACCAATGGCATTGTTCGTATGAAGAGTGGAAAGAACAAGATGCCCGGTCAAGGCAGCTTGAATGGCCAGCTGGGCGGTTTCTTTGTCGCGTATTTCTCCAACCATTATTATATCTGGATCTTGACGAAGGATAGAACGAAGTCCGGAGGCAAAGGTGTATCCAATCTCCGGCATCATTTGGGACTGATTAATATCGGGCATATGGTACTCCACGGGATCTTCCAAAGACACAATATTGCTTTTTTCTCTATCAAGTTCATTCATCATTGAATATAGGGTAGTGGATTTTCCAGACCCGGTCGGACCAGTGATTAAAATAAGTCCATACGGCCGTTTAATTGCTTCTCTAATCATGTTAAGATTGACTTCCGATAGACCTAATTGGTCTAGAGGTTTTACTCCTTTTTCGGCATCCAGAATACGCATAACAACTTTCTCGCCATAGTAGGCTGGCATAGTCGAAACACGAAAATCAACTTTGCGCTGGTCAATATTGGCGCTAAACGACCCGTCTTGCGGTTTTCTTTTTTCGTCCAACCTGAGTTTGGCTAAAATTTTTATTCGCGCCACTATTCCGCCGTAAACGTTGGGCGGCAAAACAATAGTGGTATGTAAAACTCCATCTACTCGAAAACGCACTTTTACTTTTTCGCCAGTGTATTCAATATGGATATCGGAAGCACCTCCTTCTATGGCATTACGCAAGATCACCGCCACAATTTTTATAACTGGCGCGTCTTCCACTATTTTTGTCTCCTCGCCTGGTTTTATATTTTTAATCTCCTTGCTTAGATTTTCTTCACTTAAACCTTTAGTTTCATTTTGATCTAATTCACTCAGCGCTTCTTCCACTTGACTGGATATGCCCTTGTAAGCTTCCATGATACTTTCATAATCACTGCGAGAGATCAGATATATCTTAAAAGGAATACCCAACTTGACAGAAATAAATTGCAATGCGTCTATGGCTTGTATATTTTCTGGATTTATGACGCCTACTTCCAAAACTCCTTCCCGCATTTCAATCGGAGCAAATTGATAGTGGGCCGCAGAATCTTCCGAGATATATTTCAGAGCGTCAAAAGTCGAATTTTCTTTGTCCACTTTCTTTACCGGCATCTGCAAATATTTCCCTTTTGCTTCAAGAATTTTTTCTTCTGTCACGCCAGATTCAATTAAAGCTTCATCCAGATCCCCATTGTACTTTTCTTGCGCGCGACTTTTAATTTCACCGATTTGGCTCTTCCTGATTCCACCTTCTTTGGCTAACTCTTCTAAAAAACTCATAATTTAATTAAGGGGTTGTCGGCGATACCAGACTATTAGTTCCCAATGGGGCAAATGGATTTGGTCTGCCTTCATTTCCATCTGACATAAGCATGATACTATGAGAACCATCTAAGCTAGTAAAAGCAATATCCGAAAAGATAGTATCGTCTAATTTTATATTTTTAACATTCAAAAGCAGAGTTAAAAAATCTTTAGTCACCGAAGAATCCCCGTTTTTCGCTGCTGTATTGGAGACTGTCGGAATTCCTGAAGAAGAAACCAAAGGAGCCACCTCGGGAGACACTTTTATATAAAAAAAATAAATCAAAACAAGGATTGTTCCGATTGCTAGAAATATTATGATGTTTTTTATTTTGGGAGTCATTTTAATTTTTCAACCAATAGGTTTTGATCTTTAAATAATATTTATAAGATTCCGCGAAAGAAGGGTTGAGAGCTGAATTGAATCCGCCGCTTAGATTAGATGAAAATTGGATTGATGATATGTCCACAATCCGAAGGTTTTTCTCCAGATCTTTTGTAAAATTGAGAAAATTATTGTAAGTACCCACGGTGGAAAACTCTAAATCCCAAACTCCATAATCTTTGCTGGCAGCTGGAGAAACTCCGCCTCCTTGGACGACTTCAAAAGGAGAAGCAGTGGAATCAAGAGCGTTGGTTGCACCGTATTTGATATCTTTCAATACCATACCATAGGGAGTGGCTATTTGTTCTATCTCAAGAATCAAGCGTATGTTGTCAATATTTTCTGGCAAGAGTTTTTGAAGTTTTATTAGATTATCCGGATTAATGGAATTATATTTGACAGTTAATTTATCTCGTTCATTTTCGAGCGTTTTAGAATTAGAGAGCGCTTCATTATAGGATGCCGCTTGCACACGCAGTTCTCCAATCTCATTGTAAAGAGGATTAGAAAATACAAAAAAGACAGCTACGCCGATTCCTATTAAAATGACTGGCATAATAAAGCGCATCATAAAAAATTAACTTTGGGTCAAAAGTGTTTGCTTATAATTAACAAAAGTTGGATCGACCAAAAACTCTAAATCAAAAAGAACATTGCCTTTTTCGTCCAGCGTGAGATTGGAAAAAATAGGGTCAATGAAATTTTTATTCTTCGCCAAAAGATCCGATTGAAGAGCAACCGAACGATAACCAACCGCTATCCCGCTTATCTTAACAACGACCTTAGGATTTTTCTCAGTTTCCAGATCATAACTAAATTTTGTGTAACGAACTGTTTTCATAGTGATGGTTTGAAGCGCTTGAAAAACAGGTGTGATGGCTATATGCTTGGACAAAATTTCACTGGACGCGCGCAAGCGCTTGTCTAATACCTGAAGTTCTGTTATTTTAGAAGGTTCAAAACGATTCTTGGCCAAATTTAAGGTATTTTCCATTTGGGTAATATTTTTTGTTATAATCCCTTTATAGAAATAAAGAGCGCCTGTTGCCAATAGAATAGCGAACAAAATAAAAATAGAAACAACGGTCAAAATACCAATGGATCGCATAGGAACGGCGCGTTCCGCCACCATGGGTTTTTTAGGTATAAATGATGTTTGGAAATTTTGTTCCATCATACCTAATTATATTACAAAAGCCAATTTTAGTGAAATAAAATGTGTATAACTCTCCCTGAAAAGCTTACTGTAATTATAATAGTTATTGCAATTTTCGCAATGCCAAGCCCAAAGCGACTGCAAATTCGGGGCCCATGGTTTCTAGTACTTTTTCCAAAAAGGCCGGAGCGTTAACTTTGGAGAATGGATGACCAATTTCTATTTCGGCTCGGAAATTATTGGCCGCCACTTCTTTCAGCCCTTTCAAAAGGGATCCGCCGCCGGAAAATATTACTTTGCTGACGGTTCTATTGTATCTCTTCTCGTAGCCCAAGAGCGCGTTATTGGTTTCAGAAAAAATATAGTCAATATGAACTTTAATAATATCAGTTAAACTTTTTTCTGTCGGGTTGCCAAAAAGGCCGAATTCTTTTTTCATTTTTTCCGCCTCGGAAAAAGAGATACTTAAAGATTGAGAGACAGATTGAGAGATATCAGCTCCTCCCCTGTCTATTGTGTGATAACTTTTAACCATCCCAAACTCAACGATAGAAAGTTTCGTGCGCGAGGCGCCGAAATCCATTAATAAAACCGGCGAGAGTTCATGCTCAAAATTAGCCCTAATGGAAGAGAATATTTCAATCTCAAAAAAAGAGGCGGTTAATTGGCATTGCGAAATAATAGAACGATATTTAGAAATTGCGTCATTTTGAGTCGCTACCACTAATACGTTTTTTTTCTCTATCTGTTTTTGCGAAAGATCAGAATTATTTGCCCCCACATCCATCTCTTCGAAAGAAGACTCTTTTTGAGGCAACAAAAAATAGTCAATGGAAACTTCCGTAATGGGCACCGGAATATACTTGCGGGCTTCGGTGGGAATGATTGCCGCCATTTCACTCTCTGTCACCTTGACCGGAAGTTCGATGGTAAAAATCAAGCTTGATTGGATGGAAATAGAAAGAGCGGGAGAAGTATTGCCAACACCAGATTGTTTTAAAACTTCTTTGAGAGCTTCCGCCGCTTTTTCAACTGAAAGATTAGTCACCTGTCCCGCGTCAAGACCGGCATAAGGACCAAGTGCTATCGCTCCATAAGTTTCAAGTATCGCTCTACCTCCTTTTCTTTTAATCTCCACCACTTTAATCGCAGAAGAACCAATATCAATGCCAACCGCGCTATCTTCCTTGCCCCCGGCAAGATTGCCGATACTAGAAAATATTTTTGTAAATGGATTGCTCATCTATGTTAAGATTATATCATACAATGCGATTTTTAAACACTATATTGAATATAGTTTTTCCTGTAAATTGCATTTCGTGCGGGACGCCTGGAGCGGACTTGTGTGCGGGGTGTATTTCAAATTTTCCACAAGCGGAACGTGAAAACGAAAAATGGATTTTTTCTCTGTACGACTATCGTCATCCGCCTATTAAAAAAGCTCTGTGGCTTTTTAAATACAATGGCAAAAAAAATCTGGCGGCCATTTTTGCCGAAGTCCTGTACGGAAAAATCATTGAAGAACTATCAGACCTGGTTCCTATGGAAAATTTTAATGATCCTCTCCTCATACCGATTCCTCTGTCTAAAAAAAGACGCAGAGAACGGGGGTACAATCAGGCCGAACTTATCTGCCATGAAATTATTCGCTTGTCGAAAACAAATCGTCTCACCTCGCCTTTGGCGCTCCTCTCTTTTAGCAAATGGAGAGGAGGCGGAGATAAGATATTTACCCTCGTAAACGATATTCTAGTGAAGCCACGAGAAACAGAACATCAGGCGCGCATAGAAGCTCGGCAAGCGCGCCTGAAAAATATCGTCGGCTCCTTTGCCACCCAAAACGATGAATTAATAAAAAATAGAAATATAATTTTGATAGACGATATCACCACCACTGGCGCTACACTAAATGAAGCGAGAAAGGTCTTAAAGCAAGCCGGCGCCAAAAAAATAATAGCCTTTACCGTTGCGCATTAATTCCACATATGGTTCGACAAACTCACCACAAGTCCCAGATCATGCCGGCGATATTCTGGGGCTTCCCTTCCAAAGCAAAATAATGCAAATCGATGAAAGGCAGTGAGTTGCATTCAATAATCCCCCAGCGCTGTGAATCAGCCGGTTGGGTGGGATCTGGAATAATAGCGTCGAAACCAACCACGGACAAGCCGGTTATTTTTGCAGCTTCTCTTAAAATAGGAAAGAAGCTGGGATGGAGATTCTCAAGCATTTCTTTTGTTTTGCCTCCAAATAACCGACCGACTCGATGCGTTAGAGATAGAGAAACTCCGAGAGGCAAAGTGTCATCAGTTGTAAATCCTGACCTTGAGATATGATCATGCAATTCTTTTGAAATACGTATTGGCTCGACTCGGTTAGGACGCTGGCTGTCTTTTTCCTCAACAAGTTCTCTGATCGTTTTTTTGCCATCGCCCAAAAGAATGGGAGCACAGCCGCTATAAAATCCCGCTAAAACCCCATTTACTAAAGTCGCTCGACAAATGTTGCCTTTTAAATGTTCTTCAACAATCAGATGGGAGCATATCTGCCCGGCAATCTTAATGCCATCGCGAAACTGTGGAAGGGTATGAATATTGGTGATAGTATGCCGGCCACGAGATCCTATTCGCGGTTTGACAATGACGGGTTTTTCCAGTTTGGAAAATATTTCTTCTATATTTTTAGAGCCAAGAAACGAAAAAAGAGGGAGCTCAAAATAAACCGGAACTGGGATATTATATTTTCTAAATTCTTGTTTGAGGATAACTTTATCATCCCAGTTCTTGCTCATATCTAAAAATTCCGGCCGGAGAGGAATACTTTCAAAGTAAAAATTTCTAATCTTATTTTTAATCTTGAGTGTCGCGCGATAATGATCTAGGGATTTGTTCAGAAATATCACCTGTTCCATTTTTATGCCTCTTTTTTTTGCCTCTTCCCAGATAATTCTGGAACGAAATGTGCGCGCTTTCTCAATATCCCCCGAAAATTTTGCAAGCTTAAAAAATATGAGGGTTCTAAATAAAAATTCGGGAATTAAACCCACAAAATTTTTTACAAAATGGGGAACATATTTTATAAATTTTTTTGCGTGATTATCAAGGGTAATCAAAACTATGCTTTCTAAAAAAGAAAGAGCGTGATTGATAGAAGCGTCTCCGCAATAAGAGCAGGAACTTTTTTTTACATGTGGTTCATTAGTCTGTGTCATGGCAACAAAAAAGAGACAGCTAAATACTGTCCCTTTTTTAGTAAGTAGCTGTTTCCTAATTGATTTTTAATGCTCTCCTTGAATCATAGAAAGATTTGGGCTTAAAAAGTTGATAATGGACGACCTAGATATTGTATCATGTTTTATCAAAAAAGTTATAGAGATAATTATAGCATAATTCGGGCGGAGCCGGCTGGATTCGAACCAGCGGAGGGTTTTAAAGCCCTCACCTCTTTAGCAAAGAGGTACGTTAGACCACTCTGACACGGCTCCTTTTGAACTTAATTATTTTAACATATTTTGAATATTTTTCCATTTATTTTTTGATTTTTCTTTAAATGCTACAATAGCCATATGGAACTGCATGATAAGCTAGAAATAAAATTTCGCCTAGATGAAAACCAGAAAAAGGCTCTGCGCCGGCTGAAGCTTTTTTCCGTATCGGATTTGCTTTTTCACTTTCCTGTCCGATACAGCGATATGAGCGAAGTAAAGAGAATCGCGGAAGTAATGCCCGGCGACATGGCAACGGTATACGGAAAAATTTCAAAGTTAAAACTTAGAAAAAGTTTTCGTTCAAAAATTCCGATGGCCGAAGGAGAAGTGGAAGACTTGTCCGGCAAGATAAAAATAATTTGGTTCAATCAGGCATATCTGGCCAAGATGATTCACAACGGAGAAAATGTAAAGCTAACCGGAAAAATAACACAAGGAAAAAGCGGAATTTATCTGGCCAATCCGGAATTTGAAAAAATGCCGAACATGTCTATTGATGCGCACGATACACTTTTTAGCCGCGAAAACTGCCAAAGGGTATCTTTGACAAGCTTGTCAAAGATACCCTTTGGCACAACCCTAGAGGGTCTCTCCTACCCCGTTTACACCGAAACCCGCGGAATAACTTCCAAATGGTTTTATCATGCGATAGAAAAAATACTGAAAGAAAAAACACTGGACAATATCTCCGACTATGTCCCAACTGAAATTTTGAAGAAATACAATCTGCCAACTCTCAAAACCGCTTTGATCTGGATCCACAAACCCAAAAATAAAAAAGATACGGAGTCGGCTCGAAAAAGATTTGCTTTTGAAGAAGTTTTTTGCATCCAACTGGAACGCCAGCATGATAAATTTGAATACAGAAAAAACAAATCTTTCCAAATCAACCGAGAGGAAAAAGAAGTGGAAGAATTTCTGCAGAGATTTCCTTTTGAGCCCACTACTGCCCAAAAGAAATCGATTGAGACTATCTTGGGAGATATGTCAAAAAGCTTTCCAATGTCGAGATTGCTGGAGGGTGATGTCGGCAGTGGAAAAACTGCCGTCGCGGCCACGGCGAGCTATATGACAGTAAAGCAAAGACCGAACGGCCAAAATTTCGGCAATCTGCAGGTAGTATACATGGCGCCCACGGAAATATTAGCCACCCAACATTTTGAATCTTTCATCCAGTATTTCAGGCATTTACCCATCAATATAGGGCTCATCACGGGCTCTGGGTGCCGTAAATTCCCTTCCAAAATCAATCCGGATGGATGGACTACTATTTCCCGCGCGCAACTTTTGAAATGGGTAGCCAACGGCGAAATACCAATTTTGATCGGCACTCACGCTCTAATCCAAAAAACCGTAAAATTTAAAAACTTAGCTTTAGTGGTAATAGATGAACAGCATCGTTTCGGCACAGCTCAAAGAAGAAAATTGGTTCGCAAAGACAATATTGCTCCGCATTTGCTTTCCATGACCGCCACACCCATCCCTCGCACCCTAGCTCTCACTATTTACGGCGACTTAGATCTTTCCCTTCTGGACGAAATGCCAGCCGGAAGAAAACAAATAATCACAGAGATTATTCCTCCTAATAAACGAGCTTCCACTTATGAAGAGATAAAAAAAGAATTAGAAAAAGGACGACAACTTTATGTCATTTGTCCGAGAATTTTCGAGCCCGATCCGGAAAAAGAAATGGCACTTGATGTTAAATCCGCAGTAGCAGAAGCGAAACGCTTGAAAAAAGAAATTTTTCCAGAATATGAAATAGGGGTGTTGCACAGCCAGATGAGTAAAGAAAAAAAAGAAGAAGTAATGCAAGAATTTATTGAAAATAAAATAAATATTCTCTGCGCCACATCGGTGGTGGAAGTAGGCGTAAACGTGCCGAATGCTACTTTGATAATCATCGAAGGCGCGGAGCGTTTTGGCTTGGCCCAATTGCATCAGTTGCGCGGACGCGTCATTCGAAGCACGGATCAAGCATATTGCTTTATTTTTGTAACTGCAAAAAGTCGACCCTCCTCCGCTAAAACTACAGACAGACAAGGAAAAACAATCGCTCGATTAAAGGCGTTGAAAACTGCCAAGAGTGGTTTCGAATTGGCGGAACTCGATCTGAACCTGCGCGGAGCTGGAGAACTTGGAGGCACCAAGCAATGGGGCATCACTGACCTTGGCATGGAAGCCATAAAGAACATAAAAATGGTAGAAGCAGCGCGTACAGAAGCAATTCGTCTAATAGAAGAAGACCCAGAACTTTTAGAATATCCCCTTCTAAAACAAAAAACCCGTGAAAAAGCAGGAGAATTTCATTTCGAGTAGTATTATCACTTTTGTCCGGCCGGTAAGTTTGATAATATCAATTTCTTTTTATAACCCAAAAAGCAGTTTAATTCCTAGGATACCTCCAATCATCACAAAAAGTATTTTTATAAATTCGTTTCCCCTGTTTTTTGCGTAACGAGAACCAAAAAATCCACCTAAAACTGACCCAATAGCTGCAAAAATCATTATTTGAATATCAAAATAACCTTTTTGAATAAATAATATTGCCGCAAAAAGAGCCCAAGAAAAAGAAATTGCATAATAGTGGCCAAGTCCATCAAAGAAATCAAAACCTTTGGTGTAAAAAGTAATCATAGCGAAAAGGATGCCATTACCTGAACCGAACACTGTTTCATAAAATCCTAAAATAAGCGCAAAAGGATAAGCAATTGCTTGGCGTACACGAGAATATACTTTGCGCTCGGTCAAACCTAAATCTTTCTTAAAATATGTATATGCAACTAAAAACAGAATAATAATGCCGACACAAATCTCAAGAATTCTTTGGTTAATACTCGTTATAAATAAAACTCCAAGATAGCAACCTATTAATCCGATGATTGAAAATATAATAATCAATGGCCAATTTATAACTCTGCCTTTTAAATAATTTCTAGATGCTGGCAAAACCCAAACAGCAGAGTTAACGGCTGAAACAGCACTAACCATAGGATATGGTATACCCATTGCCAGTAAGGCGGGATAGATAATAATCCCAGCCCCGCCGCCAGACATCGAGCTTAAGAGTGTTGCAATAAATGTTATTGAAAAGATTATTATGTATTGTTCCATAGTAAAGATTATAGCAAAAACACAAAAGAATTACACATTAAATGTATTATCACTTTTGTCCGGCCGGTAATTATGATAATATACATATATGTCATATAATTCACCAAGTATCGGGGATCTCCTAGTAGCTACGCTATGTAGCGCAAGAAGTACTCGTAGATTTTATGCAATAATTCGGAAACGAGAATTTAAACGATATAAAAAAGAAAGCGTGCGGGTTGCACTGTCACGATTACATAAAAAGGGATATCTAAAGAACTCTGCTACTGGTTGGTCCATAACCCAAAACGGTAAACTATATTCAAAAGATACTCACCTACTGAACTATATTGAATCTCCATTTGTTGAAAATTTGCCTTCAAGTATAATTATCTCTTTTGATATTCCAGAGAAAAATAGAATTGTGCGTCGTTGGTTGAGAAACCAAATAAAAATATTTGGCTATAAAATGCTACAGCAAAGTTTATGGATGGGGCCCGGACCCCTACCTTTATCTTTTATGAGACGTTTAGAAGATTTGGGTATTAGAAAAAATATTAAAACTTTTAAGATAACAAGGATCAGTAATTAAGGTATTATCACTTTTGTCCGGCCGGTAATTATGATAACATCTGTTATTTATATTTATTTATAATCTGGTTTTATTTCTTCCATTCCCTCGATATGACTGGCCAGACGAGCCAGAGCATAGAGTAAACTGGAAAGCCGATTTAAATAGGCTAGAGTTTCTGCGCTTATTTTTATTTTTCCTTCTTCTTTAGCGTTTATCACCCGCCTCTCAGCGCGGCGAATCAGAGTTCTGGCAATATCAAGGACAGCTCCATCTTTAGTAGCCCCGCTGATAAAAAAATTTTTAATGGGCGGAAGAATTTTTTCTATGCCATCCACGATAGTTTCCACTCTTACCACTTTTCCTTTTTCAATAGACATCGTAGCACCCGCCACTTCAGCCTGCACAATAAATAAATTCTTCTGTACATCCAAAACCAGATCGGAAAAACTCACTTTTTCTTTTCCAATCTCAAAAATTTTACCTTCGGTCCTGGCTCGAGCCAAACCTAAAAAAGAATTAGCTTCATCCAGCGCGCCCAAGGCTTCCGCCACTGCGGAACTTTTGGAAACACGCTGATTGCACCCAAAAGTTTTAGTGGTGCCATCATCTCCTTTTCTGGTATACAACATAAACAAAAATTAAATCTCGCAAACGCCCGCCACGCAAGCAAATTCCTTGGAACCGACAGTAGTGTCCGTCGCTTCATATTGAGAAAGTTTGGAAAAATCAATTTTGCCGATAGCTTTGGAGCGCTTCTCATACTCTTCCTTAGTGATTGCCTCATAAGGAGCCAGTTGATACACATGCTCCGAGCGCGGAAGGAAAGAAAGTCCGCCAATCCAATCCCAATTTTCATAGACAAAATTCCCCACCGACATCCATTCATCCGGACCGACATAAATAGTCGCCGATGGATTGTGTTCCACGAAATGTTCTTTTAGTCTTTTCCATTCTTTCATTAAATCCAGAGCGGAAACGTCGTCTTTGAAAATTGCCCCTTCTGGCGCTTTGACCGGAAATAGATCGGAAGAGCGTCGTGTAGGGT
>CAYHGI010000011.1:0-1039 GCA_964356285.1 uncultured Candidatus Saccharibacteria bacterium
CATCCCCGTTGTTTCTCCAAAACAAGTAGGCAAGGTAGACACGCGGACACAACTTTTCTCTCCATCCTGTTCTTTCTTGAATCGGCCGTCCTGGGGCAAGCGTTTTTCATCCAATTTCAGATTGGCCAGCACTTTAATGCGCGCAGTGATTCCAGCACCGGCATTTTTTTCCAAGACCATGGCGTCGTGCAAAATGCCGTCTATGCGATAACGCACTGTCAGCTCTTTCTCTCCCGGCTCAATATGAATATCGGAAGCATTTTGCATAATTGCATGAAAAATCAAAGAATCGACAATTTTTACCACTGGCAAGTCTTCTGCCATTTCCTTTAATTCCGATTCGGATTTCTCACTTTCCTCTCCTGAAGCGATTCCAAGCGCATCAGATTCTTTTTGGATAATGTTTTGAAATTCAGCCTTCAGACTTTTTCTATACTGCACTAAGACCGACTTGATTGAAGCGGTATCGGTCAACCTCGGCAAAATCTTGAGCCCGGAACGTTTTTTGATAAAATCAATTACAGGCAAGTCGTCTACGTCCAGCATCGCCACTTCCAGCCCTTTATCGCTTTTTTTATAGGCCACGATGTTATCATTGCGCGCAATCGGCTCGGGAATAAGAGCGAGCACAGAAAAATCAATTTTTTGATTAGCTAAACTGACAAACGGTATTCCTAAAACAAAAGCTTCCGTTCGCTTTAAATCTGTCTCCGATATTTTTCCATCGGAAAGCAGAATATTCGCTAGCTTAACCTTTTTTTCTTCCGATTTTTTAACTGACTCTTCCAGATCCGTTTTAGAGATGAGTCCGGATTCTAAAATAAATTTCTTAAATTGTTGGTCATCTATCTGCATTCTATATATTGTATCATATATAGAATGAAGATAACTTAGTCTTCCTCGTGCACAGGCCTCTTCTGAGATGAAAATGAGGTGCAAACCGGTGGATTGGTTGCGCCATTTATACACACTATGGGATCGTCTGGAAGACCACCGCAATTAGGATATGTGCCGGTAAAACCGATTGAACAACTACCAC
>CAYHGI010000011.1:1139-22175 GCA_964356285.1 uncultured Candidatus Saccharibacteria bacterium
CAACGGGACCGGTACAATTAGGATATGTGCCGGTATAATTTGGAGGACAAGTACCTGGACCGCTACCGCCAATACAATTGGGATATGTGCCGGTAAAACCGATTGAACAACTACCACCAACGGGACCGGTACAATTAGGATATGTGCCGGTATAATTTGGAGGACAAGTACCATTCCCGCCAGTAGTAGTGCAAGCTGGCGGATTATTGGCACCGTTAAAGCACACACTAGCTGCCGACACCACGACTATTGCGTTTGCCGACGCGCTTGCTCCACTGGTATTTGAACAAGTCAGAGTGTATGTATATGTCTTTACTGTGGTCAAAACTCCTTGAGGTACATTTGTCCCGCTTACTGGTTTGGTACCTGACCAATCGCCAGAAGCAGTGCAGGAAGTCGGAGAATTTGTTGCGCTCCAGGTGAGACTTGGATTGACAATGTTTACCGTACCGGAAGTCGCAGAAGCAAAAACAGCAACAACGGGAACAGCTACAGGCGCAATAATGACGCCATTTGCTCCAGCGGCATCAAAACTAACCCAGCCCACCACATCACTGCCCCACGCGTAGCCACTAAATCTTCCCGTAGAACTGTCAAAGTTCACCCCGTATCCCGAGCCAGAAAGAGAAATCCAGCCATCCCAGCCGTTGCCATCAGCTGATAGAGCTTTAGCCCAACCCTGAAGATTGTTGCCGTTTATTTTTGCATTTATTGTTTGCGTTCCATCTCCGGTCGGAAATCCGGAAAGACCGCCAAATTGGATCCAGCCAATGTTGGGGGACCAAGCGTAGCCTGCTGGAACAGAACATGTATCATTACCACATAATCTTCCGTCAGGAGCTTTATGAACACCATAATTTACATTTCCACTACCGTTTGTATTATTGAAGCTAATCCAGCCGATATTGGAAGACCAAGCGTAACCAGACATGTTATGTTCCGCGCCAGCGAAAACGGCAAAAGGCGACAGGAAGAGAACAAGCGTGAAGATAATTTTAATTAAACTAATTTTCATTTGTAGTTTATGGGTGAACATAATTATACATCTGGGTAAAAGTCAAACACTGGGTAGGATTTGTTTTGTCGCATACTTGATCTATATGCGCTTGAACCGCCCTAACATCACCGACAACTTCCAGAGTTTCAGACGGAGTGTTAGTGCCGATACCGACTTTGCCAAAAGGAACAACCAGCCCATATTCCGCGTTGCCAGCATTCAAAACAAGTCCTCCCACTTTTGTCTGTGTGGCGCTATCGGCATTAAACGGCGCATTACTATTCCCACCCGTAGGGGGCGCTGAAGGTGAAGTCCAAGCAAGAGTGTGGGAAATAAAAGCGAAAGCAACAAGAACAAATACAGCAAAAGCTTTGGTGCACAAATCGCGGAGAATTTTAGACTTGAGTATTTTCATTTTTTAACTTTTTTACTGTCTAATAGTTATGGTCTGATTCTGAGATACTACATTGCCCTGTGAATCACTAACACTAAATATGAAGGTCATATCACGAGGGCCAAATGCGTCGTAATATCCGCCAATGTTGGCATCTATGTTTACATATTGCGGACAATCTGTCGGAGATGCCGACAAAGTATCATATGGATTTTCATTTGATGGTGTTTGGCTAGGATCAGGGACTACACTATATCCTGTAATACAATACTGACCGCGTGTGGCATGGGCAGCGACTTCTACAAGTCCACGATTACCACCACCACTCAAAGTAAAACTATCAATAGTGGGACCGCCTTGTGGCCAGACATTAACCGTTACAGTCTGACGACTTATGTTGCCGGCAGAATCCTGAACTTCCCAGATGATGCTATTCGCGCCTGCCAGATTGAACAGGCTATAGATGCCAATAGTGGCCAGATATGAAACCGAGAGTGTGGCTGACTCAGTACAACCTGTAGATATCCATCCCGGGGAATAACCGTATACATTACTGACTAATCTATGCCGAGTAATACATGCGGTCCCTTGAGATGCAGATCCGCTAAATGCCACAGTATCTACACCAGATGTGGCTGTCGTTGGAGAAGCGGTAAATAAAGTAACTGAAGGAGTTCCTTGCGCAGCAACAGTAAGCGGAACTACGGAAGTAACTCCTTGATTGACACCCTGAACTTCCCATATCACACTATATGTATTGCTAGAATATGGATTATTCGAGAGATAAAAACTTCTCTGGTTGTAATCAGTCACAACGGAACTGTTTAATGTAAGCGTCGATGGACAACCTGACACACTTGTCCATTGATCGCCAGTTGAACCGGAAACATATGCCCTGTATCGAGTTATACAATTCGCGCCTGTGCCTCCTGTCGCGGTTCCACTCCATGTCGTGGTCTGCCCATATACGACAGGTGAAGGAGTTACCGAAAACAAATTTATCTTGACTCCACTAGTAGCTCCAGAAACAATATTTGCCACATCAGAAAAATTCAAACACTGGGTGGGATTGGCTTTATTGCAAACTTGATCTACATATGCTTTGACCGCTTTGATGTTACCATTAACATCAAGAGTTTGGGTAGGATTGATTCCAATCCCCACTTTTCCGAAAGGAACAAGCAAGCCATAAGTCGCGGGATCGTGAGTCGCATCGCCGGCATTCAAAATAAGTCCGCCGACTTTTGTCTGCATGATATTGCTGACATTGAGAGGAGTGGCGACATTGTCTCCAGGCGGAGTTTGGGTGGGATTATTCCAGACAGCTTGCGCCAGCGCGGAAGTGGTAAAAATAGTGGCTAGCGCGATTATTCCGAGAAAAATTTTTTTATTACTCATAAAATTAAGAAGGCGTTATTTTTTTAATGACTTTTTTAAAGGGGCAGTTAAATTTTTATAATTTGCTTTTTCTTCTTCGGGTGAAAGAAGACTGACAGCGCTCTTGGCGGTACCTTTCTGAAGGGCTATATTCAAGTCTGCTTGAGTAAATTTATGAACAGCAGTGCCTGTGCTTTGATATGATTTATTGTTTGTCCGGTTGAGCACAAGAAAAACTATAACAACCACCAACAAAAGCAAAAAGAACAGAGCAAGTATGCTAACCTTGAAAGACGGAGCTATTTGATGCCCTGCATCTTGGGATTCCATACCCTACATTATAAGTTAAACAAGGATTTGTGTAAACTAGTTATCCACACAATAAAAAGGGCTTGCATAAAAATACCACTTATGATACTCTGTTTCATATGAGTCCTGTCAAAACAGGGCTTTTATTTTTAGAAAAATAACGAACGGAGTGATTATATTTTTCTTAACCCTGTTAAATAATTTTGCGAAGCAAAATTGTCCGAAGGACATTTAACAGGGTGATGATTTTTATAGTCATTACATTCCTTAAAAATCACCATGTTAGACCTAAAAACATTTAAGTCAGCGCTCGAACAGCTTGAAGAGGAAAGAAAAATTCCAAAAGAAAAGATATTGGAGGCGATCGAGCAGGCCATGGCTGCCGCTTATAAAAAAGACTACGGCAAAAAAGGTCAGATAATCCGCGCCAAGTTTGACCTAGAGACTGGCAAAACGGAATTTTTTCAGATAAAAATAGTAGTTGATGAAAGTGTCGCTATCTTGAACACCTCACCCCAACCCTCTCCTGAAAGGAGAGGAGGCGCCTTCCCCTTTCAGGGGAAGACGGGGGATGAGGTTGGTGGAGGGGGTGAGTACTCTGTAAAAGATCCAAACGATGAAAGGGTGTACTTCAATCCAGAGCATCATCTGCTTCTGGAAGACGCAAAAAAAATAAAAAAAGACGTGGAACTAAACGATGAAATTATTTTTCCACTGGAGCAAAAAGAAGATTACGGACGCATTGCGGCGCAAACCGCCAAGCAAGTCATTATTCAAAAAATACGCGAAGCTGAACGCACATCTATTATCGATGAATATGGGACCAAAGAAGGAGAAATAATCGGGGGGATAGTGCAGAAAGTGGAGAGGGGAAACATTTATATTGATTTTAACCGAGCGACAGGCATATTGCCGGTTGAAGAACAGATCCCGGGAGAATTTTTTCAAAGAGGGCAACGTATACGCGCTTATCTTTACAGCGTGGAAGATACACCCAGAGGCATCAATCTGCGCCTCTCCCGCACTCATCCAAAATTCATAGAAAAACTTTTTGCGATGGAAGCGCCAGAAATTCAAGGCGGAGTTGTTGAAATAAAGTCTATTGCCAGAGAGCCCGGCGCTCGTTCTAAAATAGCAGTAGTTTCAAAAGATGAACATATAGACGCCGTCGGTTCCTGTGTCGGACAGAAAGGCACCCGAGTAAACACCATCACTCAGGAGCTCGGAGGTGAGAAAATTGATATAATCCCCTGGTCCGACGATGCCAAAGTTTTTGTTTCTAATTCCCTGTCGCCAGCCAAAGTGATTTCTATTGAAACCAATACAGAAGAACATAAGGCCACTGTGGAAGTGGCTGATGATCAGTTGTCATTGGCCATCGGCAAGGGCGGACAAAATGTGCGGCTAGCTGCCAAACTGACCGGATGGAGAATAGATATCAAAGGTGATGGAAAAATAATCGAGGAAAAACCCGCCGACGCTGGAAACTCTGGCGAGGCGAAAGAGAAATAAATTATTATTAATTTCCGCCCAAGGCGGATCAGCCTATGGCTGAAAAAAACATGGACAAATTTCTATTGTTTGCAATTATCAGCTCGGTGGTCGCTATCGTCTACGGTTTGTTTTTGGCTAAATCAATATTAAAGAAAAGTCCTGGAAATGCCCGTATGCAGGAAATAGCTAAAGCGATCCAGGAAGGCGCCAGCGCTTATTTAAACAAACAATACAAAACTATCGGGGTGATTGCCGGGGCGCTCTTTTTGGTCATCGGCTTTACGCCAAAACTCGGCTGGATTATGGCTCTGGGATTTTTAGTGGGAGCTATTTTCTCCGCCTTGGCGGGATATATAGGCATGAATGTATCAGTCAGGGCCAATGTCAGGACAACGGAAGCCGCTAGAGATGGAATAGATAGCGCGCTTTCTTTGGCATTCAAAGGCGGAACAGTCACCGGACTTTTAGTGGTTGGACTGGCCCTGCTTGGGGTAGCCGTTTTTTATGCAATTACTAGAGACATAACTGCCTTGGTTGGACTCGGGTTCGGCGCTTCTTTAATTTCTGTTTTCGCCAGATTGGGCGGAGGTATTTTCACCAAAGCGGCGGACGTCGGCGCGGATCTTGTCGGCAAACTTGAAGCCGGAATTCCGGAAGACGATCCGAGAAATCCGGGAGTCATCGCTGACAATGTCGGCGACAATGTCGGCGATTGCGCCGGCATGGCGGCCGATCTATTTGAAACTTATGCCGTAACCTCGGTCGCTACGATGCTTTTAGGTTCGCTTCTTTTTATCGGGTTTGAAAATGCAATTATTTATCCGCTGGCTATCGGCGGCATAGCAATTTTTGCATCCATTATCGGCACTTGGTTTGTAAAAATAAGCAAAGGAAGCCAAAACATAATGGGTGCCCTATATAAAGGCTTGATCGCCTCAGGAATTATTGCCGCGGTTCTTTTTTATCCGGTGACAAAAATTCTGATGTCCGGAAATGGAAAATACCCAGTAATAAGTTTGTATATTTGCGCTCTCGTTGGTCTTTTGGTTACCGGACTCTTGGTTCAAATTACAGAATACTTTACATCTACAAAATATCCCCCAGTTCGTTCAATTGCAAAAGCGTCTGTTTCTGGTCATGGCACGAACGTTATTCAAGGTTTGGCCATTTCAATGAAAGCCACTGCGGCTCCATTAATTACAATAGTTTTAGGAATATTAGCGAGTTACTACTATGGCGGACTTTATGGAGTAGCCGTAGCCGCGATGTCTATGCTTTCCATGACCGGAATTATTGTAGCCATAGACGCCTATGGTCCAATTACGGATAATGCCGGAGGAATCGCCGAAATGGCAGAGCTTCCGGAAGCAGTCCGTAATGTTACTGATCCGTTGGATGCGGTGGGAAATACGACTAAAGCCGTCACTAAAGGTTATGCCATAGGTTCGGCAGGTTTGGCGTCTCTTGTATTATTCGCTTCTTATACGGAAGAAATCGTAAAAGCCGGAAAAAATATATCTTTTGATTTAAGCAATCCGTATGTGATCGTCGGACTTTTCTTGGGAGGACTTCTACCCTATTATTTCGGCGCGCTTTGCATGGAAGCGGTGGGAAAAACCGCCGGTAAGGTGGTTGAAGAAATCCGCAGACAGTTTAGAGAGATAAAAGGAATCATGGAAGGTAAAGCTAAGCCGGACTATGCGAGAGCCGTATCAATCATCACTGGCGCAGCCATTAAACAAATGATAGCACCAGCTTTGATACCAGTACTGGCGCCGATTTTGACAATTCTAATTTTCGGCAAAGATAATGGCTTGGTGGTGCTTGGAGGCCTTCTAGTTGGGTCTATCATCACTGGACTTTTTGTGGCAATTTCCATGACTTCCGGTGGAGGCGCTTGGGATAACGCCAAAAAACATATTGAGCAAGGTAATCATGGAGGCAAAGGAAGCGATGCCCATAAGGCTGCCGTGACTGGCGACACTGTCGGCGACCCTTACAAGGACACTGCCGGTCCAGCTATCAATCCGATGATAAAAATCTTAAACATTGTTGCTTTGCTTTTAGTTGCTTTCTTGATATAATTCCAAATTATAAGTTTAACTATAATAAATTATATGGTAAAGGGAAATATGTCCGCCAAAGGCGGATCCGCCTCGGGCGGAAAAAAATATTTAAGTTTATTTGTTTTGTCGATGATGGCAGTCGCCGTCAATGTTTCGATAGCTTCGGCGGAAGAGAGTAGAATTCCTGCCGGAACAAATGCGGAGATGAGACTCAAGACACAAGTCGAGCTTCAGGCTGATTTAAAGATAAAACGCGCGGAAAGAGAAGCCGAGATAAAAAAATTACAAGCAGAGAGAGTAAAGGTCCAAGCGGAACTGAAAGCTGGTATGGAGACTAAACGCGAAGAGGTAAAAGCTAATATTGCGGAAAAAAGAGCAGAATTAAAGACCCAAATCCAAACTAAAAGAGCGGAAATCCAGGCTGAAATAAAAGCCACTAGAGAAGAAGCAAAACAAAAAATGGAAGATTTGCGAGTTTCGATAAAAGAAGAAAAGGATGCGGCGCGCGCGAAAATTAAAGAAACAAGAATCGTCGGGCGGGAAAAAGCCTTGGAGAGATTTGACGCGGCTGTGGAACGAATGAATGCCCTGAAAGAAAGAGTAAATGCGCAAATAAACAAACTGGAAGTAAAAGGGGTAGACACTGCGGTCGCTGAAAACTTTGTGGCCACAGCTGAAACAAAACTAAATGACGCAAAAACTAAAATTGTAGAAACGCATGCCTTGTTTACAGTCTCAACTAGCGAACTTACAGAAAGCGCCAAGACTACTTTAAGGACACTAACCAAAGAAATAGATACCCTGCTAAAAGAAACACACAGAGCTCTTAACGACGCGGTAAAATCATTAAAAGATGCGTTAAAAAACAAAATAATTTTATAAACTTTTAACTAAAATAAATTTATGGAACCAGAAAAAAAATCAAACGGAGCATTCGTCGGACTGGTGGTGATTATCATCATTCTTGTCGTCGGCGGAATATACATCTGGCAGTCAAGCCAAAAAGAAAAAACAGTCACGAATCAGGATGCGGCTGTTTTGGATTCACTGCAGTTGGATGCTGAAACAACAGACACCGATACCGGTGTGGATGTAAATACCATAGATTAGTCATGCAACTAAGGGTCAAGAAACTGCCAAAAAGCGAAATAGAGATTGAAGGAGAATTAGGGGCAGAAGCGTTCGAAAGCTATTTCACAAAAGCCCTGAAAAAATTGGGTGAAGCTTTTGAGATAGATGGATTTAGAAAAGGCAAGGTGCCTGAAAGTGTTCTCGTTTCCAATATTCCGGAAATCCGAATCTTGGAAGAAATGGCAGAAATGGCGCTGGCGGAACACTATCCAAAAATTATTGCAGATGAAAAACTTGACGCTATCAGTCGTCCGGAAATTTCCATTACCAAATTAGCGCGAAAAAATCCTCTGGGATTCAAGATTCAAACTGCCGTTTTACCTACGATTAAACTTCCAAACTACAAAAATATTGCGAAGGATGTGAATTTAAGGAAAGAAAATAAAGAAAAAGATTTTTCCGTGACAGAAAAAGAGATGGAGGATACTATTATGGACATCAGGAAATCCCGGGCACCGAAGGTGCATGTAACCTCACCCCAAACCCCTCCCGACCTCCCCTTATCAGGGGAGGCAAAGAGTATTCCCCCTGATAAGGGGGAAGGCAAGGGGGTTGAATCTGAATTGCCCGAATTCAACGATGAATTCGTAAAAGCCCTCGGACCCTTCAAGGATGTAGAGGATTTCAAAACAAAATTAAAAGAAAATATAAAACTGGAGAAACAAAATCAGCACAAAGAAAAAAAACGGCTTCAGGTGATTGAAAAGATTATCGAGGAAAGCGAAATGGAGTTGCCAGAAATTTTGGTTACAGTTGAAGTGGAAAAAATTTTATATAGAATGGAGTCCGATATTGCCCAAATGGGATTAAAGTTCGAGGATTATTTAAAACATTTGAATAAAACAAAGGGAGATTTGAAAAAAGAGTTCCGGGGTGACGGCGAAAAAAAAGCAAAACTTGCCCTGATTTTAAATGAAATATCTAAAATAGAAAAAATAACGGCAGATGATGAACAGGTGGCAAAAGAAGTTGCCCACATTTTAGAACACTATAAAGAGGCCGATCCAGAACGCGCCAAAATGCATGCGGAAAATGTTCTCACTAATGAGAAAATATTTCAGTTCCTAGAATCCCAGTAGCTATTTATACGCCAATATTTTCGTTCCATTAGTGGAAGCAATTTTGACGAGATTTTCAAAATTATAGTAACGGCAGGCTTCTTGGAGAAAACGCAATTCAACCCACATATCGCCATCAATAAAAGGCTGATAGAAGTCAGAAATATTGTCTACTCCCAGTCCAACCAGTACTCCAGCTTCAAGCATTTCCGGAACGTTAGCTATAGAATTATGGACGTTTGCCATATATTGGTCCAGTTGCCTCATGCCGAGTCCGGCCGAAGGGCAAGTAACAATTGCAACCCCAAGGTCTTTCATTCTTTTGTAGATCTTTGTGCGGTACTCTTTAGGTTGTGCAGAAACTGAAAGAACGTGAACAGCGACAGTCCTCCCCTGATAGCCATGCCTCTCCACCGCATCTAGTAATTTTTCTGTATCACGCTCATTAGGATTATTCTCCTGATCTATATGCACATGTACTGGTTTGTTTTGCTTCTTAGCAATTTTAAAAAGATTATCTAAATGGAGTATGTCATTTGGGCGGTCTTTAGATGGAAGTCCCCCAGCAATATCGGCTTTCGCTGTTATTTCTTCGTAAATCTTAAGTGTTTTCTCATCAACTAAACCGCCTAATGGCTGCGTAATTGTTAAAAGTTTTATCTTGTTTTTGTATTCTTCTTTTACAGCAATAGCCGCATCGATGGCTTTGTGCCCTACAGCATCATAGGCATCTACAAAAGTGCAAGTTTGCTTGCATCCCTGACTAATCAGGAAGTCCAGAGCGTGTCTTATTCTTGCCTTTATGTCTTCCACACTGCTTTCACGCTTGATGCCATCACTCATGCGCCATTTTTCTTCCATACTTACCATAGATTTATCCAGACCCTCGCGAGTTATAAAGTAGGCCTTGTCAAAATGCGCATGGGTATTCACAAATCCACCATTTTTCTTTATGGCTTCGAGCATTTGTGATTTTAAATCCCAAGGTTGACTAGACATATTTCTCTTTTACTTCTTGATAAGCTTCTCGAAAACTTTTGCCGGCTTTTACCAACTTTAACGCTTCGTCAGTAGCGTAAAGTTCTGGCGTACAAGCATTTTCGAGATTTTTTTTCTTGGCTTTGATATTTTTGACAACCAAAGCCATGACCGCCAAAGTATCCAAGGAGAGTTTTATGCCTTTCAGGTACGGCTCCTTGGTAAGCTGGAAATCTCTGTTGTATCCAGCCGGCAGATTTTTTATGACGCCCTCTATCTGACTTTGATATCCGTTAAAAATGGCAACATTCCCCCGGATTAATTCTAAAACATCATAATTTTTCTTTTGAGGCATAATGCTGGAGCCAGTTTTGAATGAATCCGGTAGAGTAAAAAAATTAAATTCTTTAGTGGTGAAAAGTAGCAGGTCGCTTGCAATTTTACCAAGATCAAACATCGCATTTGAAACAGCCTGTAAGGCCAGATTCTCGAATTTTCCTCTTGAAAGCGCGCAATACATCGGGTTCTCTTGAACTCTTTTGAAATCCAATTCTTTCGTGGTAAGTTTTCTATCCAGTCCTAAAGTATTTTCCCCGTAACCAGCCGCAGATCCTAGAGGATTTTGGTCAATAACTTTCATTACTGCTTCTATCAAGATAAGATCGTCTTTTAAACTATCATGATAAGATCCCAGCCACATTCCGACTGAGCTTGGCATTGCTTTTTGCATATGAGTATACCCCGGCATTTTTATCTTGCCTTGTTTTTTTATCTGTTTTGCCAGAGTATTTATTAGACTTTTCACTTCTTTTTTAATTTCTGAAAGTTTTTCCTTGCTGAACAAACGAGTCATGGTGAGAGATTGATCATTTCTCGAACGACCTGTATGAATTTTCTTGCTAACATCACCATAATTTTCTGTCAGATACGCTTCGATAGCCGTATGGCTATCTTCTTGAGATTTATCAATCTTAAATTGACCAGCTTTATATAGAGATAAGATTTTATTTAGTCCAGTTAGTAGAGTTTCGAGCTCTTTTGCGTTTAGTATTTTAATTTTGTGAAGCATTTTGGCATGAGCCACGGTGCCCTGTATGTCATAAGGTAAGAGCTCAAGATCTAAAAGATAGTCCACGCCAACGGTATAATCTTCAACCGCTTTGTTTATTGTGACTCCCCCTTTTCTGTCCCAGATTTTTTTCACACTAGGTAGAATACTATCATTTTAAAAGGCGCAAGCAAGCTCTCGCCGCGACGAGATAAGTGGAAAACTACTTCTTCTTTTTTCTTTCTTCTTTTGCTCTATCTTGATTTTCCTTTCTTTTAACTTGTCGAGACTTATCAGCTTCCGCTTTTTCTTTAGCTATTTTATTTTTGCGGCGTCGCAAGGCTTCAAGAGCCAAAGCCCCGCTTCCTAAAACCACCGCGGGTACAACTATCTTATAAATAGGACTTACCTCAGCACTTATTTGTTCCTCAGTAAAGTTCTGCAAGCCAGGCAAGCTTCCTTCAATATCTTCAGTAAGATTTTGATTATGATACGAAATAACTTTTTCACATAAACTATCAAATAAATGGGGTTCATCCAATAAAACATCCAACTGGCTGAGGATTTGATTAGTTTTGCTTATATTAACATCTTTTTTAATTTTAATTTTATAATGTTCCGGATCTTGAGAGATAAAACTAATCATCCGCTTAATAATCCACAGCGCTGCTTTTTCATATACAGAGGTTGAAGCTGAAACATTTCTTGATGCTTTTAAGGAATCAAGAAGAGTTAATTCTCTTATTGGTCCATATCTAAGTTCCGACAAACGAGGATTAATTTCTTCATGAATTCGATAATTTTGTTTTCTTTTATTACTTTCTACAGGATTTGTGGTTACTTTAAATGGCCATGATTTTTTTAGGTCAATTTCGGTTCTGTCAATTAAATGTCGTGTTTCATGCATAATTATTACTTGCTTAGCTTTTTCATAATCAAGACTTGTTTTTACTTTTTTTGTTACCTTTATAACAGCCATTTCAACTGCTGTTGCCCATTGACCATCTCTTTCTAAATCATCTTGTTTCATCTGCAACAATTTTCCTTCTGGAAATTGAGCAATTTGTTTTTTGAGATCTTCTAGCTCATGAATAAGCTGGTCAAATTCCATGCGAAGATTTTTTTCAAATAACATAATATTCTGAAAACCATTTTCCGCAGACCGGGCAAATTTTTCATCAGAAATTGGCTGCCCCCGTATAAGTACAGAACCTTTGACATATAAAATATTCCTCTGAACTTTAAAATTTTCCTGTTCTACTTTTTCACGCTCTATCTTGTCTATTTGAAGAAAGGTGAATAATATCTCTGTTCGTTCGAATGATATAGGGTGACCAGACTGATTATGATTAGTAACAATCAAACACAGGGGTTTAACATAAACACCGTAATTTGCTAAATATTTAGGAAGTTCAGATGTTAAAGTCTTATAGAAAATGTCATCCGAAAAATCTTCCAAACTTGAACTAATCTTCTTCAATTCCTGCCAAAGATTTCGTTTTGCTTCAGTTATCGCTTGAGGATCTACAACTCCGGTTGCATTTTGCCTTATACCAGATTGAGTGTTTCTATTTAAAACATTTTCGCCTAAAAAAGAATTTTGATAACTTTGAACCGCTAGAAGCAATTTCTCAGTTTCTGGAGTAAATGGTTTAAATTTATCTGGGTAATCAATTTTTTCTTCTGACGCAAGAAAAGCAAGTTCTTCAATCGAATCATCAACAGCTCTTTTTTCTTGCGCCTGTACACTTTGTTCTAATGCAACAACGCCAGCACCTGTCGCTATGGTTTTTATAAACTCTCTTCTGTTCATTTGCGGTTCTGATTCCTTTGGCATAAATAAATTATACTCTATATTTCCTAATTTCCTTGCAGAGTTTTTTTGCTTCTTCTTTTGGATTGGCGGCAAAAATAATACCGCGAGAGGAATTTATGATGAGACCTAAGCCTTCTTTGTTTAGTCCGGCTTTCATGACTTTCTCTATATCACCTCCCTGAGCTCCTATGCCGGGGACGAGTATCGTCATGTCTCCGACAATTTCACGAACCTTTTTCAAATCTTCAGGATATGTAGCGCCAACGACAAGCATGCAATTATTATTTTTGTTCCATTCTTTAAAAACTTTCTCGGCCACAATTTGCCAAATAGGCTTAGTTTCGGACGTTGGACGTCCGGAATTTCGACGTCCAACGTCCGAAACTTGTAAATCCTGCAATTCGCTGGCGCCGGGATTAGAAGTTTTACATAAAATAATTGATGCCTTGTCTTCCCTATCTAAAAACGGCTGGACAGCTTCCTGTCCTAGATACGGATGAAGAGTGATCGCATCGACATTCAACCAATTAAAGGCGAACGAAACATGGCCGTTGTTTGTGTTCCCAATATCAGCGCGTTTCGCATCGAGAATGGTGAAAATATCTGGATAATTTTTTATTAAATATTTCATGGTCATCTTTAATTCTTGTATGCCTTTATCTCCTCGCGCCTCATAAAAAGCGCTGTTGAGTTTAAAAGCGGACACATATTCATTTGTTTCTTGAATAATCCACTTATTGAATTCAAACTGCGGAAATTTATTTTTCAAAAATTTTTTTGGAATTTTCGTAAAATCTGGATCCAATCCGACGCAAAGCAGTGAATTTACCTTTTTGGCTCTTCGATTATATTTGTTTACAATCATTTTTTAGATTCCAGATACTTTTTTCCATGACCCAATTGTACATTGATTGGTACACCGGCTTTACATAGAGGACAATCTTTTTCATCATAAACGTCCATTCCCACTATGGCTAAATAATCAAAGGGCACACCAATAAAGCTCGGATTGATATTTGTCGGATCTTTGTTTACTATTGCGCACGCGGCCAGAACTCTGCCGCCTTCCTTCTGGACGCTATTGATAACTTTTTTGATTGAACCGCCCGTCGTTACCACATCCTCGACAACCAAGACATTCCTACCCCTTACATACGTATCATAACCTCTGGTAAAAATCTGATCTTTGTCTGGCTGTTTTTCCGTATAAATACTTAACACTTCCTTGTCTTTTAAGCGAGAAAGATGATATGCCGTCCATTGAGAAAGTATGATACCACCGGTAGACGGTCCAACTACGACATCAACCAAACTGTCTTTATATTTTTGCGCAATTATTTCGGCAATTCGCGAAATATACGCGGTATGGGGATAAATATAATCTTTATTAATGTAAATCGATGCATGCTTGCCAGAAACATAAACAAAGTGGCTGTTGTCAACGATAGCTCCAGTCTTTTCCAAAATATCCACGACCTCCTCGTTAGACGTTTTCATGCTATTCATCCTAACCTTTCCTTTATCTCTTGCGCAAGACACGGATTCCACATTGACCCGGTGGCCGACATGACTATATCTGCTCCAGCATTCCTGTATTCTGAAAAATCTTCAGGAGTCATTACTCCACCCACGCCGATGATGGTAAAAGAATATTTAAATTCTTCACGCAGTTTTTTTAATTTTTTCACCATGTCTAAACCTGCCCATTTAATGGCAGAACCACAAACTCCACTTTGTAAACGACCCTTCCCGGGAAGCGCTTGATTGCCGTTTTTATCCACGATTTTTGCAGGAATAGTATTAATAGCGGAGATTCCTTGAATAACAGGACCAATTTCTTTGACAAAATTTCGAAACACGCCTCTATTTTCGAAATATCCAATTTTGACAATAAGAGGAATGCTGCCTATGGTTTTTTTTATAGCCTTTGCCACTTTTATGCTGCGATCTGTATCATTGCACAGAAGATCGTCCGTACCTTCATTCGGGCAACTTAAGTTTACCTCGATAACTTTGACGCCAGTCTCCTTAAGCATTTGGGCAGTTGAAATAAAATCGTTTACATATTCTTCCGCATTTTGCTTTTCTCTTTTTGTCCCCTGAAAGGCGCCAACTAGAATTTGCCCAGTACGCATATTCTTTAAAACTTGAGCCATATCTTTCTGCCAGAATTCGGGTTTAAACGACGGCACGCCAAATGAATTGGTGATTGAAAGAGGTTGTTTATAGTCATGATTCGCTATTATTCCACTTTTTGCTTTTGCCAAAATTAAATCTTTGTCAACCTTCACACTTAAAATATTGGGCCACAAGTGACAAGGATATTTTTCGGAACGAACCGTTTTGTAAGTTACGATATCAAAACCTTTATCCAGTGCAGCCTGTGCAAACTTTCCGTTTATCAGCGGTCCAGCAGGAATACCAAAAGGTGAAAAAACTTGGTAGCCTAAAAAATTAAATCGTGGTTCTCCTTCATTTTTTTTCACTGTCTTGTCAGCAAAGGTTCCAAACGGACCTTCTTCGAAATTCTCTTCGTATGATTTTTCTGGATTATAAAACGGCGTAAGAAGCATATTGCTATAGTAGCAAGAAATTAAAAAAATTCGAAGGCGTATCTTGATTTAGCTCTTAAACAGGTGTATTATTTAGGTATGTTGATACCTACAGTTATAGAAAAATCCCAATTCGGGGAGCGAGCCTACGATATTTACTCGCGGCTCCTGCGCGAACGCATAATATTTTTGGGCGGCCCGATTGACGATCACACTGCCAATATTGTCATTGCCCAGCTTCTGTTCCTCGAATCAGAAGACAGTAAAAAAGATATTTACCTTTACGTTAACTCTCCCGGCGGATCAGTCACTTCCACTATGGCTATCGTTGATACGATGAACCATGTTCGTCCGGATATTGCCACTTTTTGCGTTGGCCTAGCTGCCTCTGGTGGTGCCATAATTTTATCAGCAGGCAAAAAAGGAAAGCGTTTCATTCTGCCGAATGCGGAAGTGATGATCCATCAACCTTTGGGCGGCGTAGAGGGCCAAGCGACAGATATTGCCATCACCGCAAAGCATATTTTGAAGACTAGGGACAATTTAAATAAACTCCTAGCCAAAAATACCGGTAAGTCTTTGGCGCAAGTGGAAAAAGACGTAGAGCGAGATTTCTTTATGGATGCCGAAGAAGCCAAAAAATACGGAATTGTTGATGAGATAGTGACAAAATCCAAGGCCCCAGTATCTTCTAAAAACACTGTCTAGAGAAAGACTAGACATATTTTTCTCTATCTGTTATACTGAAAAAGTTGAATTTTACAAATTTATTTTGATTAATTAAAGTCTGGTTTAGAGGAATATTCCATATATTATGAAGCGTCTAAAGCTGAATTTTCCGCGCCTTGGCGAGGTAAATAAAATCTTTATTAAGGTCTTTGCTTGGGAGGAAATCAATCCATAAATATAGTGGTATGTTCTTGTGAGCTGACACAAAGCTTATGAGTCCAACATTAATAATAATTTTAATAAGCGCCGGGGCGCTCCTTTTAGGTGTCGAAGTGGGATATTACCTGCGCGTAATAGTGGCGCTCGGAAAAAGACGATCTATTGAAATTGACATTAAGCAGATGATGGTCGGCGCCAAAGAAGAAGCGCAAAAAATAACAGACGAAGCGAAAAAAGTTTCGGAAAAAAAGCTTGCGGAATTAAAAGAAGAAGAAAAAAAGAAAGAGCATGAATGGAAAGAAAAAGAATCCAGACTTATTAAAAAAGACGAATTTTTAGACGCTCGTCAAGTGGAGATAGACAAAGAGGTTGATAATATTAAGATAAGAGTGGAAGAAATAAAAAAGATTCAGGAGAAAGTGGTAAAAATAGAAGAAGAAAAAAGAACAGAGTTAGAAAGAGTGGCGAAATTGACAGAAGAAGAGGCTAAAAAAGAACTTTTGCGAGACATTGAAAAGAAATATGAAGAAGATATCTTAACCAGAATCCAGAAACTGGAAAATAACAATCAGGAGAAATTAAACCGCAGAGCTAAGGATATCTTAGCCACTTCCATTCAGCGCCTGGCTTCTAGTACAGCTTCAGAACTTATGACGACTGTTGTATCTATTCCAAATAATGAAATTAAAGGAAAGATAATAGGAAAAGAAGGGAGAAATATCAGGGCTTTTGAAAGAGCATCGGGAGTGGAGCTTATCGTGGATGATACTCCGGGCTCTATCGTCATTTCTTCATTTGATCCGATCCGAAGGCAGGTAGCCCGACTGGCGCTAGAAAACTTGATCTTAGACGGACGTATTCAGCCAGCTAAGATAGAAGAGCTGGTAGAAAAAGCGAAAGAAGAAATAAATAAAATAATCAAAGAGAAAGGCGAACAGGCAGTTTATGAATGCGGAATATTTAATTTTGACCCGCGCATCATAGCCATCATTGGCAGACTTTATTTCAGAACCAGCTATGGGCAAAATGTTCTACAGCATTCTATTGAAATGGCGCACATCGCCGGAATGTTAGCGGAAGAGCTTGGCGCAGACGTCGCTATCGCTAAAGCCGGAGCTTTGGTTCATGACATTGGTAAAGCGCTAGACCATGAAGTGCAAGGCACGCATATTGAAATAGGTATTAGAATCTTGCAAAAGTTCGGCGCAGACGAAAAAATCATCACCGCGATGAAGAGCCACCATGAAGACTATCCTTACGAAACAATTGAAGCTATCATCGTGCAGACTGCCGACGCTATTTCTGGCGGCCGACCCGGAGCGCGCCGCGACTCGGTAGAAAACTACCTCAAGAGACTCCAAGAATTAGAAGCGCTGGTCAATGCCTTTCCATCTGTTGAAAAATCATACGCTCTGCAAGCCGGCCGTGAGATTCGCATCTTTGTCACTCCAGAAAAAATTTCTGACGCGGAAGCAAAGATCATGGCTCGCGATATAGCCCTTAAAATAGAGCAAGAATTGAAATATCCTGGAGAAATCAAGGTAACTATGATCAGGGAAATGCGAGTAATTGAATACGCACGTTAGAAACCTCAGAGAATATGACTTTTTGGAGGGGTTTCGAGGCTGACGAGCTGAGAACTTCAGAATTTTTTAAGCTTCAAAAAATTCGTACCGGAAAAAAGTGCATATTCTGAGGTTTCTAAAGTTTTATATACAGCCCTTGCCTTAAAAAACCCTTGGTATATAATGGGATAAGTGGTAATTTATGAGCAAAAGGCCTCTCCCGACCGGAGGGCAAGGTCGAAGAATTAATTATTAACAGCTTATAGCATATAGCTAATTAGCTAGAAAGCTAAAACCTAATTTTATATGAATAAACAAGCATTAGCTGAGTGGGTACATGGAAAGCTTGGCGGTACAAAAGTACAAGCTGAAGAGGTCGTAGACGGATTGTTTGATGCTATCATCCAGACCTTAAAGAAAGGCGGTGAGGTTTCAATCGCCGGCTTCGGAATCTTTTCCGTAAAGCAAAGAGCCGCCCGCATGGCTCGCAACCCAAAAACTGGGGCGCAAGTCAAAGTGGAGGCTAAGAGAGTGCCAAAATTCCGACCTGCAAAAGGTTTGAAGGACACTATTGCCTAAATTTTATCTCGAGATAAAACCTAAAAAACACCCTTCTGGGTGTTTTTTAGGTTTGCCTCTATAAATTCTTACGCATTTACCTTCGGTCGGTATTGGATGGCTTCCAAGATATGGTTCGCTTGCACATTTTCTGAATTCTCTAAGTCGGCGATGGTGCGGGCAATTTTAATGACTCTATGGTAGGCGCGGGCGGAAAGAGCGAGACGTTCGGCGCTATCATCGAGCAACTCTCTCACCTCTTTTGTAAGTTTTACTATATTCGAGAGATCCTTCACATTCATCTCGCTATTTGTTTTGATTTTTCTTTTCGTATTCTGATTGCTCTTAAATCTTTTTTCTTGAATGAGCCTTGCAGCTTTTACTCGATCTCGAATCGTATGCGTTCTCTCACTCCTTATTACCTCGTCACTCAATTTTTTATAGTCCACATTCCCCACGGTAACCCACAAATCTATGCGGTCAATGATCGGTCCTGAAATACGGCGTGCGTAGCGATCCAGATCGTTCGGCCGACAAATACAAACTTTATCTTTATTACCCTTATTACCACAAGGACAAGGGTTCATCGCGGCGATTAAAATAAAATTGGAGGGAAAAATGGCCGAACCGCGAGCACGAGAAATGGAAACAATATTGTCTTCAAGCGGCTGGCGAAGAGCTTCTAAAACTCTTTTTTCAAATTCCGGAAATTCATCTAGAAAAAGTACCCCCTTGTGCGCCAAGGTCACTTCCCCCGGCTTCGGATTACTTCCCCCGCCGATCATAGATACATAGCTAGCGGTATGATGCGGCGCGCGAAACGGCGGTTCGGTAACTAGATTATCTTCGAGCAATCCAACGATAGAATGGATGCCAGTAATCTCCAAAATTTCTTCATTAGAAAGCTCTGGCAATATATTTGAGAACACCCTGGCAAGCATTGTCTTACCTGTACCCGGCGGACCGGAGAGCGCAATATTATGCCCGCCCGCAGCTGCAATTTCCAGCCCGCGTTTAGCGCTCTCTTGGCCTCTGATATCAGAAAAATCTATATCGTGGATTATACTTTTGTGAATTATTTGTGTCGGTCTTTGCGCCTCGATCTTTGGAAACTCTTTTTCCAACGGCTTACCTTTTCTATCATAATGTACTTTCGAAACATGATCGATGACTTCCTCCAATGTCCGCGCTCCGTAGATTGTAATTCCTTTTACCAGCGCCGCTTCTTCAGCATTTGCCACCGGCACAAATATTTCTTTGTAGCCGAGACGCATGGCTTGTTCGGTCAAGGGTAGCACTCCCTTCACAGGCTGAAGTTCTCCATTGAGTGCGAGTTCTCCTAAAAATATTTTCCCTTTGGGGTCAAAATCTATCTCTTCAGCGGAAAGCAAGTACGCAAGAGCGATCGCCAGATCAAAATATGGACCTTCCTTTTTTAAATCGGCCGGGGATAATGAGATAACTATCTTTTGATTTTGACTTTTTGGAGACTTAAAACCGGAATTTTTGAGCGCCGAGCTCATACGATCTTTGGATTCGTCCACCGCTTTATCTGGTAGACCCACCAAGGTAAAAGCATGCAAAGTATTTTTGGTAATATCTACTTCCACGGTAACAATCTTCCCTTTCAATAGGTGCGTCTGCGCAGAATATACTCTTGAGAAGCTCATGTAATTAGCTTTCTAAATGTTTTTTGCAAGTACGGGCAGCAGGATTGGCTTCTAGGCGCATCATTTCAATATCTTTTTTGCATATCTCGCATTTGCCGAAAGATTCTTTGTTCAATCCTTTTAGCGCTTTCAAAATATTATTCAATCTCGGTTCCAAAGTTTTAATCATGGAACTTCTGGCTTCAAAATCTTCAAATCGATCGGCCATTTCATTCTGATCCGATTCCGGAAAATCCAACCCCTCTGGAGTCGCTTCCCACTCGCCTGTTTCAGGATTAAGTTTACCCATATCCCGCAGTTCTTCTAAAAGCAGATCCCGCTCTTTTTCCAATTTTTCTTTAATTTTTTTCTTGTCTAACATAACACCCCAATGATAGCATGTTGAGTTTTTATAGCAATAAGCAAGCGAGTTTTTATTTTTTTGCGCTAAACTAGCGTAGCTTTTCAAAAAGCATTTCAGAGTATCCTTTTTTGATTTGAGTGTTTTGAACGTTTTTTATTCCCAGATTTTCCAAAAATTTTATGCACTCTTGCTTGGCTTCTTTTTCGTCTTTGAAATTTCCTTTTGCTTCTGCCTCAACGTATGACCCCAGCCCTTTAACATTATCCAGAGCCACTTCAATCTTTCCGCACATCCAATATTCTCTTTCTTTTTCTATAGTTAGAACTTTTTTGAAATCCAAAAATCCCAAAATTTTTTCAAATTCCTTTTTGTCTAAAATCTCTGTCTCATATTCTTCCGCATAATCATGATCTCCGTCTGCTCTTTTATTTATTGATTTATCATACTCAAAAACAATCTTACCCGGATTGGTCCTGATTCTTAAAAATTCTGTGGGATGAGGTTTTTGAGTAAAGAAATTTCGATGAGACGGGGTATAGTAATCATCAATCTGTTTGATTGCTTTGACGAGCTTCCCTATTTTTGAAACTTTTTTCTTGATTTCCTTAAGATTTTCCACCTTTACTTTTATTTCAACTTCAATATTCATATTAATTTTCACTTCTTTATCTGACTTGAGGCCAAGCGGAGCATTATCTCATGCGCGGCGCTCTCGGCGCCAGTGATAATGACTGAATTATCATTCGCCAAAATATACATTATTACTGCCTGATTGTTTTGGTCGTAAAGAAT